>VGYY01000031.1 GCA_016872815.1 Planctomycetota bacterium
CATGGCCGTGGTCACAGGCCGGCGGCAGGAGCCCGGCGGCGACCAGCAGCGCCGACAGCGCCGCCGCGCCGGCACCGAGCGCCACGAGGAGGTCCATCGTCGCCTGCCGGGCCGCCAGCGACCGGACCGCACCGACGAGGAAGCTGCGGCCGGGCAGCGCCAACGCCGCCACCGCGAGCAGGGCGCCGGCCGGCGCCGGGAGCTCCGGGGCATGGGCCAGCGCCGCCAGGAGGGCGGCCTGCAGCAGGGCGCTCCCCTCCCGCCGCGCGAGCAACGCAGCGGCCAGCGCGCCGGTGGGTGCCGCGACGTAGCCCGCTCGCGCGACCGCGGCGATCAGCGTGGCGGGCGAGAGCCGCGTCCCGCCGACTCGCGCCAGTCCGGCCACGTCGCTCACGTCGACCGCCGCCACGCCCGGCACTGCCGTCAACGCCGCGGCGATGGTGTCGGCACACCCCGCGCAGCGCATGCCCTCGATCGAGAGCTCGACCGACTCCCGGCCGTCCATCCCGGCACGCTACCGACTCGAGTGGACTGCCGCCGGCTGTTCGCCAAAATGCGCCGCGTGCGATTCGCCTCCGACGCGCGGCTTGCCTGGGGACTGCTGCTGCTCAGCGCGCTCGCGCTCGGCGCGTTCGTGGTCGTCGGTTTCGGTCCGCTCCCGTCCCGGGCGCTGCGCGCCACCGAGTCGGTGCCGCCGGCCGCCCCGATCACCGCCCCGACCGAGTTCGTCGACGTGACCGAGGAGGTCGGGCTCGCCGGCTGGCGGCACGACGTCGAGCACGGCGTGCTCTCGATCGCCGACGCGGTGGCGCCCGGCATCGGCCTGCTCGATCTCGACCAGGATCGTGACCTCGACCTGGTGCTCCTGCGCGGCAGCGCCGCCCCGGTCGGCATCGGGATCCTGCTGAACCAGCTGGTGCCCGAGGGCAAGCTCCGCTTCGTCGACGCCACCGCCGAGTGCGGCATCAGCTGGCGCGGCGCCGCGCAGGGCGTCTGCGCCGGCGACGTCGACCAGGACGGCGACGTCGACCTGTTCATCAGCGCGCTCGGCCGGAACCTGCTGCTCCGGAACCTGCTGCTCGACCAGGGCGAGCTCGGCTTCGCCGACGCCACCGAGGAGGCGGGCGTCGGCGGCACCCGCTGGCACTGGGTGCGGATCGACGCGCGGCGCCTGCCGCTCGCCCGTCCGGGGCCGCCGACCGATGCGCTCGGCGCGACCTGGCTCGACCACGAGGTGCCCGAGTTCTCGACCGGCGTCAGTTTCGGCGACCTCGACGCCGACGGCGACCTCGACCTCTACGTGGCCAACTACCTGGCGTACTTCGCCGAGCGCCACGCGCTGACTGCGGCCGACGAGACCACGCGCGAGGACCGTCCCGAGCCGCCGGAGTTCAAGCCCACCACTTTCGAACCGCAGCAGGACCGCCTCTACCTGAACGAGGGTGGCGAGGAGCAACTGCTGTTTTCCGACGTGACGCGTATCGCGCGGCTCGACGACCACGGCGGCCGCGGGATGGGCGCGGTCTTCCTGCGCATCGACGGCGACGACTACCCCGACCTCTACGTCGCCAACGACGCGACCGACAACATCTGCCTGCACAACATCGCCGCCGACACCCCCTCGATGCCGACGCTGCGCCGGCGGCTCGAGCACGCCACCGACGGCTTCGGTCTCGACGACCGTCTCTCCGGCATGGGCATCGCCCGCGGCGACGCCGACGGCGACGCCGACCTCGACGTGCTCACCACCAACTGGCGGCGGCAGTCGGCGTCGCTGTTCCTGTTCCGGATCGACGAGCGGCCGCAAGCGGACGGGACGCTGCGACCGTCGCCATTCTTCGAACGCCTCACCGAGCAGTCCGGGCTGGCCGAGGCGACCAGCCGCTTCGTCGGCTGGGGCTGCGTCTTCCTCGATTTCGACAACGACGGCGACCAGGACCTGTTCATCGGCAACGGCTACACCAGCCCGCGCCAGCCGCAGGCGGCGTGCCAGGCGGAGTACCCGCTGCTGTTCCTCAACACCGGCGGCGGCCGCTTCGTCGACGTGACTTCGAGCGCCGGGGCGGCGCTGGCGCGCAGCTACGCCGCACGCGGCGTGGTCACCGGCGACATCGACGGCGACGGCGACCTCGACCTGCTGCTGGCGCAGAACCACGGCCCGGTCGTCTGCCTCGAGAACCGGCTGGCGCGCGGCGCGCAATCGCTGGTGGTCGAGGTGCGCATCGGCGCGCTGCGGCGCTCGATCGACGCCGCGCCCGACGCGCGTCAGGAGATCCGCGGCGACGCGGTGAACGTGCAGCTCTTCCTCGACTCCGGCGGCCGCAAGCAGGTCGTGGAGCTGCTCTCCGGCGGCTCCTACCTGTCGCAGGGGCCGTTCGAGGCGCATTTCGGCCTCGGCTCGGCGGCGCGCGCCGACGAGGTCCGCATCGTCTGGCCCTCGCCGCGCGTGCGCAAGGTGACGCTCGAGCGCAACCCGAAGGCCGGCCGGCTGCTGGTCGAGACGGCGCCGGAGCGATGACGATGGAAGGCGTGCCCCGGATCGACGCCCGCCATCGCATCCGCAACAAGGTGCTGGCCGTGCTGGTCGCGGTGGCGGTCCTTCCGGCCGTCGCCGTCTCCCTCTACGCGCTGCGCAAGGCGTCCGACGCGCTGAGCGAGCAGGCGCTCACGCTGCTGTCGGAATCGTGCGTGACCGACGCGCGACGGGTGCGCGATGAGCTCGAGGGGGCGCGCAAGCAGCTCGATTCGCTGGTGAAGGAGAACCTCGATCCCGACAACCTGCTCAAGGTGTTCGTCCCCGATCCGGACGAGCGCTCGAGCGGCGAGCGGCGCGCGTTCACCCCCGACGAATGGAAGCGAGTGGAGAAGGACCTCGACGCGGTCGAACAGGCGCTGCGCCGCATGCAGGACCGCCAGGACGCGTGCGAGCTGGCGCTGGTCCTGTCACCGGCGTTCGGCGGCGGGCGCGATACGCCGCTCCTGTGGGTCGAGCGCGACGGCGCGCCGCGAGCGCGCCAGCTGGTGGAACGCGACCTGCAGGGTTTTCCGCGCCCGCTCCCGCCGCCGGAGTCGCCCCTGCTCCCGCTGCTGTTCGCGGCGTTCGCGCAGGTCCGCGACGCCCATCCCGAGCGCGACCTGCTGCGCGCGACGGTGCCGCGGCCCGGCGGCGACGGCGGCGACGCGCTCGAGCTGTTCGCCAGCCGCGTGCAGGGGCAATACGGCACCGAATACGGCTGGATCTTCCTGGTCCATTCGTGGCGGCGGCTGCTGCGCGGGTTGCACCAGGAGCCGACCGCGGCGCCGCCGGCGCACGACCGCGACGGCTCGCTGCGGACCGTGTTCGACGCGCGCACGATGGCGCTGGTGGCGAGCTCGGCGCCGGGCCGCGCGGCGGCGCTGCCGACCGAGTTCGGGCTGCGCGACCACGCCCGCGCGCTGCAATCGAACGCCGCGCTGTTCCGGAGCGGCGAGATGCTGGCGTTCGCGCCGCTCGAACCGCGCAGCGACGATGCGACGCTGCGCTACGTGCTGGCGGTCGAGCGGCCCGCGCGCGAGCTGCTCGACAGCGTGCACCACTTCCGCGTCGTCTTCACCGCGGTCCTCGCGGCAGCGCTGCTGCTCGCCACGCTGGTCGGGCTGTTCCTGACCCGCCGCCTCACCCGGCCGCTCGAGCTGCTGCGCGACGGCGCAAGCCGCATCGGCCGCGGCGAGCTCGGCCAGCGCATCGACATCCGGACCCACGACGAGGCGGAGGAGCTGGCGCGCGAGTTCAACGCGATGGCGGGCGAGCTCGCCTCGCTCTACGGCGGGATGGAGAAGACGATCGCCGACCGGACCGCGCAGCTGCGCGAGGCGCTCGACGAGCTGCGCCATGCCCACGCGCGCATCGTCGACTCGGAGAAGCGCTATTCCGACATCGTCGAGAATGCGTCCGACCTGATGCAGGTGACCGACGCCGAGGGACGCATCGTCTCGGCCAATCGCCGCCAGGCCGAACGGCTCGGGTTGCCGGCCGAGGCGCTGCGCGGACGGCTGTTCCTCGAGTTCGTCGCCCCCGAGGCGCGCGATGCCACCCGCCGCGCCTTCGAGCACGTGCTGGCCGGCAACCCGCTGCGCGCGTTCGATTCGGCGCTGGCCGGGCCGGACGGCACCGCGCCGTTCCCGGTCGAGATCTCCGCCACGCCGGTGGTCGAGGCGGGTCGCGCCACCGGCGTCCGCTCGATCCTGCGCGACGTTTCCGAGCGCAAGGCGATCGAGGCGCGGCTGATCAAGGCCGAGCGGCTCTCCTCGGTCGGCGCGCTCGCCGCCGGCGTCGCCCACGAGATCAACAACCCGATGGGCATCATCACGATGTTCGCCCAGCGGGCGCTCGAGCGGGCGAAGAAGGGCGAGATCGACCTCGACAAGCTGGCCAAGATCGTCGAGCAGGGGAAACGCGTGGCGGCGATCACCCGCAACCTGCTCGACTTCGCCCGCGCGGCGCCGACGCGATTCGAGCGCTTCCCCCTCGACGAGGTGGTGCAGGGGACGGTGGCGCTGCTGAACGACCGCGCGCAGATGCAGCAGATCCGGGTGACGGTGGAGCTCGAGCCGGGCCTGCCGCCGCTGTGGGGCAATCGCCAGCAGCTGTCGCAGGTGCTGCTCAACCTCATGCTGAACGCGTTCCAGTCGATCGGCAAGGACGG
Source organism: Planctomycetota bacterium (assembly GCA_016872815.1). Classification (GTDB taxonomy): domain Bacteria; phylum Planctomycetota; class B15-G4; order B15-G4; family SIAN01; genus SIAN01. The sequence continues at coordinate 4,686 of VGYY01000031.1, forward strand.
GACCGTCGCGGTGCGCGCGACCGTCGCGCCGGCGACGCGCCTCCCGACCGGCGGTCGCGCCGTGCGCATCGCCGTCGAGGACAGCGGTGCCGGGATCCCCGCCGAGGTGCTCCCCCACCTGTTCGAGCCGTTCTTCACCACGAAGGCGCCCGGCGAGGGGACCGGGCTCGGCCTTTCCGTCTCGTGGGGCATCGTGAAGGAGCACCACGGCGCGTTGTTTGCCGAGAATCGCGCCGAGGGGGGCGCCCGCTTCGAGCTGGAACTCCCGCTCGACGCCGGGCCGGCCGCCGCCGGCGAGACGAATCGCCCCGATCCGGGCCCGAAGAGGGAGAGCTGATGCCCCGCATCCTGGTGGTCGACGACGAAGAGGCGATCCGCAGCGGATTGGCCGAGATCCTGGTCGAGGAGGGCTACACCGTCGAGCAGGCGGCCAACGCCGAGGCGGCGCTGGCGCGCGTCCGCGAGGAGCTGTTCGACCTCGTCTGCACCGACGTGCGGATGCCGGGGATGGACGGACTCGAGCTGGTGGAGCGGGTCAAGCTGGAAAGCCCCGAGACCGAGCTGATCGTGATCACCGGTTTCGCCAGCCTGCAGTCGGCCGTCGACGCGGTGAAGCGCGGCGCGGAGGACTACCTCTCCAAGCCGTTCGACCTCGACGAGGTGCGGCTCACCGTCAAGCGGGCGCTCGAGAAGAAGTCGCTGCGCGACAAGCAGGGGCGGCTCGAGCGGCGCGTGGCCCATCTCTCGCCCGGTCCGACCCTGATCGGACGGAGCGTGCCGTTCCAGAAGAGCCTGCAGCTGCTCGACCGCGTGGCGCCGACCAACTCGACCGTGCTGATCCTCGGCGAGACCGGCACCGGCAAGGAGCTGATCGCCCGCGAGATCCACCGGCGCAGCCCGCGCTCCGCCGAGCCGTTCATCCCGATCAACTGCGGCGCGCTGCCCGACAGCCTGCTCGAGAGCGAGCTGTTCGGCTACGCCAAGGGCGCCTTCACCGGCGCCGACAAGACCACGCAGGGGCTGTTCGAGGCGGCCGATCGCGGCACCCTGTTCCTCGACGAGATCGGCAACATCTCGCTGAACATGCAGCAGCGCCTGCTGCGGGTGCTGGAGGCCGGCGAACTGCTGCGCCTCGGCGAGCGCAAGGTGCGCAAGGTCGACGTGCGCATCGTCGCCGCGACCAACTCCGACCTGAAGCGCGACGTCGAGAAGGGGCTGTTCCGCCAGGACTTCTACTACCGGCTGCGGGTGATGAGCCTCGAGTTGCCGCCGCTGCGCGACCGGATGGACGACCTCGCGCTGCTGGCCGGCCACTTCCTGCAGGCGTGCGCCGCGCGCTTCCACAAGCGGATCGGGGGGTTCTCCCCGACGGCGATGAAGGCGCTGCAGGCGCATCGCTGGCCCGGCAACATCCGCGAGCTCGAGAACGCGGTCGAGCACGCCGCCATCCTCTGCGTCACGCCGCAGGTCGAGCTCGAGGACCTGCCCGGCGAGCTGCGGGAGAAGGTGGTCGCGATCGAGGCCGGCGGCGAGCCGACGCCGGTCACGCTCGACGCGCTCGAGCGCCAGCACATCCTGAAGACCCTGCGCGAGTGCGGCGGCCACCGTGGCCGCAGCGCCGAACTTCTCGGCATCAACCGCCGGACGCTGTACCGCAAGTTGATCGAGTACGGCGTCGCCAGGGACGAGGACGACGAGGACGCCGGGGACGATTCGCCCCAGCCGAACCCGGCCTGATTGGGGCGATTCGTCCCAGCGCCTGCCGCTTGGGACGAATCGACCAGCCGCCCGCCCGATCGGCCGCCACCGGCAGATCCGACGAGAGTTCGCAACCGACTGTCGCTGCTTGGTTTGCGCTGACGACCGCGCAGCTGGGACAGATCGCTCGCCGACTGGGACATCGCGGCACACCGGTTGCTAGTCGGATGGGCGGAGTCGCTTGCGCGTGCTCCGCTGATCGCACCTGGGTACCGGCAAGTCCCTGCGGACGAACAGCTCCTGAAGTGACCTTGACCTTGAAGTGAACTGAACGCAGTGCAGTGCTGGGATGCCCGCGAGCGAACGGGCGTTCCGTCGCGGAGGCCGCCTCGGCAAGGGCGGCCTCCGCTGCTTTCGAAGCCCCCCGCTTCCGGACTCCGGCGCCGCGGCGGCGCCGCGTCAAGCGCTCGCGCTGAAGTCGTAGCGCATCGGCACCACCACGATCCCGCCCGGCGAGACGGTGAAGCGGCGGCGGTCGCGATCGGCATCGATGCCGATCGTCTCGCCCGGCGGCACGCGCGTCCATTTGTCGATGATCGCCCGCCGCACCCGCGCGCCCGGACCGACGAGGACGCCGGCGTGCAGGATCGAGTCCTCCACCACCGCGTGCTCCTCGACCCGGCAGCGATAGGAGAGCAGCGACCGCTCGACCCGCCCGCCGGAGACGACGACTCCGGGCGACAGCACCGAGTCGAGCACCTCGCTGCGCTTGCCGGTGCCCGGCGGGTCGGCGAAGACCGTCTTCGCCGGCGGCTCGTTGTGCTGCATGGTGAAGATCGGCCAGTGGTGGTCGTACAGGTTGAACTGCGGCTCGACCGAGATCAGGTCGAGATTGGCCGCGTAGAACGAGTCGATCGTCCCGATGTCGCGCCAGTACGGCTCCGCCTTCTGGTTCTCGTCGATGAAGCGATGGACGGCGACCTTGTGCTCGCCGATGGCGCGCGGGATCACGTCCTTGCCGAAGTCGTGGCTCGAGTCGGCGCGCCGCGCATCCTCGATCAGCAGCTTCTTCAGGACCGCGGTCTCGAACAGGTAGATGCCCATCGACGCCAGCGACCAGCCCGGCCGGTCGGCCATCTCGCGCGGCTGCTTCGCCTTCTCGGCGAATCCGCGGACCGCGTCGTCCGGGCCGATGTCGAACACGCCGAAGCGGCGCGCCTCGTCGCGCCGGACCGGGATCGCGCCGATGGTCGCGTCGGCCTTGCGCTCGACGTGGTCGACGATCATCCGGCCGTAGTCCATCTTGTAGATGTGGTCGCCGGAGAGGATCAGCACGCGCTTCTTGCCCTCCGCCTCGATCGTCTCGAGGTTCTGGTGCACGGCATCGGCGGTGCCGCCGTACCACGTCTCGCGCGTGGCGCGCTGCGGCGGCAGCGGGGCGATGAACTGCGCGAGACGGCGCGGCAGGAAGTTCCAGCCGAGCCGCAGGTGGTCCTCGAGCGAGCGCGAGCGGTACTGCGTCAGCACGTAGACGTGGCGCAGGCCCGAGTTGATGCAGTTGCTCAGGGTGAAGTCGATGATCCGGTAGATGCCGCCGAAGCTGACCGCCGGCTTGGCGCGCTCGGCGGTCAGCGGCATCAGCCGCTCGCCCTGGCCGCCGGCGAGGATCAGGGTCAGCGTCTGCTGCAGCTCGTAATGGATCGCCATCGCAGGCCCTCCCTCAGCGCGGGCGCGCGGCCCGCCATGCGGCCACCGCCGCCTCCGAGACGTCGACGCCGCGCAGGTGCCGCGCCGCCTCCTCGGGCGGCGTCGGGTTGATGTGGAACCCGCTGCCCCACTCGAATCCGGCCACCGGGGCGAGGCGCGGGTAGATCATCAGCTGCCAGTGGAAATCATGGCGCAGCGTGTCCCAGAAACCGCTGCGCCGCGGCTGCGCGTGGAGGTTCGGCTCGGCGTGCAGCACGATGTTGTACGGCGGATCGGCGAGCCCGAGCCGGATGCGCAGCAGCGCATCCTTCAGCGCCCGCGCCAGCGACTCGGCCTCGTGCCGCGACAGCTCGCCGAAGCTCCAGCGGTGCTCGCGCGGCGTGATCATCAGCTCGAACGGGAAGCGCGAGGCGTAGGGCGCGAAGGTGGTGAAGCCGCCCTCGTCGTGGACGATGCGGCTGCCGTCGTGCCGCTCGTGGCGCAGCAGGTCGCAGCAGAGGCAGCGCTCCTTGCGGCGGAAGTGCTCGCGGAAGGCGTCGAGCTTGCGGCTGATCCGGATCGGGTGGACCGGCGTCGCGATCAGCTGGCTGTGCGAGTGGTCGAGCGTCGCGCCGGCGGCCGCCCCGCGGTTGCGGAACAGCAGCACGTACTTGAGCCGCGCGTCGTGGTAGAGGTCGACCAGCCGGTCGCGGTAGCAGAGCAGCACGTCGCGCAGCTGCGGCATGTCGAGGTCGGAGAGGTCGTGGTCGTGCACCGGCGACTCGACGATGACCTCGTGCGCTCCGACGCCACGCATGGCGTCGTACGGGCCGTCGCCGTGCTGGCCGCTCTCCCCCTCGACGGTCAGTGCCGGGAACTGGTTCGGGAAGACGCGCACGCGCCAGCCGGGACCGTTGGCGTGGCCCGCGCTGTCGCGCAGGGCGAGGATCTCGGGCGGCGTCAGCGCCTCATGGCCGGGACAGAACGGACAGGGATCGACCGCCTCCACCGGTCCGGGCGCGAGCCCGAGCGCGCCGCGCGGCCGGCGGGCGCGCTCCGGCGCGATGATGATCCAGCGCTGGTCGAGCGGATCGCGGCGCAGTTCGGACAAGGGGCGTTCCTCCGGGTGCGGGTCAGTGCGGCGGGGTCGGGACCGGCGCGCCGGCCAGCGGCCGGAGTCGCAGCAGCACGCGCCAGGCTTCGCCCGCGAGCGTGCCGACGTCGAAGCACAGCAGCAGCGCGCTGCCCTGCAGGCAGGTCTCGACGCCGCTCTCCGAGCGCGAGACGGTGCAGATCGGGGCGATGCGGCCGAGGAACGGTCGCGACGCCTCGAGCCGGAAGCGGCCGCGCTCGTCATGCAGCTCGAGCGCGTCGCCGGCGAAGCGCGCCGCGACGCCGGCGGCGATGTGCCGGCCGTCCTGCAGCACGAAGCGCCGCTGGTCGAGCCCGGCGCCCGGCACCGACAGGTCGAACCGCACGGTCGCCTTGCCGACCGGCAGCGGCCGTCCGGCGCCCTGCAGCGCGATCGTCGCCTCGAGCGTCCCGTCGTCCTGCAGCTCGTAGCTGCGCAGCAGGTCGAGCCGCGTGCCGCGCGCCGCCTCGACCGTCGCCGCGAGATCGACCCGCGCGCGATCGGCCTGCAGCGGCCGCGCCACGCGCAACGGCGCCAGGGCCAGGCCGTGCCGGTCGGGGCCGGCCGTCTCCGCGGTCGCGTCGAGCGCCGCGTCGAGTTCCGGCCCGTCGGCCACCAGCTCGAGCGCGAACGCGCCGCGCGGGCGGCGGTCGTAGCGCAGGAGCTCCTCGGCGTTCTCGAGCGCGAGCTTCTGGTCGTGGATGCTCTTCGGCGCGGCCTCCGCGGCGGCGGTGGCGCCGGCGTGGCGCAGCTCGTCGTGGTAGGCCTCCGGCACCCGCGCGATGCCGTTCAGCAGGTTGCGCCGCGTCGGCCAGTGGTCGAGCAGCTCGATCAGGCCGCCGCGGGCCGGCGCGATCCACGCCGACCAGCCGCGCCCTTCGAGCAGCACCTCGTCCACGCCGTCGGCATCGAGATCGAGCAGCTCCGCCTTCGGCGAACCGGCCTGGTCGCCGCGCAGCTCCTCGAGCTGCGCGCGCGCGGAGAGCTGCTCGTCGACGATCGCGTCGCGCAGGAACGGCAGGTAGAGCCCGCCGAAGACGCCGTGCCAGTAGGCGCAGTTGCACTGGCCGCGGAACAGCGCCCGCAGCGCCGGATGGAGCTGCTCCATCGCATGGAGTCCGCCGTGAGGACGCAGCCCCACCCGCTGGGTCTGCTCCGACAGGCGCACCATGCGCTGCGCGAGGCGGTTCGCCTCCGGATAGCGGGCGAGGAAGTTGCGCCACGTGGCGCCGCGCAGGAACGGCTTCACCGCCGCGGCCAGCTCCGCCTGCGCCGGCGCGTCGAGCGCCTTCACGGCGCGCTCCAGCGCGAGCTGCGCCGGCGGCGGCAGCGACCAGTGGCCCAGCTCGAAGTAGGAGGCGGTCGGCAGGTAGACCCGCCCGCTCGGCGGCAACGCGCGCGCCGCCTCCGCCAGCGTGGTCGGCCGCAGCCACGCCTGCGCCGCCTCCACCGCGGTGAGGAACTGCTCGAGCCAGCCGGCGCCCCAGACCCACTCGGCGGTGCCCGGCCACAACCCGAACTTCTCGCCGTCATCGCCGAACACCAGCAGCTTCTGCCCGGCGGCGTGCCGCTCCTTCAGCCAGCCGAGGATCTCCGCCACCGGCTTGAACGGGATCAGGTAGCGCAGCTTCTGGCTGATCGGGAAGAGGCGCACCACGTGGCCCTCGTCCTCGGTGGCGTAGCAGCCGTCGAGCGCGTCGATCGCGAGCCCGGCCCCCTCGAAGTGGGTGTCGTCGACCAGCACCGAGCGGATGCCGGCGGCGGCGAGATCGCTCGGCAGCGACGGCTCCCACACCCGCTCGGTCAGCCACAGGCTCGCGGCGTCGGCGCCGAACAGGTCGGCGAGCCAGGCGCGGTGGAGCCGCACCTGATCGATGCGGTCGCGGCGCGGGATCGACGGCAGGATCGGCTCGTAGAGCCCCGACGCCTGCAGCTCGATCTGGCCGCGGGCGACGCCGGCGCGGACCAGCTCGACGAGGTCGCGGGCGTGGCCGAGCCACCACTCGAGCAGCGGGCCCGACACGTGCAGCACGAACGGCACCCGCGGATGACGCGCCAGCGCCTCGAGCAGCGGGCGGTAGGAACCCGCCGTCGCTTTCTCGATCACCCAGCCGAAGTTGCCGATCGGCTGGTGGCAATGCAAGTCGAGCACGAGGCGAAGCGCCTCGGCCATGGTCCTCTCCCCATCCCGCCTTGCCGAAGCTTCCGGCCGCGCTGCGCTCAAACGTACCAACGCGCCGAGGCGAATTCGCGATCGGGCACGCGCAGGCGCGCCAGTCGGTCGGCCGGCCAGTGCAGCACCTCGCTGTCCTCGGTCTCGAGCTCGAGCCGGAAGCGGAGCGTCGCGCCGGCGCCGGCCGCGAGGTCGCCGAGCGCGATCTCGAACCGCAGCCACGGCAGCGCCGCGGCGCCGCCGTCGTGCACGCTGTCGAAGCCGCGCGGCCGCGGCTCGGCGAAGAAGAGCCGCCCCTGCTGCAGCGGCGCGTCGCGCTCGACCGCGACGTGGAGCACGCCGGGCTCGAAGCCGAAGAGCAGGCGGCGGGCGACCCGCCGCGCCCGCGTCATCGCCCCGCCGGACGACTGGAACTCGAACCAGCCGGCCGACTGCCACTCGAACAGGTCGCCGGCGCGGCCGCGCGGCCGGACCGGCTCGAGCGGCTCGCGCTCCGGCCGCAGATCCTCGCGGCGGGCGTCGGGCGCCGGCAGCGGCGGCGGTTCGTGGCCGGCGGCGCGGAACACCACGCGCAGGTGGGCGTGGAACAGCTCGGCGAACTGCTCGCGCTGGACGGTGAAGTGGTCGTCGCCGAACCACCAGTACCAGTCGCTCCCCTCGAGCGCCCGCAGCGACGCGGCCACCGGCGGGGGCAGCTCGGTCAGCCGCTTTCCCGCGAACAGCGCCCGCGCCCGTGCCAGCAGTCGCCAGCCGTCGAGCTTCTCGCGCTGCCCGGCCCAGGTGTCGAGGTTGCCGCCGATCCAGCTGCCCTTGGCCAGTCGCGGCAAGGTGCCGACCGCCTGACGCGCCTGCGCGCGGTCGAGCGCCTCCGCCAGCGTCACCGGCTGCAGCCGCGGGTGGTTCGCCAGTTCGCGCCACAGCGCCTTCAAGAACGGCTCGCCGGCGTCGGCGTAGCTCTCCCACGGATTCTCGCCGTCGAGGATCAGCGCGACGGTCGGCTCCTCGTGCGCCGAACCGGCGCGCAGCTCGTCGAGCCGCTTCACCAGGTCGCGCACCGCCGCTTCCGCCGGCCACGACTGGTAGACGAAGCCGATGCGGTCGGACAGCTCGTGGTCGCGGAAGAACAGCGCCACCTCGCCGTCGGGCGTGCGCAGCACATGCGGCCGCAGCAGTTCCTCGCGCGGCGTCGCGGCGCCGGCCAGCGAATGGAACAGCAGCACCTCGTCGGTGGCGGCGAAGCGCATCCCGGCGCGCGCCAGCTGGCGCACGGCCGCCTCCGAGACCGCCCCCTCGGCCGGCCACATCCCGGTCGGCGCGGCGCCGAACAGCCGGCGGAAGGTGTCGACCGCACGCGTCACGTGGTCGGCGGCATCGTCTTGCTGCTCGAACGAGAACGGCGCCTCGAGCCCGCCCGACTGCGGGAACTCGGCCGAGTCGAGGCGACAGAGCAGCGGCAGGATCGGGTGCTGGTCGGGCGTCGTGGTCAGCTCGACCTGCCCGCGCTCGCGCAGCGCGCGCAGCCGCGGCAGCAGCGTCGCCAGCTCGGCGCGCTGGAGGTCGAGCAGCGCGGCGAGGTCGGCGGGCGTGAACTGACGCCCCTTCGCCAGGAGCGCCTGCACCTGCGGCGCGCGGCGGAGCCGGAAGCCGCTCCACGCCAGGTGGAACAGCACGGCGAGGTCGAGCAGGTCGCCATCGTCGAGCGGCAGCCGGGCGCCCGACTTCAACGCCGGCTCGCACCGCTCGAGCAGCTCCCGGTAACGCGGCAGCGGCGCCACCATCCGCTGCCGATGGGCGCTGCACAGCAGCGACACCAGCGCCGCCTTCTCGCCGTCCGGCAACGCGCAGGGCAGCGCCCGGCACTGCCGGAGCAGCCGATCCTCGTGCGCGCCTCCCCACGCGTCGAGGCAGCGCTCGAGCTGGCGCAGCAGCACCGGCGTCACGTTCAGCGTGACCCGCGCGCCCGGCTCCTCCTCGAGCGCCGCGAGCATGTCGGAGTAGCCGCGGATGCCATGCATCCGCACCCACGGCAGCACGGCGACGCCATCCTCGGGATGGGCGTAGTCCGGCTGGTGGAAGTGCCAGAGGAAGGCGACGTTCAGGCGGGCGGACATCCGCTCACCCCTCCACCGGCTGCTGCTTCTCCGGGATGCCGTACTTCCGCATCCAGTAGCGCACCTGGTCGCGGTTCAGCCCGAGCAGCTTGCCCGCGGCGGTCTTGTTGATACGGGCGCGATCGAGCGCCTGCAGCAGCAGGTCCTTGTGCACCTGGTCGAGGTCGACGCCCTCCTTGGGCAGGGTGAAGGTGGCGCTGTGTGCGGCGCTGGCGGCCGAGCCGTCGCGGATCTCGAAGGGCAGATCCTCCAGCGTCAGCACGTTGCGGTCGGCCAGCAGGATCGCGCGCTCGATCGTGTTCTTGAGCTCGCGGATGTTGCCGGGCCAGGGGTAGGCGAGCAGCGCCTTCTCGGCGTCCGGCTCGAACCCCTTGATCGCCTTCTTGAACTCCTCGGAATAGATGGCGACGAAATGGCGGGCGAGATCGACCACGTCCTGCTTGCGCTGCGCCAGCGTCGGGATCTGGATCGGGATGACGTTGAGGCGGTAGTAGAGGTCGTTGCGGAAGCGCCCATCCTTGACCGCCGCCTTCAGGTCGCGGTTGGTCGCCGCGACGATGCGCACGTCGACCTCGATGTCGCGCGTGCCGCCGAGCCGCCGGAACGTCTTCTCCTCGAGGAAGCGCAGCAGCTTCCCCTGCAGCGACAGCGGCATGTCGCCGATCTCGTCGAGGAAGACGGTGCCGGTGTCGGCCAGCTCGAACAGCCCCTTCTTCATCACGCGTGCGTCGGTGAAGGCGCCCTTCTCGTGGCCGAACAACTCGCTCTCGAGCAGCGTCTCCTGCAGCGCCGTGCAGGTCACGTTCATGAACGGGCGGTTGGCCTGCTCGCTCTCGAAGTGGATGGCGCGAGCGACCAGCCCCTTGCCGGTGCCGGTCTCGCCGGTGATGAGGATCGTGCGCGCGCCGCTCTTGGCGACGCGCTGCACCAGCGTGCGGATCTGCTGGGTCTGCGGCGAGCTGCCGACCAGGTTCGCCACCGAGAAGCGGGCGCGGTCGAGCGAGTGGTAGCGCGACACCTCGGCGCGCAGCGACACCGTCTCCAGCGCTCGCTGGCACTCGAGGACCAGCTCATCGAGGTTGAACGGCTTCTTCACATAGTCGTAGGCGCCGAGCCGCATGGCCTCGACCGCGTTCTGCACGCTGGCGAAGGCCGTCATCAGGATCACCGCCGGCGCCGGCCGGCGCTCCTTGGCGTGGCGCAGCACCTCGATCCCGTCGACGTCGGGCAGCTTGAAGTCGAGCAGGAGGAGGTCGAATTCCTCCTGGCGCAGCCCCTCGATGGCGGCATGCCCGGTCTCGGCCTCGACGACGACGTACCCCTCCTTCTCCAGCCGCTCGCGCAGGGTCCAACGGATCAGCTTCTCGTCGTCGATGACGAGGATGCGGCGATGGCGCAACGGATGGTTCATCGGTGGCGTTTGCTCCGGGCGGCGAAGCCTATCCTCTGGCCCCACCGATCCGACCGCCGGCCCGGGAATCCGCGAGATGGCGACCGCCGACCGACCACGTCCGCGCACGCGCAGGCAGACGCGCCCCAAGGATCCGCTCGACCGCCTCGGCCGCGACCTGCTGGTCCGGATCATGGCGGAGATCACCCGCGACGCGGTGCTGTCGCTCGACCGGGACGGCCGCATCACCAGCTGGAACCAGGGCGCGCAGGCGCTGCTCGGCTGGGCCGCCGAAGAGGTGCTCGGGCGCCACTTCGAGTTCCTGCTGCCCGAGGAGCTGAAGCGCTCGGGCGAGGTCGAGCGGCTGCTGGAGGAGACCGAGTCGCACGGCTTCCTGCGCGACCGCGAGACGGTGCGCGTGACCAAGGACGGCCGCACGGTGCATGTCGCGCTGACCCGGCTGCACCAGCTCGACGCGAACGGCAAGCCGCTCGGCGCCACCGCGATCCTGCGCGACATCTCGACGCGCAAGGGGCTCGAGGAGGAGCTCGTGCGGGCGCGGACGCTGGCGGCGATCGGCGAGGCCGCCGCCCGCATCGCCCACGAGATCCGCAACCCGCTGACCGGCATCCACAACGCCATCACGCTGCTCAAGGCGGAGTTCGGCCCCGCCCACGCGCGTGCGCCGATCTTCGAGGAGATCCAGCACGAGATCCGGCGCGTCGATGTGGTGCTGGACGACCTCCTCACCTTCGCCCGCCATCGACCGTTGTCGCGGCAGCGCCTCGACCTGGTGCGGATGCTGGAGAAGGTCGTCGCCAACCTGCTCGCCGCCGGCGAGCTCGAGGGCGTGGTGGTGCGCCGTTACATCCCCGACGAGGTGGTGGTGGAGGCCGATCCGAGCATGCTCGAGGACTCGCTCTACAACCTGGTGCAGAACGCCGGCCACGCGCTGCGCGGGCGCAGCGATGCGCTGATCACGCTGGCGCTCAAGCCCGGTCCGAAGGGCGTCGCCATCACCGTCACCGACAACGGCCCCGGCATCACCGCCGACCTGCGCCGGAAGATCTTCGACCCGTTCTTCACCACCAAGAGCCATGGCACCGGGCTCGGCCTGCCGATCACGCGCAAGCACATCGAGGCGCACGGCGGGCGGCTGCGCGTCCGCTCGGCGCCCGGCAAGCGCACCACCTTCGAGATCCTGCTGCCACCCGCCGTCGGGGCGTCGGTCTGATGCGTCTGCCCGATCGCCTCGACCCGTGGATCGCCGGCCGCTTCGTGCCGGCCGCCCGCCACGTCGAGCTGGCGTGCCCGTGGGACGGCCAGCCGTTCGCAAGCGTGGCGCAGTGCAGCGTCACGGAGCTCGCCGCGGCGATCGCGGCCGCCGCCGCCGCGCGCCGCACCGCCGCCGCGCTCTCGGCCCACGAGCGCTTCTCCTTCCTGCGCGGCGCCGCGCGCGAACTCGCCGCGCACCACGACCTCTTCGCGTCGACCATCGCGCGGGAGAGCGGCAAGCCGCTGCGCGAGGCGAAGGTCGAGGTCGACCGCGCGATCCAGACGCTCGAGTTCTCGGCCGAGGAGGCGAAGCGGCTCCATGGCGAGACGCTGGTGCTGGACGCCCACCCGGCCGGGAAGGGCCGCTTCGGCTGGACGCGCCGCGTGCCGCGCGGCGTCATCGCCTGCATCACGCCCTTCAACTTTCCGCTCAACCTGGTGGCGCACAAAGTCGGCCCGGCGCTGGCCGCCGGCAACACCGTCGTGGTGAAGCCCGCCGAGGAGACGCCGTGCTCGGCGTTCCTGCTGGCGCTGGCGCTGCAGGCGGCCGGCTGCCCCGACGGACTGGTGCAGGTGGTGCCGGGGCTCGGCGCCGAGATCGGCGAGCCGCTGGCGCAGCACCCGGACGTCGCGATGGTCTCCTTCACCGGCTCGCGCGCGGTCGGGACGCGGCTGCGCGCCGGCGCCGGGCTGAAGCCGGTGACGCTCGAACTCGGCGGCAACGCCCCGGTCGTGATCGACGACGATGCGGAATGGCGCGGCGCGCTCGATCGCCTCGTCGCCGGCAGCTTCGCCCATTCAGGCCAGGTCTGCATCCACCTCCAGCGGGTCTTCGCCACCAGCCGGCGCGTCGCCGACGAGGTCGCCGCGGCGCTGGCGGAGCGCGCGCAGGCGCTCCGGATCGGCCCGCCGACCGACCCGGCGAGCGAGCTCACCGCGCTGATCCGCGAGCGCGACGTGGTGCGCGTCGGCGCCATCGTCGACGACGCGCGCGCGCACGGTGCGCGAGTCGCCACCGGCGCCGCGCGCGCCGGCCATCGCACCTACCTTCCGACCGTGCTGGAGGGCATCGATCCGGCCATGCGCCTCGCGCAGGAGGAGCTGTTCGGCCCGGTGGTCGCGGTCGCCGCGACCGGCAGCTTCGAGGCGGCGATCGCCGCCGCCAACGCGACCCGCTACGGCCTGCAGGCGAGCGTCTTCACCCGCGACCTCGAGCGCGCGCTGCGCGCCGCCGACCTGCTCGAGGCGGGCGGCGTGATCATCAACGACGTGCCGCTGTTCCGCGTCGACCAGATGCCGTACGGCGGCACCAAGGAGAGCGGGCTCGGCCGCGAGGGGCCGAGGTACGCCTGCGAGGAGATGAGCGAGCTCAAGACCGTCGTGGTGCGGCGGGCGGCGCACTGACATGCGCCTCGCCCCCGCGCTCCGGTCGCGCGCGCTGTTCGCCGTGGCGCTCCCCGCCGCGCTGGCCGCGGGATTGCTGCTCTCCGGTGCCGCGCGCCGCGGCGCGACGCAGGAGGCGCCGCCGCGCGAATGGCCGCCCGGGGCGATGGTCGATCAGCACCTCGCCATGCTGGCCGACAAGCGCGGCACCTACGGCCCGGCCGATGGCGGCGGCAGCGCGCGCCTGGTCGAGCCGGTCGACGCCGTCGCCGGCGGACGCGCGCGGTTCGTCCTCGAGTATCGCGCCGGACCGCTCGGCATCGCCGCAGGCGGCGCGCTCTTCCTGCAGGTGTCGCCGTTCTGGGGCTGGAGCACGCCGCAGGTCGTCGATCCCTTCAGCGCCGGCTTCACCACCGTCACCTGCAGCGACGCCGCGGTGACGGTCACGGCCGAGACGGTGGCGCCCCAGTGCCTGCGCATCCGCATCGACGGCGCGCCGCTGCCGGCCGACGCGACGCTCACCATCGATTACGGCGCCGGCGTCGAGCGCGCGATCGTCGACCGCTTCGCCGAGTCGGCCGAGGCGTTCTACTTCTGGGTCGACGGCGACGGCGACGGCACGCGCAAGCTGATCGCCGCCGATCCGCGCGTCGCCATCAAGGCCGGCCCGCCGATGGACCTGCGCGTGACCGCGCCCTCCGAGGCGGGGGTCGGCGCGCCCTTCGAGCTCACCCTCGCGTTCCTCGACGCCGCCGCCAATGCGGCGCCCGACTTCACCGGCGCAGTCGCGCTCGCCGGCGCCGGCCTCGAGCTCCCGGCGACGGTCGACTTCACCGCCGCCGACCGCGGTCGCAGGAAGGTGATGGCGCGCGCGCTCGACGCCGGCATCCGCACGGTGGTGGCGCACGCCGCCGGCCGCGACAGCTCGAGCAACCCGATATTGGTCTCCACGGCACCGCGCACGCTGCTGTGGGCCGACCTGCACGGCCACTCGCAGCTCTCCGACGGGACGGCGACGCCGGTCGAGTACTTCGAGTACGCGCGCGACGTGGCCGGCCTCGACGTCGCGGTGCTGACCGACCACGACCACTGGGGGCTGCGCAAGCTCGACATGGAGGCGGGGCTGTTCGAGCAGATCGCCGCCGCCACCCGCGCGTTCGACGCCCCCGGTCGCTTCACCACGCTGCACGGCCTCGAATGGACCAGCTGGATCCACGGCCATCGCCACATCCTCTGGTTCGACGACGCGCCGGCGGTGATCTCGAGCCTCGACCCGGGGACCGACTCGCCGCAGGGGCTGTGGGCGGCGCTGCGCGCGGCGCAGGCGAACGCGATGACGCTGGCCCACCACTCGGGCGGCGGCCCGGTGCCGACCAACTGGGAGATCGCGCCCGACCCCCACTTCGAGCCGCTGGTCGAGATCGTCTCGGTCCACGGTTCGAGCGAGGCGAGCGACGGCCCGCGGCCGATCTATGCGCCGAAGAAGGGCCATTTCGTGCGCGACGCGCTGCGCCGCGGCTATCGGCTCGGCTTCGCCGGTTCGGGCGACAGCCACAACGGCCACCCCGGCCTGACCCACCTCGGCCAGCCGTGCGGCGGCGTGACCGCAATCCTCGCCGCGGAGAACACGCGCCCGGCCATCGCCGCCGCGCTGCGCGCGCGCACCTGCTACGCCACCAGCGGACCGCGCATCCTGCTCTGGTTCCGTCTCGGCGCCGAACGGATGGGCGCCGTGGTCGCGCCGCCGGCCGATCCGGCCGCGAAGTCGCGCTACCTCGGACTCGCCCTCGGCACCGCGCCGCTCGCCCGCATCGAGATCTGGAAGAACGGCGCGCGCGTCGCCGCCGTCGCCGGCGACGGCACCTTCGAGAGGTCACTCGAGTTCGTCGACTCCGAGCGCCGCTCCGGCGATCACGTCTACTTCCGCGTCCTGCAGGAGGACGGCCACGCCGCGTGGTCGAGCCCGATCTTCACCGAGTGAGCGCCGGCGTTCGTCGCCGGTCCGCGCGGCTCACAGCCCGTACTTCATCGCCACCCCGCAGCCGAGCACCAGCAATCCCGCCAGCGCGTGCTGGAAGCGGGCGAGGCCGGCGAAGCGCGGACGATCGAGCAGGGCGGCCGAGCGCAGGCCGATGGCGACGCAGGCGAGCATCGCGGCGAGCGTCGCCGCGGTGAAGGCGAGGACGATCGGCAGGAAGGCGGCGGACTGGCCGGCGAGCTCGGGGGCGAGCACCAGCGGCAGCAGCGGCTCGCACGGACCGAACAGGAAGATGGCGAAGAGCAGCCACGGCGTCAGCGTGCGCCGGCGCGGCTCCGCGCCGGCAACGCCCGGCGCGGCGGCGACGCCGTGGGCGTGCAGGTGCGCGGGCTCCTCGTGCGCATGCGGATGGAGGTGCACGGTGCCGTCGGCGTGGGCGTGGACGTGCGCATGGACCCGGCCGCGCGCCGCCTGCTTCAGACCCCAGGCGGCGTAGACGCCGCCGAACCCGATCAGGAGCCACGTGGCCAATCCGGCCCGGACGTCGGCCAGGCCGGTGACCCCCGCCACCGCCCCCTCGAGGGAACGGCCGAGGGCGACCGCACCCAGAGCGAGGAGCAGCGAGCCGAGCACGTGGCCGAGGCCGCAGAGCAGCGTGACCGTCACCGTCTTCCGCCCGCTCCAGCGCCCCGCTCTCGCCATCGCGATGAACGGGACGTAGTGGTCGGGTCCGGCCAGCGTGTGGAGCAGCCCGATCGAGGCGGCGGCCGCGGCCAGCGCGGCGACCGGTTCGTCGGCGAGAGGAGGGGGGATCACGGAGCGGCGGGTCCTTTCTGCATGCGCTCCGCGATCTTCGCACACCAGGGCTGCCCGGCGGAACGGGCGAGCCACGCCGCGGCCTCCTCGCCGCGACCGGTGAGCCAGGCGAAGACCGCCTCCGCGCTCGGCGGCAGGCCGCGACCGTCGGGCCGATCGGGCGCGTCGATCTGGTCGCGCGCCTGCGACAGCACCGCGCGCGCCTCGTCCCAGCTGGTCGTGCCGCCCTCGAGGAACAGCGCGATGCCGAGGTTCACCCGCGCCTCGATCAGCTTCGGGTCGAGCTCGGCGGCGCGGCGCAGCTCGCTGCAGGCGTAGAGCAGCGCCTTGTCGGCCTGGTCGGCCTTCAGCACCGGCGCGCCGCTGCACCAAGCCAGCAGGAACGCCATGCCGCGCAGGTTGGCCAGCCGCGGTCGCGGCCCGATCGACGCCTCGAGCTCGAGCGTCCGCGCCCCCTGCGCCGCGAGATCGAAGTTGCCGACGCGGATCTGGTGCAGCAGCAGGCGGACCAGCATCTCCTCGGCCGGCTCGTGGTCGGGCCGCTCGCGCAGCAGCATGCCGGCGAGCTGGAACGCCTCCTGCTCGAGTTCCTCGGGGACGTTCCGGCGCGCCTCGGGCGGCAGCGCGCGATTGGCCTGCGCCAGCAGGAAGTTGGTCTCGGCCTCGTAGAGCCGCCACATCGACCGCGATTGCGTCGACAGCTCCCGCTTCAGCTCGGCGAGGCGCTTCTTGTCGATGGCCGACTGGGTCATGCGGCCGACCACGTCCTCGCGCAGCTCGAACAGGCGGCGGCGGTTGTGCAGGGCGACGACGTCGTCGCTCTCGACGCGGCGCGCGGCGGCGTACTCGACGAACGGGCGGTCGGCGGTGAGGAGTCCCTGCCCTTCGAACTTCTCGCGGAAGAACCACTCGTCGGCCACATAGAGCGCGAGGAAGTCGCGCACGTCGGCGATGCCGAGCCGCCCGAGCTCGCGGCGCAACGGATGGGCCGCGAGCCGCTCGCCGAGCGCGATCGGCTCGATCTCGAGCCGCTCCTTGCCCGCCACCAGCCCGAGCACCGGCAGCGAAAGCGCCGGCCGCGCGATCCAGAGCGTGGCGCCGTCGAAGACGTCGCAGAAGGTCCGGCCGATGGCGCCGAGCTCCTCCCAGCGCAGCTGATGGCCCGGCAGCCACTGGCAGAACAGCCCGCCCGGAGCGAGCAGCGCCTTCACCCGCGTGAAGTGCTCGCGCGTGTAGAGCTGCCCCGCGCCCGCCTCCCACGGGAAGAACAGGTCGCCGACGACGAGGTCGTAGCTGCCGGGCGCCGCCGCGCGGACGAACGAGCGGGCGTCGCCGGTGTGGACGTGCACGCGGCGATCCCGGGAGATGCCGCGGTTCTCGGCGGCGAACAGCGGCAGCGCTGCGACCACCGCCGGCAGCAGCTCGACCGCGTCGACGTGCGCGCAGCCGCCGTCGAGCAGCGCCGCGACGGTGTGCCCGGCGCCGACCCCGAGTGTCAGCGCGCGCCGTGGCTCCGGGTGGAGCAGCGACGGCAGCAGCCCCTGCACCTGTTCGACGCGCGAGTCGCCGCTGCCGCCGAGCGCCAGCTGGTTGTTGACCGCCAGCACCTTGCGGCCATCGGCGTGGACCAGCACCGAGACGGTGGCGGCCGGGTCCTCGACGTGGTGGATCACCAGGTCCCCGCCGCCGCTCTTCACCCGCTGCACGAACAGGAGCGGTTCGTCGAGGCTCGACCGTCCGCCGATCGGCGCCAGCAGCAGCAGCGCGGCGAGCGCCGCCCCGCCCGCCGCGAGCAGCGTGCGGCCGCGCGTCCAGAATCCGGCGCGCAGGCCGACCAGGCCGAGCAGCAGCACCGGCGCCACCG
>VGYY01000032.1 GCA_016872815.1 Planctomycetota bacterium
TGCCTGCCCGCGAAGTGCGCCGCGTCCTGCGCGACCAGGTGATGGCGGCGATCGCCGCGCAACTCCCCGCGCGCATGGGCGGCAGCGCCGCCGAGTAGGGCGGAGCGCGCCGCCGCGGACCGCGCCACTCAGCCGTCACCGGGGTCGGCGAAGAGCTGCTCGATCTCCGTGCGGAACCGTTCGGCGACGACCGCCCGCTTCACCTTGAGCGTCTGCGACAGGAGACCCGACTCCACCGTGAACGGCGTCGCGAGCACCGCGAAGCGGGCGATCCGCTCGTTCGGCCGGAAACCACGGTCGGCGCGGATGCGGGCGTCGATCTCGGCGCGCATCGCCGCCTCGAGCTGCGCGCGTGGCGGCGCGATCGCGCCCGGTTCGAGCCGCGGCACCAGCAGCGCGGCGAGGAACTTCCGGTCCTGTCCGACGACGACCGCCGTCGCGATCCGCGGCGAAGCCATCAGCGCGTTCTCGATCGGCTCGGGTTCGACGTTCTCGCCCGACAGCAGCACGATCGTGTCCTTGGCGCGACCGGTGATGGCGAGCTCGCCATGGGCATCGAGGTGGCCGAGGTCGCCGGTGTCGAACCAGCCATCGGCGGCCAGCACGCGCGCCGTCGCCGCCGGATCCTCGAAGTAACCCTGCATCACCTGCGGGCCACGCGCGTGGATCACGCCGCGCCGGCCGACCGGGAGCGGGGCGCGCGTCTCCGGGTCACGGATCGCGATCTCGGTGTGCGCGACCGGCGGCCCGACCGTGCCGCCGCGGCGATGGCCGGGGCGGCGCAGCGCCAGGACCGGCGCGGTCTCGGTGAGGCCGTAACCGTTCAGCAGCGGCACGCCGAGCGCGGCGAAGAACGAGTCGACATGCTCCGGCAACGAGCCGCCGCCGCTGATCGGCAGTCCGTGGGCGAGGCGATCGACGCCCATGGCGCGCGCGATCTTCGCCAGCAGGAGCCGCCGCAGCAGCCAGTCGAGCGGCGCACCGAGGAGACCGGGCGCCGGCGTCCCGCCGGGAGCGTTCGCGCCGAGTCGTCGCCCGCGCGCCCGTGCGATCCCGCGTTCGAGGGCCCACTCGACCAGGCGTCGCTTGCGCGGCGCTGCCGTGGCCAGCTTCGCGCGCACGCCCTCCTCGAGCGCGAGCCAGAGCCGCGGCACCGCGCCCAGCACCGTCGGCCGGAACCGGGCGAGGTCGCGCGCGAAGTGGCGCCGGTCGCTGTAGACAACCTGCACGCCGAGCTCGATCAGCGCGTACTCGACCATCTGCTCGAACATGTGCCACGGCGGCAGGATCGACAGGCTCGCGGCGCCCACCGGCAGCCAGTCGATGATCGCCAGCACCTGCGCCAGGTTGGCGGCCAGGTTCGCCTGGGTGAGGACGACGCCCTTCGGTCGGCCGGTCGTTCCCGAGGTGAAGACGATGGCGGCGGTCTCGGTCGGGATCCGTTCTTGCAGCCGCGCCGCCCGCCAGGTGGCGGCCGGCGCATCGGCCGGGGCGGCGGCGAGGCACGACTCGAAGGTCAGCGTCGTCGCCGGCGCACCGGCGGCGGGCGGCGGTGGTGCGCCGGAAAGCAGGATCGCGGTCGCCACGTGGTGCGGCGTCGTCGCGAGGCGGCGCAAGAGGTCGGGCCGCTCGACCAGCGCCACTCGCGCCCGCACCTTGTCGACGATCCAGGCGATCTCGTCGGGCGGCGCCTCGGCGCCGCGCGGAATCGCCGGCGCACCGAGCAGCAGCAGCGCAAGCTGCGCCACCAGCCAGCGTTCGCGGTTCTCGCTCCACAGCAGCACCGGCTCGCCGGCGCGGACGCCGTGGGCTTCGAGCGCCCGCGCGAGGCGGGTCGCCTCGTCGCGGACCTCTCCGGCCGTGGTCACGCGATCGGAACCGTCGCGGCCGGGCGTGACCAGCAGGGGCCGAGTGGCATGGCGGTCGAGCGCGGCGAACAGGCGGGCGGTCAGCGTCTCGGCGGGGGGCATCGCGGGAGTCGATTCAACCGCTCGCCGGGGCCACTTGCCATCGGCGCGTCAGCGCTCGGCGTAGAGGGCGTCGAGTTCGGCGCGGAAGCGCCGCTCGATCTCGCGGCGGCGGACCTTGAGCGTCGGCGTGAGCTGGCCGTTGTCGATCGAGAACGGCTCGGGCAGCAGGAGGAAGCGGCGCACCCGCTCGGGCGGCGCCAGTTGCGCGTTGACCGCGTCGATGGCGGCAGCGAAGCGCTGGCGCACCGCGCTGCTGCCGGTCATCTCCGTGCGCGAGGTCCACTCGGCGCCACTCTCCGCCAGCAGCGGCTTGAGCGCCGACTCGTCGGGGACCAGCAGCGCGACCAGGTAGGGTCGTCGATCGCCCAGCACGCAGGCGTCGCCGATGACGCGGTGGCGTTTCAGCAGCGCCTCGATTCGCGCCGGCGCGACGTTCTTGCCGCCGCTGCCGATGATCAGCTCCTTCTTGCGATCGGTGATGAAGAGGTGGCCATCCGCATCGAAGTGGCCGAGGTCGCCGGTGCGGAAGGTGCCGTCGGGTTCGAGCACGGCCGCCGTGGCCGTGGGGTCATCGCGGTAGCCGGCCATCACGTTCGGCCCGCGGACCAGGATCTCGCCGTCGTCGGCGATCCGAACCTCGACGCCGGGCAGGATCGTCCCGACCGAGCCCGGCCGCACCGCACCGAGCTGCGTGCAGCTCACCACCGGCGCGGTCTCGGTGAGGCCATAGCCCTGCAGCACCGGCAGGCCGAGCCGCCCGAAGAAGGTGACCAGCTCCGGGTCGAGCGGTGCGCCGCCGGAGACGAAGAAACGCAGCCGGCCGCCGAGGCGCCGGCGCAGCAGCGAGAAGACCAGCCGCTCGGCCAGCTCGGCGCGGAAGCGCAGCTTGAGCGGGAGCGGGCTGGCGGCGCCGGCGGTGGCGCGCGCGTGGTCGACCTCGTCGGCCACCCGCAGTGCGAAGGCGAACAGCTCGCGGCGGTAGCGCGGCGCCCGTTCGAGTGCGCCGAGGATCCGGTCGTGCACCTTCTCGAAGAAGCGCGGCACGCCCAGCACCAGCGTCGGGCGCACTTCGCGGATCTCGGCCGCCACCGTCTCGGTCGAAGTGGCGTAGGCGATGGCGCCGCCCGCCATCAGCAGCGCGTAGTGGCCGGCGGTGCGCTCGAAGGCGTGCGACAGCGGCAGGAAGGAGAGCGTCTGGTCGTCCGGCCCGAGCGGGACGTGGCGCAGGATCGCGCGGCAGTTCTCGAGCAGGTTGCCGTGGGTCAGCATCACACCCTTCGGCTCGCCGGTCGTGCCCGAGGTGAAGAGCAGGGTGGCGAGGTCGGTGGGGCGCAGCAACTCGAGCCGGCGCCGCACCTCGCGCTCGCTGCCCGCCGGCGCAGCACGGCCGTGGTCGACGCTGGCCAGCTCGCCGAACGCCACCACCTCGCGGCCGGCGGCGCGCTCGCGCACGGCGGCGACGTCGCCCGGCTCGAAGACGACGATGAGCCGCAGCAGCGGCAGCTCCGACAGCGACGGCGCGATCCGGGCGAACTGCGCCGCGTCGGCGACGAACAGCGCCGCGCAGCGCGCGCGCCGCAGCAGCGCCACGACGTCGGCCGCCGGGCTGGTGGCGTAGATCGGCACGTCGACCAACGCCGCCGCGAGGCTCGCGAGGTCCGCCAGCAGCCACTCGGGCCGATTGGGTGACAGGAGCGCGACGCAGGTGCCCGGCTCGAGGCCGTTCGCCACCAGCTGCGCCGCGACGTTCGCGACCGCGTGGGCGCACTCCTGCCATGACAGCGCGTGCCAGCGGCCGTCGACCCGGGTGCGCAGCAGCGGCCGATCGCCCTGGCGCGCGGCCTGCGCGAGGAACATCGCGGCGACGCTGCTGGCGCGATCGACGTCCATGCCTCTCGATTAGCCCCACTCACGCCGCTGGCACGTCGCGACGCCGGGAACTCCCTTCTCAGCCGAGCGTGCCGACCTTCTCGACCCGCTGCGCCAGTTCGAGGATCGCCGCTTCGGACGGGAGCACCGCGGGATCGAGCCTGAGCGCCTCGACCAGTCGGTGGGCACCCCAGTCGATCGCGCGGGTCTCGACCCAGGCGCCGAGCGGGCGCGACAGGTCGTTCGCCAGCTCGGTCACGGCGGCGAGCCGCGACTCGGACTGCGCCTCCTCCGGCCGGCGGCGGCAGCTCACCGCGCGGGCGACGGCGGCGGGCAGGCGCCAGCGGGCGACGATGGTGCCGTTCAGGGCGTAGCCATGGCGGCGCTGGCAGGCGAGCAGGGTCTGCGGCGAGAGCTTGCGATCCTGGCGCAGCGCGAGGCGGCGTGCCGCCGCGATGACGGCGAAGCTGCCGATGTCGTGGAACAGACCGGCCATGTAGGCCTGGTCGGGATCGAGCTGCGTGCGCTGCGCCAGCTGGTGGGCCAGCTGCGCGGTCAGCAGCGAGTGCTTCCAGAGAGCGGCCGAGAACGGCTCGAACGGCCGGCCGCGCACCTTGGTCGAGTGCAGCGCGATGTCGAGCAGCAGCAGCTTCAGGTGGCGCTGCCCGAGGCGCACCACGGCACTCGGCACGCTGTCGACATCGACGTCGCCACGATGGAGCGGCGAGTTGGCCAGCGACAGCACGGCGCCGGCCAGAGTCGGATCGCACGAGATCGCCGCGCTGACCTTGCGCACCTGGTAGCCGCGGTCGTCGATCAGCCGCATCACGTCGAATGCCGCCGCCGGCGGCATCGCGAACGATTCGGTCGAACGGCCGAGGAAGCTGCCGAGTTCGTCGACGAAGCGGGCGTCGACCTCGTTCTCCTGGAAACGCGGATCGACAATGGTGGCGCGGAACGAGGCGAGGAGCTGCGCACGCTCGCGCTGGCGGCGGCGCTCGGCTTCGGCGTGTGCGTCGTCGCCGGCGGCACCCGTGGGCCCTTCGCGCGGTGCGGCGCTGTCGGCGGGGGCGTGGCGGGGCCGCGCGACGACCGGCGATTTCGCTGGCGTGATCGGGTCGACGATGAGTCCGCCGGCGGCGGGGGGCAGCGGCAAGCGCGGCTCCACCCGGCCGACGAGGGTCCGTCGGCCGGCGAATCGCTCGAGCAGACTCCCGAACCAGCCCATGCCTGCGAGGCCTCCTGCGCTGCCGAATTCCTGATCGGCCGCCGAAGCGCGCGAATTGCCGCGGGTGGCGTCCGATCGGGAAGGGAGTTCCTGCCGCGGCCGGAGCGCGGCATGACTCAGATTGCGGTCCCGGATCGGGCTCTCCTCGTGCCGGTCGTCGGGCACGTGCAGCGGAGGAGGCCTCCTCGCCCCGGTCAGTCCTCCACCCGCCCGGCCAGCGCCAAGGTCAGCGCCGGTTCGTCAGGCAGGGCGAGGTGTACGAGCAGCCGGCCGAAGATGCCGCCGCAGCGGGTGCCGGGGGCGATGGTCACCTCGATCTTCCAGACGCGGCCCGGCTCGACGGGCGCGATCGAGGTGGTCACGGTGGCGGGCAGGTCGGCCGGGGCGACGCCGCCGTCCGGCTGCTTGCGGCCGGGCCACGCCTGCGTCTCGACGGCCGGCTCGATCGTGAGCGGCGCCCGGCCGCGGTGGTGGAGCAGCACGGAGCGGGTCGCGCCGGCGGCGCGTTTCACCACGCCGAAGTCGACGCGATCGGCCGGTTCGGCGCGGAGCCGCCCGTGGATCAGCGCCTGCACCGGGATCGACAGCGTCGGGACGCTCGGGTGGTCGGTCGGGATCGAGATGTGGAACAGGCGGCGGACCGCGATGCCGGTGCCGTCGAAGGCGATGGTCACGCGCGCGGTGGTGGGAGAATCGGCGGCGACCTGGGCCGAGAAACCGGGCGCCGGGACCTGCGGCGCGCCGAACTGCACCGCCTTCCCGTCGACCACGCGCACCGGCAGTTCGAGCGAGTGCGGCTCGCCCAGCACCAGTTCCGGCAGGTCGACCAGCGTCGGCGTGAATTCGTAGAGCGGCTTGGTGTCGGCCGACAGCAGGAACTGCAGCCACGGCCTGTCCGGATCGTTGGTGCCGATCGAGATCACCTTGTCGAGGCGCGCCGGTCCCTTGTCGGCGTGGAGCTCGGCCACCATCGACGTCGACTCGCCCGGGGCCAGCCGCTTCTGGTCGAGCCGGGCGACGAGGCAGCCGCAGCTCGAGCGGACCGGGTCGAGCAGCAGCTCCCTGCCGCCATGGTTCTCGAGCGTGAACGTCTCCTGCCGCTTTTCCCCGATCCAGAGCGGTCCGAAGTCGCGCCGATCGCCCGAGGCCACCGCGACGGCGTGGGGCGGCGGCTGCGGCGGTCCGCAGTGCAATGCGACGAGCGGCGCCGCAGTCAGCCAGAGCGCGGCACGCAACGCCGCGGCCCGCCGCCGACGCGCCATCACGCGCCCGCCTCCGGCCCGCGTTCGAGCAGCGCGAGGAATTGCGCCTCGTCGAGCACCGGGATCGCCAGTTCCTGCGCCTTCTTCAGCTTGCTGCCCGGCGCGTCGCCGACGACGAGGTAGCTGAGCTTCCGGCTGACGCCGGAGAGGAGCGTCCCGCCGCGCGCCTTCACTCGCGCCTCGGCCTCGGCGCGCGTCAGCGTCGGCAACGTGCCGGTGAAGAGGAAGGTCCTCCCCTCGAACGGCCCGCCGCCGGCCGGTGCCGCCGGCAGTGCCGCGACGCCGGCGGCCGCCAGGGCATCGAGCAGCGCCTTGCCCGGCTCGCTCTGCATGAAGTCGACCAGGCTCGCCGCGCTGGCCGGTCCGAGGCCGTGGATCGCCTCGACCTCCTCGCGGGTCGCGGCGCGCACCCGCTCCAGCGTCGCGAAGTGGTGCGCGATCTGCTGCGCGGCGGTCTCGCCGATGTCGGGGATGCCGAGCGCGAAGAGGAACCGTTCGAGCGGGCGGCGCTTCGCCGCGGCGATCCGCTCGAGCAGGTTGCGCGCCGACTTGTCGCCCATCCGCTCGAGGTTGCGCAGCGTGTCGAAGTCGAGCCGGAACAGGTCGGCCGGCGTGCGCACGTGGCCGCCGGCGATCAGTTGCGCCAGCAGCTTCTCGCCGAAGCCTTCGAGGTCGAACGCGCTGCGGCCGACGAAGTGTTCGAGGCCGCGCAGCAACCGCGCCGGGCAGGCGGCGTTGGGGCAGCGCACCGCGACGAAGTCGGCATCCTTGACCACCGCCGTCGCGCATTCCGGGCAGGCTGCCGGGAATTGGAACTCGCGTTCGGCGCCGCTGCGCGCCCCCTCCGCCACCTGCACCACCTTCGGGATCACGTCGCCCGATCGCTCCACCAGCACGAGATCGCCGATGCGGACGTCGAGCCGCGCGATCTCGGCCGCGTTGTGCAGCGTGACGTGGGTGATGGTCACGCCGGAGAGCTGCACCGGCTCCAGCACCGCCACCGGCGTCAGCGTTCCCGTGCGCCCGACCTGCACGACGATGTCGCGCACCCGCGTCGTGGCCTGCCGCGCCGGGAACTTCCACGCGCGGGCGAAGCGCGGGCTGCGGGCGGTGAAGCCGAGCCGCTCCTGCAGCGCGAACGCATCGACCTTCAGCACCACGCCGTCGAGTTCGATCGGGAACTCGTCACGGCGCGCGAGCAGTTCGCGATACCAGCGGAGTACGGCGTCGAGGTCGCCGACGCAGCCGTCGCGCGCCACCGTCTTGAAGCCGAGTTCGCCGAGCCACTGCATCGCCGCCGAATGGGTCGCCGGCAACGGCGCGCCGTCGACCCGGCCGAGCGCCCACACCCGGAACTCGAGCGGCCGCTGCGCGACCTTCTGCGGATCGAGTTGGCGCAGCGTGCCGGCGGCGAGGTTGCGCGGATTGGCGTAGGTCTTCTCTCCGGCCGCCGCCAGCGCGCGGTTCAGCTGGTCGAACTCCTTCCGCGGCATCACCACCTCGCCGCGCAGGTCGAGGCGCGGCGGCGCGCCGTCGGCCAGCAGGAGCGGCACCGACGCGATGGTGCGGACGTTGGCGGTCACGTCCTCGCCCTGGTCGCCGTTGCCGCGCGTCGCCGCCAGCACCAGGCGACCGCGCTCGTAGACCAGCCGGCAGGAGAGGCCGTCGAGCTTCGGCTCCGCCGCCAGCGGCGAGTCGAGCGCGGTCACGCCGAGGTGGTCGAGCAGCCGCTGGTGCCACTCACGGACGTCGGCCTCGTCGTAGGTGTTGTCGAGCGAGAGGAGCGGCGGATCGTGGGCGACGGTCGCGAAACCGGCGAGCGGCGCGGCGCCGACCCGTTGCGTCGGGCTCTCCGCCACCACCAGCTCGGGGCGGCGCGCCTCGAGCGCCTTCAGTTCGGCGAAGAGGGCGTCGTACTCGGCGTCGGCGATCTCGGGCCGGTCGAGCACGTGGTAGAGGCGGTCATGGCGCGCGATCTCGCGCCGGAGGAAGGCGGCCCGCTCCGCGTCCTGTTCACTGTTCACCGGCCCATCGCTCCCGCGCCAGCCCTCGGATCGAGCAGCAGCATCGCGTCGCCATACGAATAGAAACGGTAGCCGACCGCGATCGCCTCGCGGTAGAGCTCGAGCAGCCGCTCGCGCGAGGAGAAGGCCGCCACCAGCGCCAGCAGCGTCGTGCGCGGCAGGTGGAAGTTGGTCAGCAGGCCGTCCAGCACGGCGAAGCGAAAGGGCGGCCGGATCAGCAGGCGGGTGCGTGCGCGGCCGGCGACGAGCGTTCCCGCACCCGCCTGCGCCGCCGCCTCGAGCGCCCGCGTCGTGGTGGTGCCGACCGCGATGACGCGCCCGCCCGCCGCTTTCGCCGCCGCGATCGCCGCCACCGTCGCCGCGGTGATCTCGTAGAGCTCCTCGTGCATCGCATGGCGCGAGAGCCGGTCGGCGCGCACCGGCAGGAAGGTGCCGGGGCCGACGTGCAAGGTGATCCGCGCGAGGCCGACGCCGCGCGCGGCGAGGCGGTCGAGCAGCTCCGGCGTGAAGTGGAGTCCGGCGGTGGGCGCGGCGATGGCGCCGGGCGCCGCCGCGAACATCGTCTGGTAGTCGACGCGGTCGCGTTCGCGTGCGCCGGGCTCGCGCGGCAGGTAGGGGGGCAACGGCAGCTCGCCGTGCGGCAGCGCCGCGGCGAGACCGCCTTCGATCGCGACGCGGCGCAGTTCCGGCCCCGGTGGGTCGAGCACCGTCAGGCGCGGGCCGCCGACGACGGTCAGCACCTCCCGCTCGCGCACCCGCGCCGACGGTTGCAGGAGCGCCAGGATCGCGCTGTCGTCGTCGCGGCCGGTCGGATGGAGCAGCAGCTCCACGGCGCCGCCGCTCGCCCGCCGCGCCGCGAGGCGGACCGGCAGCACGCGGGTGTCGTTGACGACCAGCAGATCGCCCGGGAGGAGCAGCTCGGGGAGGTCGCGGACCACCTGGTGGCGCGCGGCGCCGGCGTGCCGTCCGGCGACCAGCAGGCGCGCGGCGTCGCGCGGCGCGACCGGAGCGGACGCGATGCGAACGCCCGCCTCGGAGTAGTCGTAGAGGGCGACCTCGTCGTCCTCCGCCGGGGCGGCGTCGTTCGCGACCATCGGGCGCTACTATGCCGCGTTTTCCACGGACCCGGCAGGGGGCATCGCGGCGGCACGCCGCGGTCGGTCGACGGTCCGTGGAACGTGCGCGAGCGGTGTGGCATGACGTCCTGGCACGACACGATCCTGATCGTCTACTTCGCGCTGCTGGCGCTGCTCTCGGTCTACGGACTCCACCGCTACAAGCTCCTCTGGCTCTACTGGCGCCATCGCCGCGACACGCCGGAGCCGAGCGGCCGCTTCGAGACTGCGCCGACGGTCACGGTGCAGCTGCCGCTGTTCAACGAGGCGACCGTGGTCGAGCGGCTGCTCGACTCGGTGGCGCAGCTCGACTGGCCCGCCGAGCGGCTCGAGATCCAGGTCCTCGACGACTCGACCGACGAGACGCAGGAACTCGCCCGCCGCAAGGTCGACGAGCTGCGCGCGCGCGGCCTCGACATCCACTACCTCCACCGCAGCGATCGCACGGGCTACAAGGCCGGCGCCCTTGCCGCCGGGATGAAGAAGGCGAAGGGCGAGTACGTCGCCATCTTCGACGCCGACTTCCTGCCGCAGCGCGACACGCTGCGCCGCACCCTCGACTTCTTCACCGATCCGGGCATCGGCATGGTGCAGGTGCGCTGGGGCCACCTCAACCGCGACTACAGCGTGCTGACCCGCCTGCAGTCGATGCTGCTCGACGGCCATTTCGTCATCGAGCACACCGCGCGCAACCGCTCCGGCCGCCACTTCAACTTCAACGGCACCGGCGGCGTCTGGCGCCGCACCGCCATCGAGTCGGCGGGCGGTTGGCAGCACGACACGCTGACCGAGGACCTCGACCTCTCCTACCGCGCGCAGATGCGCGGCTGGCGCTTCGTCTACCTGCGCGACTTCACCGCGCCGGGCGAACTGCCGGTGGAGATGGCGGCGTTCAAGGCCCAGCAGCACCGCTGGGCCAAGGGGTCGATCCAGACCGCGCTCAAGGTGCTGCCGTCGATCTGGCGGGCGCCGCTGCCGTTCAAGGTGAAGAGCGAGGCGACCTTCCACCTGACCGCGAACATCAGCTACCTGCTGATGCTGGCGATGACGGTGCTGATGCTGCCCGCGCTGCTGGCGCGCCTCGCCGAGCCCGACCGCCTGAGCAGCGTGCTGTTCGACTGGTCGGTGTTCGTGCTGGCCACGGCGTCGGTGCTGTCGTTCTACATGGCGGCGCAGCGCGAGGTCGATCCGCAGTGGAAACGCGGCCTCAAGTTCATGCCGGCGGTGCTGGCGCTCGGCATCGGGCTGGCGGTCAACAATGCCCGCGCCGTGATCGAGGCGCTCTGCGCGCACGAGACGCCGTTCGTGCGCACGCCGAAGTACGACGTGCTCGGGAACGCGGCGACCGGGGCGCCGCAGGGGCGGCCGAAGCGGCGCTACTCGTCGCTGGCCGGCTTGATGCCGTGGGTCGAGGTCGCCTTCGGCGGCTACATGCTGGCGATCATCGGCGTCGGTCTCGCGAACGGCATCTGGATGGTGGTCGCTTTCATGTCGCTGTTCGCGGCCGGCTTCTTCTACGTCGGCTTCGGTTCGCTGCTGGCCGGCCGCGCGCCGCGCGCCGCCGAGGCGACGGCCGAGGCGCTGGCGGCGCCGAGCACGACGCGCTGAACGGCGCGGAGGGGGGCGGCCGCCGCCTCAGCCGCCGTCGTCCGCTCGCCACCGTTCGAGGTCGATGACCGTGAGCGGCGGTCCGCTGAAGCGTCCGCTCGCCGGATCGAACCGGTTCGCCACCAAAGGCCCCTCGAGGTGGCGCCGGTACCAGTCGGCCAGTTCGCGCTGCGCGCCGCCGGTGCGCTCGGCCCGTGCCATCCGCGTGCCGTCGAGCAGCAGCCAGCGCGCGCCGTGCTCGCGCAGCAGCGGGAAGAGCTCGTCGCGCAGGGCGAGTTCGATCGGCGTGATGTAGCCGAAGTCGTACGTCGGCGTCGGGTCGTCCGGCGGGCGGGCGCGCGCGACGCGGAGCTTGGCGTCGAGCGCCGCCAACGGCTCGTCGCGCGGCCGCCGCAGCGGGATCTCGGCCGGCGTCTCGCCGGGAGCCAGCAGCAGCTCTCTCGCGCGCGCCTCGCGCATCCGCTCGAGGCACTGCAGCGTGAGCGGGAGGTCGAGCCAGGTGTCGGCGGCGATCAGCGCGCCGGCGGGAACCTGCTGCTCGATCCACGCGCGCGCGGCGACGCGGGTGTCGGGGCGACCGCGCCAGGTCGCCTCGTCGTAGGCGTGGCGTGCGCCGAGCGACAGCGGCGCGGCCAGCAGCAGCAGCGCGCCGATCGGCACCGCGCGCGACCGGGTCCGCGCCAGCCCGGCATGCAGCGCGGCGGCGGCGAGGCCGGCCAGCGCGCACAGCGCCGGCAGCAACCCGAGGAGGTAGTCGACCGGTTGCGCCTTGAACCGGACGATCAGCGAGAACTGCGCCAGCGCCGGCAGCAGCACGCAGAGCAGCGCCATGCGCCCCGGACGGCGGCCGGCCGCGACCAGCAGCCCGAGCGCGGCGGGCAGCAGCAGCCACGGGCCGACCCACGGCGCGACGAGGTGGCCGGCGTAGACGGCGAGGCCGGAGCGGGTCGGATCGTGGCCGAAGTGGCCGCCCGCCATGTGCTGCTGCAGCGTCTCGAAGTCGCGCCGGAACGTCGCGAAGTCGAGCAGCACGTAGGGCGAGGTCGCCAGGAACGCGGCGATCGTGACGGCAGCGGCCAGCAGCAGTCGGCGCAGCGCCCGCGCTCGCGCCGGGCCCGCTTCGCGCCGCGCGCGCGCCACGACCGCCAGTCCGAGCGCCAGCGCGAACCAGGCGCCGTAGTACTTGAAGCCGGCCGCGAGCCCGATCGCCGCCGCGGACAGCAGCAGCGAGCGCGTCCCGCCGCGGCGCAGGTGGCGCAGCGAGAGCGTCAGGCCGAGCGTTGCCGCCGCCACCATCGGGATGTCGACCGTGACCCAGCGCGAGTTCGACGCGTGCAGGAACGACGCCGCGAGCGCCGCCGCGGCCAGCCATGCGGCCGGCCGCCGCGCGCGGTGCAACCCGGCCGCTCGCGCGAGCTCCGCGCCGAGGCGGGCCATCAGCAGCACGGTGGCGAGGGCGATCGCCGCGGTCAGCGCGCGGCTCAGCAGCAGGAGCGACTGCGGCGCGATCCAGAAGGCGTCGGCGAACGCCGCCCGCGAGTCGAACGGCCCGACCGCGTACGCCGCAAGGTAGGCGAGAGCGTGGAGCGCGAAGCCGCCCGACGGATAGGCGAAGTAGCGCGGGTTCAGGTCGCCGCCGACGAAGGCGATGGCATGGTCGGTGACGATGTGCTCGTCGATGGCGGCGAAGGGGAAGGGCAGCCCGAAGTCCAGCGCGCGGAGACGGAGCCACGCCGCCGCCGCCAGCAGCAGGAGCAGCACGCACCGGTGGGTCGCGCGCGAGACCAGGACGGCTCCTCTCCT
Source organism: Planctomycetota bacterium (assembly GCA_016872815.1). Taxonomy (GTDB): domain Bacteria; phylum Planctomycetota; class B15-G4; order B15-G4; family SIAN01; genus SIAN01. The sequence goes on from VGYY01000032.1 coordinate 12,880, forward strand.
CGATTCGCGGCACGCCCTCCGGCGCACGACCTGCCGTTCGCCGCTACGCTCTGTCGCCGTTTCTACCCGCTCGGGGAGCCGGAGTGGCTGCCTTGGACCTCGCCCACCACTGGGCACTCGATCCGTCGATCGACTACCTGAACCACGGTTCGTTCGGCAATTGCCCGACGGCGGTGCTGGAGGTGCAGAGCGATCTCCGGCGCCGCATGGAGCGCGCGGCGGTCCGCTTCCTGCACCGCGAGCTCGAGGGGGAGCTCGATCGCGCCCGCGCGGCGCTGGCGGCGTTCCTCGGAGCGCGACCGGAGGACGTCGCGTTCGTGCCGAACGCCACCGCCGGCGTGAACACGGTGCTGCGCAGCCTCGAGTTCGCCGCCGGCGACGAGCTGCTCACCACCGACCAGGAGTACAACGCCAGCCGCAATGCGCTCGACTTCGTCGCGCGCCGCGCCGGCGCCACGGTGGTCGTGGCGAACGTGCCGTTCCCGTCGGCCGGACCCGACGAGGTGGTGGCGCGCGTCCTCGAACGGGTCACGCCGCGCACGCGCCTGGCGCTGATCGACCACATCTCGAGTCCGACCGGGCTGGTGTTCCCGATCGAGCGGCTGGCACGGGAACTCGCCGCGCGCGGCGTCGAGCTGCTGGTCGACGGCGCGCACGGTCCGGGGCAGGTGGAACTCGACCTCGAGGCGCTCGGCCGGGCCGGCGTCGCCTGGTACACCGGCAACTGCCACAAGTGGCTCTGCACGCCGAAGGGCTCGGCGCTGCTCTGGGTGCGCCGCGACCGCCAGGCGGCGATCCGCCCGCTGGCGATCAGCCACGGCGCGAACAGCCGCCGCACCGACCGCTCGCGCTTCCTGCTCGAGTTCGACTGGCCGGGGACCTGCGACCCGACGCCGTGGCTGGTGATCCCGGAGGCGCTGCGCTTCATGGCGGCGCTGCTGCCCGGCGGCTGGCCCGAGCTGCGCCAGCGCAACCGCGCACTGGTGCTCGAGGGGCGCCGGCTGCTGCTGGCGGCGGTGCCGCAGCGCGAGCCATGCCCCGAGTCGATGGTGGGATCGCTGGCCGCGATCGTGCTGCCCGACGCGACCGCGCCGCCGGTGGCGCCGCTTGGCCTCGACCCGCTGCAGGTGCGGCTGTTCGAGCAGCACCGCTTCGAGCTGCCGCTGCCGGCGTGGCCGGCGCCGCCACGGCGGCTGCTGCGGATCTCCGCGCAGCTCTACAACCGGCGCGAGCAGTACCAGCGCCTCGCCGCGGTGCTGCGGGAGGAGCTCTCCGCCTGAGCCCACGGCGCCGCGCAACGGCGCCGCGCTCGCCTGCATCGAAGCTGACGCGCTCCGCAGTCGCCGGCACGGACGCCACGTGCCGCCGTCTCTCCCGGCTCCCGCGAGCATCGCCCGCGGCCGGGTCGCGCCCGAATCTGGCGTCCGAAGGATCGGGCACGATGATCGGTTCCCTGGTGATGACGCTCGCCGCCGCGCTGCCGGCACCGGTGGCGGCCGGCGAAGGCTGGATCGGCGATTGGGACGTGGCTGCCAAGGCCGCGAAGGAGGCCGGCAAGGACCTGCTGGTCGACTTCACCGGCTCCGACTGGTGCGGCTGGTGCATCCGGCTCGACGAGGAGGTCTTCGCGCACGCCGCGTGGAAGAGCGCGATCGTCGCCGACTACGTGCTCTGCGCCCTCGACTTCCCGAACGGGGACGAGGCCAAGGCGAAGGTCCCGAACGCGGCGCGCAACGAGGAGCTGCGCGAGAAGTACGGCGTCAACGGCTTCCCGAGCATCCTGCTGATGACCGCGGACGGCGCCGTCTACGCGAAGACCGGCTACCAGGAGGGCGGCCCGGAGGCGTACCTGAAGCACCTCGCCGAGCTCCGTGCGGACGGTCGGCCGAAGCTGGAGCAGATCGCGGCGCTCGAGCAGCAGGTCGCGGCGGCGAAGGATGCGGCGGCCCTGGGGAAGGCGCTCGACGTGGTGCTGGCGCGGCTCGAGGCGACGTCGGCCGACTCGCCGTTCGCGGCACGGCTGGCGACGCTGGCGAAGCAGGCGCTCGCCGAGGGCGGAGATGCGGCGCGGCGGCTGCGTGCGCTCAAGGCGATCTACGCCGCGGGCCAGGCCGATGCGGCGCTGAACGACGCGGCGCGCGCCATCGATCCGAAGAACGAGCACGGGCTGCTCGAGCGAGTGGTGCTGGCCGAGATGGGGATGCTCGATTCGCCGGAGAAGGTGCCGCCGTTCGCAAAGAAGATCGACGAGCTCGACGCCATGGGGCCGCTGAAGGACATGAAGGTGGCGTTCGAGCTCTTCATGAACGCGGCGTTCTTCAACGTGCGCTTCCTCAAGGACCCGGCGGCGGCGCTGAAGTACGCGGGCAAGGTGAAGGCGACCGGACAGCCGATCCCGCCGCGGGCGCAGCAGATGCTCGATCAGATCGAGAAGGACGCCGCGGCGGGCGCCGGGGCGGGCGGCGAGAAGGGCGGCGGCAAGGGCGGCGGCTGAGTCGCGCGGCGCCGCGGCGGTTCAGGGCGCGGTCGGAGCGTCGGCGCAGGCCGGCGCCATCCGGCCGCGCCAGCAGTCCCACGCGAAGAGTGCGCATGGCGCGAGCCACGTGAGGAACGCCACCCACGGCGGCTCGCGCCAGCCACCGTCGACCAGCCGGAGCAGCGGGACCGCGTGCGCCGCCAGCGTCGACACGGTCAGCAACAGCGCGAAGCGGCCGGTCGTGCGCGGCAGGAACGGCAGGAACGGCGCCAGCCAGGCAAGGTACCACGGATGGGCGGTCGGGGTCGTCGCGAGGAACGCGGCGACGACGAAGAACGCCAGCGTCAGCGCGCGGCCGCGCCAGCGGGTGACCAGCAGCGCCGCCGCGGCGACGAAGAGCAGTGCGGAGAGCTTGCGGCCGAGCTGGTTCGGCACGATGGCGTAGCCGATCTCGCGCACCTTCCACAGGTGGAGCGGCTGGTCGGGCAGCGCCTCGAGCCACTCCTTGGTCGCTTCGGCGAGACGCACCAGCGGCGGGTAGCAGAGCGCGTTCATCTCCCAGTCGTGCGCGTACCGACTGAGGCCATCGAACAACCGCAGGCCATCGCCGCGGAACGGCAGCCACGCGAGCAGGATCGCCGCCAGCGCCCCGAGCAGCGCCAGCCGCCGTGGCGGCGCGCCGCGACGGAGGAACGCGAACAGGGTCACCAGGGCCGGCGGTTTCAGCAGCGCGGCGAATCCGGCGCACGCTCCGGCGAACAGCTCGCGGAAGCCGTTGCGCCCGCCGGCCGAGGCGACGGCAGCGGTCGCCAGCAGCGGCAGCGTCGCGATCCACGCCAGGGCGTCGAGGTGGCCGGAGGCCGCGCCGGTGAGGATCACCAGCGGATTCCACGCGTAGAGCAACGTCGCCGCCGCCGGCGGGCGACTGCTCCGCTGCGCCACCGCCCGCAGGAGCCACGCGACGAAGCCGATGTCGACGCCGGTGAGCAGCAGCCGCCAGAGCAGCGCGCTCGGCGGCAGCGCGCGGAAGAGGAATTGCGCCGCCGGCGGGTAGACCGCCGGGATCGCGCGATGGGTGACGCGCGCGTGCAGCTCGCCGTGGCCCGCCGCCAGCTCCATCAGCTCGGGGTCGTCGGGGGCATGGGTGTAGGGCGAGAAACCGGCGCGCTGCACCACGCCTTCCCATTGGTAGCGCCAGACGTCGTCCGACAGCCACGGCGGCGCGGCGACGACCGCGAGCCGCAGCAGCACGGCCAGCAGCAGGACGCGTCGCGGCGTGAACCACGCCGCCGCGACGGTGCGGCGATCGGCCGCCTCGCCCGACTGCACCGCCAGCGCGAGGAACGCGGCGGCGGCGATGCCGGCGCACGCGCCGAACGCGGCGAGGCCGGTCGCGATCCAGACCGGCAGCCACGCCAGCCCGGCGACACCGACCAGCAGCAGCAGCGCCGCCAGTGCGAGGCGCGCGCGCCCGTTCACCGCTGAACCCGCGGCGTCACGGCGCCGTCGGCCACCAGCGCGGCTTGCGCTTCTCGAGGATCGAGGCGACCCCTTCCCGGCAATCGTCGGTGGCGCGGGTGCGCGCGTTCAGGTCCGCGGCCCAGTCGAGCGCTCCGTCCAACGGCCGGCCGGGCAACTCGGCGAGCAGCTCCTTGGTCAGCGCCAGCGAGGAGCGCGAGCAGCGGCGCAGCGACGCGAGCCAGGCGAGCGCGCGCGCCTCGACTTCGGCGGTGGGGGCGAGCTCGTCGGCGAGCCCGAGCGCGAGGGCTTCGCGCGCGTCGACGATGCGGGCGGTCAGCAGCAGGTCGCGAGCGGCGCGCGGGCCGGCGCGGTCGACCAGGAAGCGCGCGACGATGGCGGCGACGAAGCCGATCCGCGCCTCGGTGAAGCCGAACTTCGCGTCATCGGCCGCCACGACGCGATCGCAGACGCAGGCGAGCCCGGCGCCGCCGGCGAGCGCGTGGCCCTGCACCGCGGCGACGATCGGCAGCGGGTGGCGGTGGAGCGCAGCGAACAGCGCGGCGAGGTGGCGCGAGTCGGCGCGGTTGTCATCAAAGCTCTGCGTCGCGAGCTGCTGCAGCGCCTTCAGGTCGGCGCCGGCGCAGAAGTCGACGCCGGCGCCGGTCAGCACCAGGCCGCGCAGCTGCGGCGCGGCGGCGGCCGCCGCGAGCTCCTGTCGCAAGGCCGTGACCAGTTCGGCCGAGAGCGCGTTCTTCGCCTCGGGACGGAGGAGGGTCAGCACGCGCGCGTCGGCGACGTCGCGGACGGCGACCAGCGGGGCGGAGGGGGCGTTCATCGCGGTGCGGCTCCGGCGAAGTCGTGGTGGATCGCGGCGGCGGAGGCGGCGGCGGCGGCGAGGGCGGACGGCGCGATGCCGGGCTCGAAGCCGCGCGCGCGCAGGTGGGCGATGAGGCCCTCGGTCGGCAGGTTGCCGACCAGGTCGTCGCCGGCGAAGGGGCAGCCGCCGCTGCCGCCGAGCGCGGCATCGAAGCAGCGACAGCCGGCAGCCAGCGCGGCGTCGACCTTCGGCGCGAAGTCGTCGGCGCGGGCGTGCAGGTGGACGCCGAAGGTGGCGCCGCGCATGGTGGCGCCGACCGTGGCGACGAGCTCGCTGACGGTCGCCGGAGTCGCCGTGCCGACGGTGTCGGCGAGCTGCAGGCTGTCGACGCCGCGCGCGCGCAGTTGTTCGGCGAGGCGGGCGACGACGGCGGGGCTCCACGGGTCGCCGAAGGGGTTGCCGAACGCCATCGAGAGGTAGACGTTCAGCCGCCGGCCGGCGGCGCGGCAGGCGGCGAGGAGGGCGTCGAGGCGCGCGAAACTCGCGGCGATGGAGGCGCCGGTATTGCGCTGCTGGAAGGTCTCGGAACAGGAGAAGGGAAAGCCGGCGGTGGTGATGCCGGGCAGCGCGAGGAGGCGCTCGAGGCCGCGCTCGTTGGCGACGATGCCGATCCAGTCGACGGCGCGCGGCGCGGCCGGCGCGGAGAGGAGCTGGCGCAGCTCGCTCCAGACCGCCTCGGTGTCGGCCATCTGCGGCACCGCCTTCGGCGAGACGAAGCTGCCGAAGTCGATGGTCGGGAAGCCGGCGCGCACCAGGGTCGCGAGGTGGGCGGCCTTGCGGGCGGCCGGGATCGGGCGTGCGAAGCCCTGGTACGCGTCGCGCGGGCACTCGACCAGCGCGACGCGCTCGCCGCCGCCGGCCGGCTCGCGGAGCTTGTCCATGCGGCGAGCTTCCCTAGAACCTCCGGTCATGTCCACCCGCACCGTCGTGCAGCTGTTCCGCAACAGCGGCCTCCGGATCGAGCCCGGGATGCCGATCTGCCAGGTCGACCTGCCGTTCGACTGGTACCAGGAGGAGTTCAAGCCGTACGCCGAGGAGTACCTCGCGCTGCCCGACCGCACGCCGGAGTCGGTGCTGCCGTGGATGGATCGCTACCTGCTGGCGGCGCAGAAGGAGTTCGGCCCGCGGCTGCTGCTGCTCGCCCATTACTACATGGGCGGCGAGATCGTGAAGCTGGTCGAGCGGTACGGCGGGCGGATCGCCGACAGCTACGAGCTGGCGCTGCAGGCGCGGAGCAACGCCGGCGCCGAGTTCATCGTCGAGTCGGCGGTCCATTTCATGGCCGACGCGATCGCGACGCTGGCCCACCCGCACCAGCAGGTCTACATCACCAATCCGCGCGCCGGCTGCACGCTCGAGATGTACGCGAAGGAGCACCAGGTTGCGCCCGCCGTCGAGGAGCTGCAGGCGCGGTACGGCGAGCAGCTGATGGTGATCGCCTACATGAACACGTCGGGGCGGGTGAAGGCGCTGGCGGGGGCGACGGGCGGGGCGGTCTGCACGTCCGGGAACGCGAAGAAGGTGATGCAGTGGGCGCTCGCGCAGGGGAAGAAGATCCTCTTCGTGCCCGATCGGAACCTGGCGGAGGTGGTCTGCTGGTGGAGCGGGGTCGCGCCGGAGCGGCAGTTCCAGTGGGGCGGCGGCGAGGAGGGCGGGCAGCAGCGGATCGCGCGGATGAGCGCGGAGCAGCGTGCGCGGCTCGACGCGGCGCAGGTGATCCGGTGGGGCAGCAGCTGCGGCGTCCACACCATCTTCAAGCCGGCGATGGTGGAGTACTGGCGGGCGCGCGGCTACCGGGTGCTGGTCCATCCCGAGAGCCCGTTGCCGACGGTGCAGGCGGCGGACGGGGCCGGCTCGACCAGGTACCTCTGGGCGGCGGTCGAGGCGGCGAAGGCGGGAGAGAAGCTGGCGATCGCGACCGAGGGGCACTTCGTCAAGAACGCGCGCGCGCTGGCGCGGCAGAAGGGGGTCGAGGTGGTCCACCTCGCCGACATCCCTGACCCGGCCTTCCAGGCGATGGGCTGCGGCTGCGCCACCATGTCGCGCAACGACCCGCCGCACCTGGTCGCCATGGTCGACCTGCTGCGCAAGGGCAAGGCGCCCGACGCCAACAAGGTGATCGCCGGCGACGTCGTCGACGAGACCACCGGTGCCCGCGAGCGCCTCTCCCCGACTGAACGCGCCGGGATCGTCACCCACGCCCGCCGCGCCCTCGACCGCATGATCGAAATCACCGAGCGGAACAACTGATCCGGAACAACTGTTCCTGGATCGGTTTGTCAGCTTGGGTAGACGCCGGTGCGCAGCTCGGGGAGGTCGGGGTTGAGGGCGGCGACTTCGAGGGCGGTGATCAGGGCGTCGCGGGTGCGTTCGGGGGCGAGGATCTTGTCGCACCAGAGCCGCGCCGCCGCATGGCGCGGGTCGAGCGCGGTGGCGTAGCGCGCCTCGGTGTCCTTCCTGAGCGCGGCGCGCTCCTCGTCGGAGAGCTTCTTCCCACCCTTCTCGAGCTGCGCCACGCGCACGTCGACCAGCGTTCCCGCCGCCTGCGCGCCGCCCATCACGGCGTAGCGCGCGCTCGGCCAGACGAACAGGAAGCGCGGGTCGTACGCCTTGCCGCACATCGCGTAGTGGCCAGCGCCGAAACTGCCGCCGAGGATCACGCTGATCTTCGGCACCGGCACGTTGCTCACCGCGTTCACCATCTTCGCGCCGGCGCGGATGATCCCGCCGCGCTCGCTCTCGAGGCCGACCATGAAGCCGTTCACGTCGTGCAGGAAGACCAGCGGCACCCGGTTCTGGCCGCAGTCGAGGATGAAGCGCGCCGCCTTCTCCGCGCACTCACGGTAGATCACGCCGCCGAACTCGACCGGATGGCCCGGCCGCCGCTGGTGCTGCTTCTGGTTCGCCACGATCCCGACGGCGAAGCCGCCGATGCGCGCGAAACCGCAGCAGAGCGTCGGCCCGTAGTCGGCGCGGTACTCGTCGAACTCGCTGCCGTCGGCGAGCCGCGCGATCACCTCGCGGACGTCGTACTCCCGCGTTCCGTCGGTGGACACGATCCCGCCGAGCTCGGCCGGATCGAATCGCGGCGGCCGCGCCGGCTTGCGGTCGAACGGCGCCCCCGGCCGCGCGCCGAGCTTGTCGACCAGCGAGCGGACCCGCGCGAGGCAGCTCTCGTCGTCCTTCTCCTTGAAGTCGACCGTGCCCGAGATCTCGGCGTGCATCGCCGCGCCGCCGAGCGCCTCGGCGCTGACCTGCTGCCCGATCGCCGCCTTCACCAGCGACGGCCCGGCAAGGAACAGCCCCGACCCCTCGGTCATCAGCAGCGTGTCGCACATCACCGGCAGGTAGGCGCCGCCCGCGACGCACATGCCCATGATCGCGGCGATCTGCGGCGTCCCGCGCGCCGACAGCACGGCGTTGTGGCGGAACACCCGCCCGAAATCGTCCTCGTCGGGGAACACCTCGTCCTGCAGCGGCAGGAAGACGCCGGCCGAGTCGACCAGGTAGATCACCGGCAGGCGGTTGTCGAGCGCGATGCGCTGCGCCCGCAGCACCTTCTTGCAGGTCATCGGGAAGAACGCGCCGGCCTTCACCGTGGCGTCGTTCGCGATCACCATGAACTTGCGCCCGGCCACCGTCGCCACGCCGGTCACGACGCCCGCCGCCGGCGGCGTGCCCCACTCCTCGTACATGCCCCAGGCGGCGAACGCGGCCAGCTCGAAGAACTCGCTGCCGGGATCGATCAGCCGGGCGATCCGCTCGCGCGCGGTGAGCCGCCCCTTCTCATGCTGCTTCTCGATCGCCTTCGGGCCGCCGCCGAGCGCGATCTTCGCCTCGTCGGCGGCGATCGCGGCGGCCAGCCTCGCCATCGCGTCGCGATTCGCGGCGAACGCCGCCGCCTTCGGGTCGACTTCCCGGCCGATCTGCATGGGGTGGCTGCTCATCGGGCGGACGCTACTGCCGTCGCTCCGAGCGATCAACGCCGGGCAGCCGCGCCTCCGCCGCCGCGACGATCGCATCGAGCCGCCGCGCCGCCGACCGCACCGGTTCGAGCAGCGCGCCGTCGGCCAGCAGCGGCACCGCCTGCGGCAGGACACGCCCGAGGGTCGTCGCGAACTGCTCGAAATCGCGGCGCGCCCGCTCGTCGGCGGGCGCCATCAGCAGTTCGCCGAGGAGCTCGTCGTAGAGCTCGAGTTCCCCGACCGCGACCGCGGTCGCGATCAACGGCAGCGATTCGCGGGCGGAGTCGCCGGCCCCGTCCGGACCGACCGCCGCGGCGAACGGCGGGATCCTGGCGCGCCCGCACAGGAGCGCCTGCACGAATCGCGACTCGCGCTCGGCCAGCAGCGCGGGCGACGGCAGCGCCGCACGCGCGGCCAGCGCGTGGTCGCGCA
>VGYY01000033.1 GCA_016872815.1 Planctomycetota bacterium
GGCGCGGCCGTCGCGGTCGCGGCGGCGTGGCTGCTGGATCCGGCGGTCCTGCTCGATGGCGGCCACTGGGGGCAGCCCGACTCGATCCACTCCGGCTTCGTGCTGGCGGCGTTCGCGACGATCGGCGGCGCGCTCGGCCCGGCGCGCGGCACCCGCCGCAACGCGGCGCTGGCGTGGTCGTGGCTGGCGCTGGCGGCGCTGATGAAGCCGCTCGGCGCGCCGTTCTTCCCGCTGCTCCTCGCGATCACGCTGCTCACGAGTGGCGTCGCCGCCGCCGCGTGCGGGGCGCTGGCGGCGGCGGCAGTCGCGGTGGCGCTGTTCGCGCCGTTCGTCGCCGAGTGGGGCGTCGCGACGATGGTGGAGCGACTGCTCGGCGACGTGACGATCATGGCGTACACGTCAGTGAACGGGCACAACCTCTGGTGGCTGTTCGGGCCGTGGCGCGACGCCGAATCGCCGCTGGTCGGGCCGCTGACGCCGACGCATCTCGGGCTCCTCGCGTTCGCCGTCGCGATGGTGGCGGTGATCGTGCTGGCGGTGCGCCGCCATCGCGGCCGCCACGCCGGGCTGCACGCGGCGCAGGTGCTGGCGCTGGCGGCGTTCCTGGCCACGGCGTTCTTCCTGGTCTCGACGCATCTGCACGAGAACCACCTCTACGGAGCGCTGCCGTTGCTGCTCGGGGCCATCGCCGCGGCGCCGCCGCAGAACTCGACGCGCCCGCTGGCCTGGCTCCTGTTCGCCGCCCTGTCGCTCGGCGTGGCGTGGAACGTCGCGGCGCACGATTTCGTCTGGCGTCAGTGCTGGCCATTCATCCTCGGCGCCGACGCGCCTTTCGTCGGCGATGCGCCTGACCAGCGACTTCCCCGCGGCGAATGGCTGGCCGGCACCATCGGGACCTGGTGGAACCTCGCCTGCGGCGCCGCACTCGCCACGTTTTGCTGCGGCGCCTCGCTGCAGCGGTTGCCGTGGCGGCGCGAAACGACGCCGCCCCCGCCCGGGGATGCCGGGCGAGGGCGGCCGTGATCGTGGTCGAGAGGGGGCGAGCGGCCGCCGCGGGGTCCGCGGATCTCCGCCGCGGCCGGCATCGCACTCCATCCCGTCCTGTTGCCGTCGTTCGCTTCGTCCGACGAGCGCCGCGCCGGGACGATCCGCTCAGCTGAACCGCGTCACGCCGGGGACCGCCAGCACGGGCGCGGGCGGCGCGGTCGCGAGCGTCATCGTCGCGAGGTCCGGTCCGAGCTTCTCCTGGCTGTTCAGCGCGGCCTCGTAGGTCACCTCGCTGCCGGTATAGGCGGCCATCCGCCCCATGATCGCCATCAGCGTCGAGTCGCACATGTACTGGCCGTTGTTGATCACCTCGCCCTTGCGCAGGGCGGCGAACATCACGTCGTGCTCGTTCTGGTACATGTCGTCGGGCGTGCCGTCATCCTTCCAGCGCCAGGCGTTCGCGCCCCAGATCTGGTGGGCCTGGATGTTGGCGCGCCCCTTGGTGCCGAAGATCCAGTCGGAGACGTCGTTCGAGGGCGCTCCCGCCCACTGGCGGCAGCTCGAGAACATCCGCAGCCCGCTCTTCCACTCGTAGACGGCGTTGAAATGGTCGTAGGTGTCGCCGTACTTCGGGTCGGTCCGGCAGGCGCGGCCGCCGCTGGCCACGCACTTGACCGGGTATTCGTCCTTCATCGCCCACGCGATCTTGTCGAGGCTGTGGATGTGCTGTTCGGCGCCGTGATCCGCGGACAGCCAGGTGAAATAGAGCCAGTTGCGCAGCTGGTACTCCATCTCGGTCCAGCCCGGCTGGCGGCCGCGGTGCCAGAGACCGCCAGTGTTGTAGGTGCACTGCATCGCGACGATGTCGCCGACGGCGCCGTCGTGGATGCGCGCGATGGTCTGCTGCTTCTTGCGCTCGTAGCGGTAGCACAGCCCGGAGACGACCATCAAGCCCTTCTCCTTCGCGCGCCGGCACGAGTCGAGCACGTCGCGCACGCCCGGTCCGTCGACGGCGATCGGCTTCTCGACGAAGGTGTGCTTGCCGGCGTCGACGCAGGCGCGCAAGTGGAGCGGGCGGAACGCCGGCGTCGAGCAGAGCAGAACGACGTCGCTGGCCGCGATCACGCCCTTGTAGTTGTCGAGGCCGGTGAAGACATGGTCGGGCGTCACCTTGACCTGCGCCCCCTTGTCCGAGTTGCGCAGCGAGTTGAGCGATCCCTCGGCCATGTCGCCGAAGACGTCGCCGACGGCGACCAGTTCGCAGCCGGGATCGGCCGCGAGCGCGTTGTACGCCGCGCCCGAGCCGCGGCCGCCGCAGCCGATGAGGCCGACCTTGAGCGTCGCCGTGCCGTGCGCGTGCACGGCGAGGTTCGGCAGCGCCGCGGCCATCGGCGCCAGCGCGGCGCTGCCCAGCGCGCCACCCGACGTCCTGAGAAAGTCCCGGCGGGTCGACGGACGGATCGTCATCGCTCTCTCCTCGATTCCTTTGACTCGATCGGGGCGGACATCATCGGCGGCCAGACGCCGAACGCGCAAGCGGTCATTCCGGACGCCGTCAGCCACTCGATGCGGGCGCCGGCGCCGGGGAAGTGCGCCAGCCACGCCGCGGCGCGGTCGGGTCCGCCGACGCTGAGCGCCGTCGCCAGCGCATCGGCGGTGGCTCCGTCCGCGGCGATGGCCGTCACCAGCCGCCGCTCGGTCAGGCCGATCCCGCTGCGCGGATCGAGGATGTGGCTGTAGCGGACGCCATCGATCTCGAGGGCGCGCCAGCTGTCGCCCGATGTGGCCAGCGCGCCGTGGGCCAACGCGACGGCGTGGCGGATCGGCGCGATCTCCGTCGCGTCCGCCGACAACTCGGCCAGCCCGACGATCCAGCCGCTGCCTTCAGGGGGAGGTGCGCCGGCGAGCACATCGCCGCCCCCATCGACGATCGCGCGCGGCAGGCCGTGGTCGCGGAGGACGGCCAGCGCCTGGTCCAGTGCGTCGCCCTTGGCGATGGCGCCAAGGTCGAAGGCGATGCCGGCGCGGCCCGCAGTCAGCGTGCGCTGCTCCGCGTCGATCGTGACGTGGCGATGGCCGGTCGTCGCCAATGCCTCGGCGAGCGCCGCCGCCTCGGGCAGTTCGCCGCGGCGCCGCGCCCGCCGCCAGAGCTGCGTGCAGCGACCGAGGGTGGGGTCGAAGGCGCCGTCGGTCGCGGCCGCGATCGCCTGACTCCGCGCCAGGACGCGCACGAGGTCGTCGCCGAGAGCGATCGGGTGGCCGGGGGCGGCGGCGGCTGCTGCGGCCGCGCGGCAGAGCTCGCTCGCCGCGTTCCAGTCGGAGAGCACGCTCTCGAGCGCGTCGATGCGGGCGAAGGCGGCCGCGGCGGCGCGATCGGCGCGGGCCGGATCGGCGGCGTAGAGCACGATGCGGAAGGTCGTGCCCATCGCGCCGTGCTCGTATTCGTGGCGCGACGGCGGGGCGCCGGCGCACGCGGCGATGGCCAGCACGGCGGCGAGGCGGAGCGCGGCGGCGGCGATGCGAGGTCTCCGCGGAAGTCGGTGCTTACCGGCGCGAGGGCGAGGGAGTATAGGAGCGCGCTCACGCGGGTCGCGCCCGGCGCTTGGAGGAGGTTGCATGCCGCTGGCCTCGTTCCGGATTCGCACGAATCGCACCCGTCGGGGGGGGCACGCGCTCGCGCAGTTGGCCGGCGCGGTCGCCTGGACGGCGAGCGCCGAGCATGCGCTGGCGGCGCCGCCGCCGCAGGACCCGACGCCGCCGAAGGTGGCGGTCTATCCGCCGATGCCGGAAGGAGCGCCGCCGCGGCACGACCCCGGCGATGCGCACGCCACCGACGCCGCCGGAATGAAGCGCTACCGCGAGACCATCCCGGGTAGCACCGTCGGCTTCGAACTGGTGCCGATCCCCGGCGGGACGTTCCGCATGGGCAGTCCCGACGACGAGGCCGATCGCAAGGGCGACGAGGGGCCGCTCCACGACGTGGCGATCGAACCGCTCTGGATCGGCAAGTGCGAGGTGACTTGGGACGAGTACCTGCAGTTCATGTCGAAGCTCGACCAGCAGGCGCGCGGCGGCGGCGCGCCGAAGCAGGCGGGCGACGACTGGGCCGACGCCGTCAGCCGGCCGACGCCGCCCTACGTGCCGATGGACTTCGGCTACGGGATCAGCGGTTTCCCGGCCATCTGCATGACGCAGTTCGCGGCGCGCCACTACACCAAGTGGCTCAGCATGAAGACCGGCCGCAACTACCGGCTGCCGAGCGAGGCGGAGTGGGAGTACTGCTGCCGCGCAGGGACGGCGACGCGGTTCACGTTCGGCGACGACGCCGCAGCGGTCGGCGACCACGCGTGGTTCTTCGACAACAGCGACGCCAAGCCCCATCCGGTCGGCCAGAAGCAGCCGAACGGATGGGGGCTGCATGACATGCACGGCAACGTCGCCGAGTGGACGCTCGACGCGCACGACAAGGGGGGATACGGCGCGCTGATCGCGGCCGGGCGGACGGCGGCGGGCGACAGCGCTGCGGCCGGTGCCGCGTTGCTGAACCCGGTGAACTGGCCGAAGGCGGAGTACCCGCACGTCGCGCGCGGCGGATCGTGGGACGACGACGCCGACCGGCTGCGCAGCGCGGCGCGACGCGCGTCGAGCAAGGCGTGGAAGGTGCAGGATCCGCAGCTTCCGAAGAGCATCTGGTATCTCACCGACGCGCGCTTCGTCGGCTTCCGCGTGGTGCGGCCGCTGCGCGAGCCGACCGCGGAGGAGAAGCAGCTCTGGTGGGAGCCGGACGTCGCGCAGATCGCCGAGATCCTGGAGCGGCAGCGGTTCGGCGGCAGATGAGACTCGATCCATGGACCACCGGCTCGCGCCGGTGCAAGAAGGAGAGCCGATGAAAGCCTCGAAGCCTGATCCGATCGATGGTCCGTCGCGGCGCAACTTCCTCAAGGTGTCGGGTGCAGCGCTCCTGTCGTCGTCGCTGCTCGACCGGGTGGCGCGGGCGGCGGTGGCGCGCGTGGCGCCGGGTGCGTTCGCGCGCGGCGACGAGACCCTGAAGGTCGCGCTGATCGGCTGCGGCGGGCGCGGCGGCGGGGCGGCGGCGCAGGCGCTGTCGACGGCGGGGCCGGTGAAGCTGGTCGCGCTGGCCGACGCTTTCCGCGATCGCGCCGAGGGAACGCTGAAGAACCTGATGGCGGGCCACGCCGCCCAGATCGACGTCCCGCCCGATCGCGTGCACGTCGGCTTCGACGCCTACAAGGCGGCGATCGACGCGTGCGACGTCGCCGTTCTCACCGCGCCGCCGGGGTTCCGGCCGCAGCACTTCGAGTACGCCGTCGCGCAGGGCAAGCACGTGTTCATGGAGAAGCCGGTCGCCACCGATGCGGCCGGCGTGCGGCGCGTGCTGGCGGCGGCGGCGGTCGCGAAGCAGAAGAACCTGAAGGTCGGCGTCGGGCTGCAGCGCCACTACGATCCGGGCTACGTCGAGGTGGTGAAGCGGGTGCAGGACGGTGCCATCGGCGACGTGATGTTCCAGCGCGTCTACTGGTGCGACGGCGGCGTCTGGGTCAACCCGCGCCAGCCGGGGCAGAGCGAGATGGAGTACCAGATGCGCAACTGGTACTACTTCAACTGGCTCTGCGGCGACCACATCGTCGAGCAGCACATCCACAACCTCGACGTCGCCAACTGGGTGAAGAACGCGACGCCGATCCGCGCCCGCGGCCACGGCGGCCGCCAGGTGCGCACCGGCATCGATCACGGCGAGATCTTCGACCACCATCAGGTCGAGTTCGACTACGCCGACGGCAGCAAGCTGTTCAGCTACTGCCACCATTGGCCGGGCGCCTGGAGCAGCGTCAGCGAGCACGCGCACGGCACCAAGGGCTACGCCGACCTCTCGGGCCAGCGGATCGAGGGCGGCAAGGCGTGGCAATTCGGTCGCGGACGCGGCGAGGAGGGCAACGACCCCTACCAGCGCGAGCACGACGTGCTGTTCGACGCCATCCGCAACGACAAGCCGCACCACGAGGCGAACTACGGCGCGACCAGCACGATGACCGCGATCATGGGCCGGATGGCCACCTACAGCGGCAAGGAGATCGGCTGGGACGAGGCGCTCCAATCGTCGGAGAACCTCTTCCCCGAAGTGCTCGACTGGAAGGCGAACCCGCGCTCGATGCCCGATGCGAGCGGCCGCTACAAGATCGCGCGGCCGGGCGGGGCGGCGAGCTCGTGACGGAGAAGATGACCATGCGAACGCCGCTCGCGCTCCGGGTCGTGCTGGTGTCGCTCCTCGCTTCCGCGGCAGTCGCGTTCGCGCGGCTGCCGCAGGAGGAGCCCGCCGCGACCGACACGCCGATGATGGTCGAGATGGAGAAGATCGAGCAGGCGGCGAACTTCCTGCGCCGCAGCATCGCCGACCCGGCGCAGGACGCCGAGTCGCTGCAGCAGATCGCGGTGGCGCAGCAGGCGATCCTGGTGTCGAAGCTCTTGCCGCCGAAGATGGCGGCCAACGTGCCGGAGGCGGAGCGGCCGAAGTTCCTCGCCGAGTACCGCAAGACGATGGCGCAACTGCTGATCGAGTTCGCCACGCTCGAGCGCGCCGTGATCGACGGCGACCGCGAGGCGGCGAAGGCGGCGTACAAGCGGCTGCATTCGATGGAGGAAGACGGCCACGCCGAGTTCACCGACGGGGGGTGAGCGGCGGCGAGGCCGCATTTGCAGCGTCGCGGGTCCCTTGCTGGGTCCTTTCGGACCCAGCGGCGGGAGGCCGCTCCTCGCATCTGCCACCTCGGCGCCACTCACCCGGGTGAGCGGCCGCGGAAGGGGAAGTGGTGAGCGAACGGGGCGACGGCGGGCGCGCGGAGCAGGCAACGGCGGCGGAGTTGTTGCAGCGCCTTGGTGCGGCCGGGGCGTCGCCAAGGCAGGTCGGGCGGTTGACGGCGCTCTTCGCGCGTCCGGCGGTCGGCGCGCGCAGCGTGCTGATCGAGGGAATGCTCGACCCCGCAGCGGGACTGGTCGGCGACAACTGGCGTGAGCGGGGGAGCCGCCGGACGGCCGATGGCCGGGCTCATACGGAGATGCAGCTCACGCTGATGGAGGCGCGCGTCCTCGCGGCCGTCGCCGGCCACCCGTCGCGATTCGCGCTCGCGGGCGATCAGCTGATCGTCGACTTCGCGCTCGATCCGGCACACGTCCCGCCGGGAACCGAAGTCGCGATCGGCGATGCCATCGTCGTGATCACCGCGGTGCCGCATCTCGGCTGCGCGAAGTTCGCGGAACGCTTCGGGCCGGCGGCGCTCGCGCTCGTCCAGTCGCCGGAAGGGCGCGCGCGGAACCTGCGCGGCGTCTATGCGCGCGTCGTGCGCGGCGGCTGCGTGCGGGTGGGGGTGCCGATCCGACGGATTTCCCAAGCTCCGGCCCCGCCCGCCGAAGTGTCGCACCCGCATGGCTAGGCGCGACGCTGCCAGGCGGGATGCGCCGCGAATCGGGCGACGGGAGGGATTTCCTCTCAGGCTCTGAGATGATCCCGCAGCGGTTGCCCATGGAGCACCCATGCCGGATCCCCTGCTCGCCGCGCTGATCGGCCGCTGGAGCGGTCGCTGCAAGACCTGGTTCGAGCCCGGACGGCTCGCGGACGAATCGGCCGTGGAGGGCGAATTCACCGCGCTGCTCGGCGGAGCGATCGTGCGTCACGCCTACACCGGCTCGATGCAGGGACAGCCGCGCCAAGGCGAGGAGACGATCGCGCGCGATGGGATCAGCGGTCGCTGGCAGGTGAGCTGGTTCGACTCGTTCCACATGAACTACGCACTGCTCTGCTCCGAGGGTGAGGCGCGTCCGCGCGGCTTCTCGGTGAAGGGGAGCTACTCGGCCGGTCCGGGCGCGCCGCCGTGGGGCTGGCGGACCGAGTACGAGCTCCGCGACGACGACCACCTGACGATCACCGCCTTCAACCTCACCCCCGACGGCGCCGAGGCGAAAGCGGTCGAAACGAACTACCAGCGGCGGCGGGGGAGCACCTGACCGGCGCCACCAGGGTCTGCGCGCTGGAGCCGGGAGCGCTCCCGCCGGGCGGCGGCGCCGGAAACGGCGGCGCGGGGTGCCGCTCTACCCGGGGCGCGACCCCGGCGCCATGATTCCGGCATCAAGGTGATGCCTGCACTCCGGATCGGCCGGCGGACGAAAGGTGGGCGGAGGACGACGACCATGGGACGCCGCGAGAAGTTCCTGTCGCTGCTGGCGCTGCTCGGCATCGGGACGGGCGCCTGCCTGCCCGACGAGGAGGAGAGCGTGAAGTCCGACGCGAAGAAAAGCGCGCGTTACTCGAAGCTCGGCTACGACCTGACGCCGCCGTCCGCCGAGGCGAAGGCGGCCCGGCTCAAGGAGCTCACCGAGGAGCAGATCCGGGTGACGCAGCACGACGGCACCGAGCCACCCGGCTGCGGCGTCCTGCTGAAAGAGAAGCGCGCCGGGCTCTTCTGCTGCGTGGTGTGCGGGCTGCCGCTGTTCCGCTCGACCACGAAGTTCGAGTCGGGGACCGGCTGGCCGTCCTTCTTCGACCCCGTCTCGCCCGACCACGTGACGATCCACGTCGATCGCAGCCACGGCATGGTGCGCGAGGAGATCGTCTGCGCGCGCGACGGCGCCCACCTGGGCCACGTCTTCGACGACGGCCCGCCGCCGACCGGCCGGCGCTACTGCCTCAACTCGGCCTCGCTGCGCTTCTACACCGACGGCGAGGCGCTGCCCGCCGAGAGCAAGCCGATCGAGACGCAGACCGCCTACTTCGCCGGTGGCTGATTCTGGGGCGTCGAAGACGCCTTCGCCGTCGTCGACGGCGTGATCGATGCGGAATCGGGCTACATGGGCGGCAAGGTCGACCGCCCGACCTACAAGCTCGTCTGCGGCGGCGACACCGGCCACGCGGAGACCGTGAAGGTCGTCTTCGATCCGAAGGCGGTCACCTTCCGCCAGCTGACGGAGCTCTTCTTCAAGGTGCACGACCCGACGCAGGTCGGCCGCCAAGGCCCGAATGTCGGCGACCAGTACCGCTCGGCCATCTTCGCCAGCGACGAGAAGCAGCTCACCGAGGTGAAGGCGCTCCTCGCCGAGTTGCAGAAGGCGGGGCCGTTCGCGGGGAAGCGCATCGCCACCGCCGTCGCGCTCGGCGGCAAGTTCTGGCCGGCCGAGGCGTACCACCAGGACTACTACGAGAAGAACGGCTACCGCTGAGCGAGCGGGGCGACGAAGCCCGCCGCAAGCCGGCGTCGTCGATTCCGCTCCGCCCCGCGATCGGCAGTCCCGCAAGCCGGCTCGATCGCGGCGGTCGCGCCACTTGGTGGCACTCGTCCGTGGCTCGGCGTGACGCGCGGCGCGGGTGCCGGATCAGCCGTCGTACGGAATCGTCCCGGCAACGACTGAGCCCGTCTGGGACGTCGTGACGTTCCCGGAGGCGTCCGTGGTCTGCTTCGACACGGTCGAGCTCGACTCGTAGCGGAGTTGACCGCGCTTGACCGATGCCGTCACGGTCCAGACCGTCCCGTCCGCATGCAGCGCGGTCCCGGTGAATCGATCCGTGTCGACCGCGCTCACGGTGACGGCGCTGAATCCCTCGGCCCCGAGGCGCTTCGCGAGCTGAGCTTGGACTCCCGCCACGGTGGGAGTCGGGTACGCGCAAGTGGCGAAGAGCATGAACGTTAGCGCAAGCACCGGCAGCTTCCGCCACGCGGCGCGATGTGCGAGGACAGTCATCACGGATTTCCTTGCCGCCAATCGATCGGCGGACCGGGAGCTATACCGCTTTTCTCGCTCCGTCAAAACCCGCCCGGCCTCGTCGTCGCTGTCGCCTCCTTTCCGTGCCTTGCCCGGAAGACGCCGCGCAGCGCGCGCGCCGGACGTGCTGACACTGCTGCAGCGCGTTGCGTCTTCTGCGGCGTTCCAGCGTCCGCAGGAAAGCGATCAGCGCGGTCTTCTCCTAGTCGCTGAGGTCGAGGCTGCACTCGTGGCCTCCCACCGCGCGCTGCTTCACGCCCGGGCCGCGCCCGCCTGCGCGCTCGCGATCGTCGAGCCGAGGGGCCATGCGACGAAGAGCGGCGCGGCGATCAGCTGCATGGCCCGTCCGAGCTGCTGTTTCGCGCGCGCGTTCATCCACCCCTTCCGTCGTTCGCCTCCGGTTGCAGCAGGCCCGGCCGGTCGGAGACGCGTCGCGCGTCCCGGCTCCTGCCGACCGTGATCCGATCTGCCAGCCATTCGTGTCGGGTGGCCGGATCGCGCCCGCGGGCTACGATCCGCGCTTCGCTCCCGACGCGAGCCATGGATGGCCGAAACCCCGTTGATCCTCCTCCTCGACGCCGAGCTCTACGCCCCGACTCCTTGCGGACGCTGCGACCTGCTGATCGCCGGCGAGCGGATCGCGTGGGTGGGCTCCGCGGGCGGTGGAGCCGGTGCCGCGACAGCCGCGAAGGCGGGCGCGCTGCCACGCGAACTGCGCGATGGCCTGGTGAAACACCTCGGGGTAAAGGTCGAGGAACTCCGCGGCCGCCGCGTGATCCCTGGACTGATCGACGGTCACACACATCTCACGGGTGGCGGCGGTGAGGGCGGGTTCAAGAACCGCGTGCCGCCGATGGTGCTGTCGAAGTTCACGCGGGCGGGGATCACGACGGTGGTGGGGGTGCTCGGCACCGATGACGTGACGCGCGATACGGCGGGACTGGTGGCGGCGACGCGCTCGCTGCGGGAGCAGGGGCTCTCGGCGTGGTGCATGACTGGCGGCTACCACCTGCCGCCGCGGACGCTCACCGGCACGGTGCGCGGCGATCTCGTGCACGTCGACTGCATCGTCGGCTGCGGCGAGGTCGCGATCTCGGACCACCGCTCGAGTCAGCCGACGCTCGACGAGCTCCTCTCGCTCGCCGCCGATTGCCACGTGGGCGGGCTGCTCGCGCAGAAGGCGGGGACGCTCCACCTCCACCTCGGCGACGGCAAGCGCGGGCTGGCGCTGATCGAGCAGGCGGTGGCGAAGAGCGAGCTGCCGGCGCGCACCTTCCATCCGACCCACCTGAATCGGCGCAAGGCGCTGTTCGAGGAGGCGCTCGCGCTGGCGGCGCGACTGCGCGACGAGGAGCGGCGCGGCGTCGCCGGTCGCGCCTGGCACGTCGACTTCACGGCGTTCCCGGTCGCACCCGACGAGGACGCCTTCACCGCCGACGTGGCGCTGCGCCGCTGGCTCGATACCGGACTGCCGGCCGAGCGCGTCACGATCAGCTCCGACTCGGGCGGCAGCCTGCCGGAGTTCGACGGCGAAGGCTGCTGCGTCGGCATGGGGGTGGGCGATCCGGCGTCGCTGCCCGACTGCCTGGCGAAGCTCGTCGCCGCCGGCCAGCCGCTCGAGCGGGTGCTGCCCGCCTTCACCGCGAACGCCGCCGACCTTCTCCGCCTCCCGACCAAGGGCTATATCGAGGCGGGCCGCGACGCCGATCTCTGCGTCCTCGACGAGCAGGGACGCGTGACCGACGTCATGGCACGGGGGATGTGGCACGTCCGGGATGGCCGCGCGCGAGTGCTCGGGACGTTCGAGCGCACGGAAGCCTGACGGGTCGTCGCGACCGGATCGCCGCGCGCAGAGGCGCGAGGGATCCGCCGTCGCGACCGCGCCGGCGTGAACCGACAACGCGCCGTCGCGACGGGGGGCGTCGGACCGCGACCGTGGCGCGAGCGCGGTCGCTCGCTCGACTCCACCCGAGGACCGACTGCGCATGAGCCAGAAGAACCGGCGCGGCTTCGTCATCCCGATCGGCGGCGCGGAAGAGCGCGAGCACCATCCGCGCATCCTGGAACGGTTCGCGGAGCTGTGCGGCGGCGCGACGGCGAAGCTCGCGGTGATCCCGACCGCGTCGCAGCTCAAGACCACCGGCCCCGCCTACGAGCACGTCTTCCACGACGTTTGTCATGTGGGCGAGGTGCATGTCTTGAACTACCTCGAGCGGCGCGACGCCGAGCGGCGCGACTGGCTCGAGGTGCTGCGCGAGGTCGACGGCGTCTTCGTGACCGGCGGCAACCAGATGCGCCTCACGCGCGTGCTCGGCGGCACCGAGGTGACCGAACTCCTGCGCGAGCGCAATCGCCGCGACGGGCTCCATCTCGCCGGCACCTCGGCCGGCGCCGCCTTCATGTCGGAACACATGATCGCGAGCGGTGACGAGGGGCCGACCCCGCACGAGGGGATGGTGCAGCTCGCGAGCGGGTTGGGCGTGGTCGCCAAGGTGATCGTCGACCAGCATTTCCGCCAGCGCGACCGGATCGGCCGGCTGCTCACGGCGATCTCGTCGGTCCCGGAGGCGATCGGCATCGGCCTCGACGAGGACACGGCGGCCTTCATCGGGCCGGACGACGACCTCCTCGTCGTCGGCAGCGGTGCCGTCACGGTCGTCGATCCGGCGGAGATGAGCTTCACCTCGATCGACGACGCGCCGCCGCACGCGCCGCTGTCGGTGGTGAACCTGAAGCTGCACGTGCTGACCGAACGCGGCCATTACGACCTGAAGAAGCGCAAGGCGACGCCGCCGGCACCGAAGCCGCCGCGGGACTGAACGCGCTCCGCCACGCACGCCGTGGCCTCGCTTCGTCTGCGCCGCGACTCGAAGGGGATTCCTGCGATGAAGATCGTCGAGACCAGCGTCTACGTCGGACCCAACCTCTACGCGACCTTCCCGGTCATTCGCCTCACGCTCGACCTCGGCCCGCTCGAGCAGTGGCCGACGGCGCGGCTCGGCGCCCCGTTCATCGACGCGCTGCTCGCCGCGCTGCCCGGCCTGGCGAAGCACGGCTGCAGCTTCGAGACGGAAGGCGGCTTCGTGCGGCGGCTGCGCGAGGGCGAGGGAACCTGGCTCGGCCACGTGCTGGAGCACGTCGCGATCGAGCTGCAGAACATCACCGGCGAGGACGTGACGTACGGCAAGACGCGCAGCGCCGACGCGCCGGGCCAGTACCACGTCGTCTACGAGTACGAGGCGGAGGAGGTCGGGCTCGAGGCCGGGAAGCTGGCGCTGACGCTGCTCCACTCGCTGCTGCCGGCCGACCTGCGACCGGCCGGCGCGGTGCCGGGCGACTGGAAGTGGGAGGAGAAGCGCGACGAGTTCATCCGCGTGGCGCAGCGGCTCGCGCTCGGGCCGTCGACCCACTCGCTGGTGAAGGCGGCCGAGGCGCGCGACATCCCGTGGCTGCGGTTGAACCGCTACAGCCTGATCCAGTTCGGCCACGGCAAGTGGCAGAAGCGGATCCAGGCGACCATCACCAGCGAGACGCGCCACATCGCGGTGGAGATCGCCTCCGACAAGGAGGAGACCGTCCGCATCCTCGGCGATCTCGGCCTGCCGGTGCCGAAGCAGCAGCTGGTCTATTCGGAGCGCGAGGCGGTGCGGCAGGCCGAGCGGATCGGCTGGCCGGTCGTCGTCAAGCCGCTCGACGCCAACCACGGCCGCGGCGTCTCGATCCGCCTGACCACGCCGGAGCAGGTGTCGGTGGCGTTCGCCGCCGCGCGCGAGCACAGCCGCGGCGTGATCGTCGAGAGCTTCCTCGAGGGGTTCGACCACCGCCTGCTGGTGGTGAACGGCGAGCTGGTCGCCGCCGCGCTGCGCAAGCCGGGCCACGTGGTCGGCGACGGCGTCCACACGATCGAGCAGCTGGTCGAGATCGTGAACCGCGACCCGCGCCGCGGCGTCGGCCACGAGAAGGTGCTGACCAAACTCGAGATCGACGCGCAGGCGCAGCGCCTGCTGGAGAAGAAGGGGTACGTGCGGACGACGGTGCCGGCGAAGGGCGAGGAAGTCTTCCTGCGCTCGACCGGCAACCTCTCGACCGGCGGCACGTCGATCGACGTGACCGACACGATCCACCCCGACAACCGCGAGATGGCGGCGCGCGCGATCAAGGCGATCGGGCTCGACATCGGCGGCGTCGACTTCCTGACGCCCGACATCACCCGGAGCTACCGCGAGGTGGGCGGCGGGATCTGCGAGGTGAACGCGGCGCCCGGCTTCCGCATGCACGTGGCGCCGACCGAGGGCAAGGCGCGCAACGTCGCCGAGCCGGTGATGGAGATGCTCTTCCCGCCGGGGACGCCGACGCGGATCCCGATCGCCGCGGTGACCGGCACCAACGGCAAGACGACCACCGCGCGGATGATCGCGCACGTCTTCAAGATGAACGGCTGGCATCCGGGCCTCGCGACCACGGACGGCGTCTACAGCAACGGCCATCTCACCATCGCCGGCGACATGACCGGGCCGACGGCCGCGCGCATGGTGCTGCGCGACCCGAGCGTCGACGTCGCGGTGCTGGAGACGGCGCGCGGCGGGCTGCTGCGGCGCGGCATGGGCTACAAGCGCTGCAACGTCGCGGCGGTGACCAACATCGCCGCCGACCACCTCGGGCTGAAGGGCGTCAACTCGCTCGAGGAGCTGGCGCGGGTCAAGCGGATCATCGTCGAGGTGGCGCGCGACTACGCGGTGCTGAACGCCGACGACGAGCACTGCCTGCGGATGGCCGACCACACCAGGGCGAAGATCTGCTACGTGACGATGGACCCGGGGCACGAGCTGGTGAAGGAGCACATCCGGGCGGGCGGGCGGGCGGTGGTGCTCGAGGAGGGCATCAACGGCCAGATGATCACGCTGTACGACAAGGGAGCGCACATGCCGCTCCTGTGGACGCACCTGATCCCGGCGACGCTCGACGGGCGGGCGCTGCACAACGTGCAGAACGCGATGTTCGCGGCGGCGGTCACCTATTCGATGGGGATCAAGCTCGAGGAGATCCGCCACGCGCTGCAGACGTTCGACACGACGTTCTTCCAGGCGCCGGGCCGGATGAACGTCTGCAACGAGCACCCGTTCAAGGTGATCCTCGACTACGGCCACAACCCCGCCGCGATCCGGCAGATGGTGGAGTTGATCGAGCGGCTGAAGCCGAAGGGGCGGAAGTTGCTGGTGGTGGCGGCGCCCGGCGACCGGCGCGACGAGGACGTGCGCGAGATCGCGGCGATCTGCGCCGGCCATTTCGACCACTACGTCTGCCGGCGCGACGACAACCCGCGCGGTCGCAAGCCGGACGAGATCCCGCAGATGCTCGCGGCGACGCTGCGCGAGAAGGGCGTGCCGGCCGAGAAGATCACGGTCATCATCGACGAGCCAGAGGCGCTCGACTGCGCGCTCAAGCTGGCGCGCAAGGACGACCTGGTGCTGGCGTTCGGCGACCAGATCACCCGCTGCTGGAACCAGATCACGCGCTTCCGGCCGGAATTCGGCGAGGTGCGATCCAGGCCGGACGGCGCGATCCCGCAACCGGTGAAGATGGAGCTGCGGCAGCAGCATCGCGAGGAGCTGCGTCCCGGCTTCGAGCGGCTGATCCGCGACGAGCGCGGCGTGCGGCTCGCTCGCGAGGTGAACGAGGACTGAGCGGCGACCGGACGGCGCAGCGCGAAGCAGACGCAGATGGCCGGTGAGCGGGAGGTGCGGCTCGCCGTTGATTCGAGACTCGGCGCGTGACGACCCCGACCTACCGATCCGCCACGCTCGTCCAGGTCGACTCGCGTCGACTGCCGGGCCGCAACCTGTTCTTCGCCGCGCCGGCGGTGATCCTCGACCTCGCCGGCCCGCCGGCGCAGGTGCGCGCCGTGGTCGAGATCTGGCGCCGGCACGTGCGCAAATGGCTGGCGGCGGTCGGGTGGCGCGACGCGCCGATCGCGACGCGGGTTTTCGGCGGCGAGGGCCATTGCGGGGCGAACGTCGCGATCGCCGCGCCGCTCGACGCCCTCTACGCCGCGACCGAGGTCAACGAGGCCGCCTTCGCCTCCGCCTGCGCCGAGCTGCGCGCCCCCGCCGCTGACCAACCGGACAAACTGATCCAGGAACAGTTTGTCCGGTTGGTCGCGAAGATCGCGCAGGAGCGGGCGCCGCGGCTGGTGGAGTTCGGGGCGGCGTGCGCGGCGCGCGGCGTCAGCTTCGTGCCCGACGATCGCGTGGTGTCGGCCGGGATCGGGCGCGGGGCGGTCGCGTGGCCGCGGCGCGAGTTGCCCGATCCGGCGACCGTCGACTGGAGCACGATCCACGACGTGCCGGTGGCGATGGTGACCGGCACCAACGGCAAGTCGACGACGATCCGGCTGCTCGCCGCGATGGTCCGCGCCGCCGGCAAGGTCCCGGGCATGTCGACCACCGACTGGGTGAAGGTCGGCGACGAGACGCTCGACACCGGGGACTACTCGGGGCCGTCGGGCGCCCGCCTGGTGCTGCGCGACCGCCGCGTCGACGTCGCCCTGCTCGAGACGGCGCGCGGCGGGATGCTGCGGCGCGGCCTCGCCCTGCCGCGCGTCGACGCCGCCGCCATCACCAACGTCACTGCCGACCACCTTGGCGAGTTCGGCGTCGGCGGCATGGACGACCTGGTCGAGGCGAAGTTCATCGTCCGCCGCGCGATCGACGCGACGGGGCTCCTGGTCCTGAACGCCGAGGATCCGCTGCAGGTCGCGCGCGCCGCGCCGTTGAGCGAGCCGCTCGGCTGGTTCGCGCTCGATCCGGCCAATCCCGTGCTCCGCGCCCACGTCGCGGCCGGCGGTGCCGCCGCCACCGTCGAGCCGGGCGCGCGCGGCCCCGCCTTCGTGCTCCACCGCGGCGGCGTGCGCACCGAGATCGCCGCGGTCGCCGACGCGCCGATCACGCTGGGCGGCGCCGCCCGCCACAACGTCGCCAACGCGCTCGCCGCGCTGCTGGTCGCCTCGCAGTTGCGCCTCGACGCCGCCGCGCTCGCCGCCGGCTTGCGCGCCTTCGCCGGCTCCCCCGACGAGAACCCGGGCCGCCTGAACGTCCTCGAGCTCGGCGGCGTGACCGCCATCGTCGACTTCGCCCACAATCCCGACGGCATGCGCGTGGTGATGGAGATGGCGGCGGCGCTGCCGGCCACCCGCCGCCTGCTGGTCATCGGCCAGGCCGGCGATCGCGACGACGAGTCGATCCGCGCCTACGCCGCCGCCGCCGCACCCTTCCGTCCCGATCGCATCGTGATCAAGGAGATGGAGAAGTACCTGCGTGGCCGCGAGCCCGGCGTGATCCCCGCGCTGCTCGCCGCCGAGTTCGTCCGCGGCGGCATCCCGCCCGAGCGGATCGACCACGCTCCCTCCGAGTTCGCCGCGGTCGAGGCGGCGCTGCGCTGGGCGCGCCGCGGCGACCTGCTGATCCTGCTCGCCCACGCCGAGCGGACGAAGGTGCTGGCTCACCTCGAGCAGCTGCGCCGCGACGGGTTCACGCCGCCGAGCTGACGCGCCGCGCAGCACGGCGGCGGCGGCGGCGCGACCGGCGGGCGGTCGCTGCGTGGCCCACTGGTCGATCGGGGCGACGCATTCACCGTCGGCGCCGAACGGGAGCGTTCGCCGCTCGGTACTGTTCGCCCCGTCCTCGAGAAGCCTCCCGCCATGACGCCTCGCCACGCCATCGCCGTGCTGTTGCCGCTTGCGCTGCCCGCCGCCCTCGCCCTCCTGCCGCGCGCGGCGGACGGGGCGGCCGCCGGCGAACCCGCCGTCACCTGCGTGATCCGCGGCGGCCAGCTGTTCGAGGCCGAGACCGGCCGCGTGCGCCCGCTCGGCCAGTTGCGCATCGCCGGCGAGCGCATCGTCGGCGAGGCGCCGCTCGACGCGCCGATCCCGCCGGAGGCGCGCCGCTTCGACGCCGACGGCTGCACGGTGCTGCCCGGCCTGTTCGACCTGCACACGCACGTGATGGTGCCGGGCGGCAGCATGACCGGCGGCGTGGCGTTCGATCCCGAGCTCAATCTCGCGACCCACGCTGCCTTCGGCGTGACCACCGCCGTCGACCTCCACAACGAGCCGGAGTACGTCTTCGGCCTGCGCGAACAGGTGGCTGCCCGGCCGTCGCTGGCGCGCCTGCTGGCCGCCGGTGCCGCCTTCACCGTGCCGGGCGGCCATTGCACGCAGTTCCCGTTCGAGGCCAATTCCATCGCGCGCGCCGAAGACGTGGCGACCCGGTTCGAGGCGCTGCTCGCGCGCCGCCCCGACGTGATCAAGGCGGTGGTCGAGCACGGCGGCTGGGGCACGCTGCCGGCGATGCCGACCCTCGACGAGGCGACGCTGGCGCAGATCGCGGAACGGGCGCGCGCCGCGGCGGTGCCGCTCTTCTGCCACGTCTGGACGCTGGACGAGGCGAAGGAGGCCGTGCGTGCTGGCGCGCGCGCGCTGGTGCACGGCGTGTTCGTCGGCGAGGTCGACGACGAGTTGATCGCGTCGATGAAGGCGCGCGACGTCGGCTACGTGCCGACGCTCGCGGTCGTCGTCGGCGCGAAGCGCGTCGGCCAGGGGCGCACGGCCTACCGGCCGGACCGGCTCGACGGGCTGCTCGCGCCGAAGCTGGCGCAGGCGCTCGGCGATCCGAACTCGGGCACCTGGCTCGCCGGCTGGGCCGACTACGACGAAGCGCGCTTCCTGCGCAACCTGAAGCGGCTGCACGCGGCCGGAGTTCGTTGCGGGACCGGCACCGACGCCGGCAATCCGCTGACGCCGCACGGCCCGTCCCTGCTGGCGGAGATCGGGCTCTATGTCGAGGCCGGCATCGCGCCGGCGGCCGCGCTGCAGTGCGCCACGCTCGAATCGGCGCGCCTGCTCGGGCGCGAGCGCGACCACGGCTCGCTGGCACCGGGCAAGGTGGCCGACGTGCTGGTGCTGCGCGGCGATCCGACCCGCGACATCGAAGCGCTCTGGCGGATCGAGGGCGTGCTGAAGGCCGGCGCGCCGGTCGATCGCGCGGCGCTGCGCGAGCGGCAGCTCGGACCGCAGGCGCAACCGCGGGTGCGGCGATTCGGCCGCGACCTCCTGCCGAGCATCGACGGCTTCGACGACGAGGACCTCGACTCCGACTGGGGCGGCACGTGGCAGGGCGTCGCCGACTCCGCGCTGCCCGGCGGCAAGTCGCGGGCAGCGCTCGAGCTGATCGAGGTCGAGGGCTCCGGCGGGCTGCTGATCCGGGCGACGGTGGCGGAGGGCTCGCGCTACGGCGCCTTCGCCGGTGCGTGGATCACCTGGAACCCGGTGGTACCCGAGCTGGTGGACCTCGCCGAGGCGAGCGCGCTGGTGGTGCGCGTGCGCGGCACGCCGCGGAGCTGGACGCTCGCGCTCGATCGCGCCGCCGTGACCGACTACGACGTCTTCAGCGCCGAGTTCGCCGTGACCGACGAATGGCGCGAAGTCCGCCTTCCGCTCGACTCGCTGCGTCAGGCCGGTTTCGGCGAGAAGGTCGCCCCGGGATGGGGCGATGTGACCGGGATCACGCTCTCGGCGCGCGTGCCGCCCGGCGGCCGCAGCGGCTTCGGCGAGTTCGAGCTCGAGATCGACCAGCTCCACGTCGAGTGACGCCGGCCGCAGCACCTGCCGCGCGGTCGCGATTCGGCGGCGCGCCGGTGCTCAGCGCCGCAGCTCGAGGATCGCTCCGGTGAGGGTGCCGTCCGTGGTCACACACTCGGCGCGGCGCGGCAGCGCCTCGAGCCAGGCGACGAAGTCGGGCCACCACTTCACGTCGCGGAACGGCGGGTCGCGGTTGGCGGCGGCCAGCCCGCCGGCACGGACCAGCTCCTTGGCGGGGACGATGGCCACCAGCGCGGTCGCTCCCTCGCGCGCCAGCAGCGCCTCGAGCTCGGCCAGGCTCTTCGCCGCCACCAGCGCCGGCCGCAGCGGCTGGCAGGCGGGCAGGAGGCCGCGGCTGCGCAGCTGCGCGAAGACCGCGTCGCGCACGGCGGCGGGGGGTGCCGCGACGTCCGCCTCGCGCCACGGGTCGGTGCGCAGCAGCAGCTCGTCGGCGTTCAGGAACGAGAATTCGAACACGCGCTCTTCGGGCGTGAGCTGCGGCAGCAGCGCGTGGTGGAGTTCGCTCGCGGCGTCGGGGGCGGCGTGCTTCGCGGCGAACTGCCGGTGGCGCTCGCGGGTCGCGAGCGCCGCGTCGACGCCCGTGGCGAGCAGCGCGACGGCGCCGACGATCCGGCCGCTGCGCACCGCCGCGGCGCCCGACCGGAGCAGGGCGGGCAGCCATTCGCCGCCGAGCAGTCGGTCGAGCAGCCACGCGCCATGCAGCAGCAGGAGGGGCGTCGCCGGCAGCAGGAAGCGTTCGCGGTGGAAGATGCCGCTGCCGAGGAAGAGGTAGAGCGGCAGCGATGCCGCCAGCAGCAGTCGATGGGGCGTGCCCGCGCGCCGCACCATGAGCACGAGCGACGCGAGCAGTCCGCCCGCGACCGCCACGGCGAAGGCGACGCCCTGGTGGGCCGGCGCGAAGCTCGCGGCGTAGAAGAGCCAGCCGAGTTCGCCCTTGCGGACGTCCTCCGCGCGATAACCGTCGTGGAGGAAGCTCGCCTGGGTCGAGAAGCCGTCGACGAACGCGGCCGGATTGAGCCAGGTGGCCGGGGCGCCGAGCGCGAAGCCGGTGGCGGCGCCGAGGAGGGCGGGCAGGCTGCGGCGCTTCAGGGCGGCGAGCAGCACCACGCCGAAGATCCCGGCGGAGTATTTGCACGCCGTGGCGATCCCGAGCAGCAGTCCGGCGGCGAAGCGCCGGCGCGCCGACGCATCGGCGCGGGCGCCGGTCGCCAGCAGCGCGTCGACCGCCAGCAGGCAGAGCAGCGTCGTCATGCTCTCGTTGCCGCACAGCGGGGCGCGGCCGATCGCGACGCCATCGACGGCCAGCGCCAGCGCCGCCAGCAGTCCGACGCGCGGCGAGAAGAGGCGCGCCCCGAGCCGCGCGACGAGCGGCACCGTCGCCAGCGATGCCGCGATCGAGAGCGTTCGCCCTGCCAGCACCAGCACCACCGGCGCCACCGTCTCGCGCGCCACGAACAGCTCGAAGCTCGCTTCGAGGCCGAGCAGCGTTCGCACGCCGCCGACCAGCGCGGTCGCGCCCGCCACCAGCCAGCCGAACAGCGCCGGGTTGATGAAGTAGTCGGTGACGAAGCGGCCGTTCAGCAGCTCGCGCGCGAGGCCGACGTAGTGCTGTTCGTCGTGGCGGAGGAAGACGCGGCCGGGCACCGTCGATCCGTCGAGCCAGGCGCGCAGGAACAGCGCCAGCGCCGCGATCGCCAGCAGGACGAACTGCTCGCCGCGCGACCATGGGCGCGGCCGCGACGTGCTCCCGGTGTCGGTCACCGGCCCGCTCCCATCGGCGCCGTCGCGCGCACCAGCGCCTCGAGCGCGCGCGTGCTCCCCGTCTCCCCGAGCGCCGACGTCTCGATCACGTGGTGGGCGAGGCCGTAGAGCGGCGCCCGTTCGGCCAGGATCTCGCGCAGCCGCGCCATCGCCGCCGGTTGCCCCTGCATCGGCCGGTGGTCGCCCTGCGCGACCACGCGATTCCAGTGGTCCTCCGGCGACGCGCGGAGCCAGATCGTCGTGAAGTGGCGGCGCAGCAGCTCGTAGGTCTCGGGCGCGGCGACGATGCCGCCGCCGGCCGCGGCGACGACGCCGCGCGGCGTGTCGATCACGCGCTGCAGCGCGTCGCGCTCGAGGCGGCGGTAATAGGCCTCACCGTGCAGCGTGAAGAGGTCGGCGAGCGGCATGCCGGCGGCGGCCTCCACTTCCTGGTCGAGTTCGACGAACGCGAGGCCGCAGCGCTGCGCGACTGCGCGACCGAGCGAGCTCTTGCCGGCGCCGCGCAACCCGATCAGGGCGACGCGCGGCAGCGGCGGGCGGCGCGCCGTCAGCTCGGTCAGGCGC
>VGYY01000034.1 GCA_016872815.1 Planctomycetota bacterium
CGCCGCCTCCGCCGCCGTCGGCGGTCGCGAGGTCGCCGCGGCGAACGCCCACGCGAGTCGCGCGGCGTCGTCCGGCGCGTGCCGCACGATCCGCTCGGCGAAGGCGCGCGCCGCCTCGACGAACTGCACGTCGTTGCGCAGCACCAGCGCCTGCAGTGGCGTGTTGGTGGCGGCGCGCTCGAAGGTGCAGAGTTCGCGAGTGGGCGCGTCGAACAGCGCCATGTTCGGCGGCGGCAGCGTCCGCTTCCAATAGGTGTAGAGGCTGCGCCGCCACAGCTTCTCGCCGTGGTCCTGCACGAACGCCTGCGCCGTCGCCGGCGTCGAGCCGTAGTGGCTCACCTCGCGCCACGGATCGCCCGGCGTGTAGGGATTCACGCTCGGACCGCCGAGCTGATCGACCAGCAAACCGGAGATCGACAGGGCAGCGTCGCGGATCAGCTCGGCCGACAGCCGTCCGCGCGGCCCGCGTGCCAGCAGGCGGTTGTCGGGGTCGAGCGCCAACGCCTCCGGCGACGCCACCGAGCTCCGCTGGTAGGTGGCGCTGGTGACGATCGTCCGCACCAGCCGCTTCACGTCCCAGCCCGACTCGACGAAGTCGCAGGCGAGCCAATCGAGCAGCTCGGGGTGCGACGGCCACTCGCCCTGCAGGCCGAAGTCGTTGCCGGTGCGGACCAGGCCGATGCCGAAGAGTTGCTGCCAGATGCGGTTGACGGCCACGCGCGCGGTCAGCGGGTGGCGCGGATCGACCAGCCAGCGCGCCAGCGCGAGCCGATCACGCGGCGGGCCGTCCGGCGATGCGGGGAGGAATGCGGGCGTCGCCGCGGCGATCTCCTCGCGCGGATCGGCGTAGTTGCCGCGATGCAGCAGGTGCGTCGGGCGTGGCGTCGCGGCGGTGTCCATCACCAGCGTGGCGATCGGCTCGGTGCGCACCGCCAGGCGCTCGCGGGCATTGGCAAGATCGATCCGCAGCGGCTCGAGCTCGGGTGCGTGGCGCGCCCAGTACGCCCCGAGCGCCTCCTGCTCGGCCGGCGCGAGCGCGGCGAAGTCGCGCTCGACCAGTGCGGCGATCGCCGGCGGCAGCGGGCTGCCGTCATCGCTCCCGCTGACGAGGTGGAACTCCATCCGCTTCGCCGTCGGTGAGCCGTGGCGGCCGAAGTTCACCTGCACGGTGAGATGGTCGGCCGTCGGCTCGAGCGGGGCGGCGAAGGTCAGCGTGAGGTGCGCCGGCCCCTCCTGCGCCACGTCGGGAATCCACGCGGTGGCGGCCAACGTCTCGAGCACGCCTTCGGGTCGATCGTCGCCGCGCCAACTGCTGGCGGTCGCGGCGCGCAGCGCCACCTGCCGATGGAGGTTGACCTGGTCGCCCGGCACCGTTCCGGACGAGAGCGAGACGTGCGTGACGGCGAACGACTTGCGCGCGCCGTCGGCGCCGACCTCGGCGCCGCCCCAGCCGAGGCCGGTTTCGGGCGCCGCCGGATCGGGGTGCATGACGATGCGCAGTCCCGTGATCGGCGCCGCCGGCCGCTGGAAGCGCATCGACACGTCGAAGGCGACGAAACCCATCGGCCGCTCGACCCGCGCGAACCGGCCCTCCTCGATCGAGAAGCCGCTGCCGGTGTTGGGCGTGCTGATCTTCAGCAGCTCGACCGGATGGAGCGCGAAGTCGCGCCCGCGTGCGGCCAGCGCGGCGCGCTCGCGCTCCTGCCACGCCGCGATCTTTGCTGCGGGCCGCTCCGCGAGCGCCGCCTCGAGTGCCGCGATCCGCGCCGTGACCGCCGCCTCTTCGCCCGTGACCAGCACCGTCTTCAACGACGCAGTGGGTGCCGCGTTCACGCCGCCGTCGCCGCCATGCGCCGGCTCGCTGGTCTGGTGGAAATAGGCGAAAAGGCCGTAGTAGTCGCGCTGCGTCAGCGGGTCGTACTTGTGGTCGTGGCACTGCGCGCAGCCGACGGTGAGCCCCAGCATCGCCTCGCCGAAGGTGCGCACGCGATCGACGCTGTAGCTGACGACGTTCTCCTCGGCGATCGTGCCGCCTTCGTGGGTGATCATCGCGTTGCGCTGGAAACCGGTCGCGATCAGCGTCTCGTCGCTCCGGTCGGGCAGCAGGTCGCCGGCCAGCTGCTCGACGAGGAAGCGGTCGTACGGCTTGTTGCCGTTGAACGCGTGGATCACCCAGTCGCGCCACGGCCAGGCGTGGCGGCCGCCGTCGATCGAGAAGCCGTTGGTGTCGGCGTAGCGCGCGGCGTCGAGCCACGGCAGCGCCATCCGCTCGCCGAAGTGGGGCGAGGCGAGCAGAGCCGCGACGCGTTGCTCATAGGCGTCGGGTGCGGGGTCGGCGACGAACGCCGCGACCTCGTCGACGCTCGGCGGCAGGCCGATCAGGTCGAGGGAGAGCCGTCGCAGCAGCGTCGCCCGGTCGGCCGGCGGCGTGACGCGCAGCGGCGAGCGGGCTATTGCGCGTCGTGCCTGCACCAACGCGTCGATCGGGCCGGCAACGGCGCCGCGTTGCCCCGCCTCGGCCGGCGCGGTCGGCACCAGCGGGCGGGTCGGCGGCACGAACGCCCAGTGCTCGGCGTAACGCCCCCCCTGCTCGACCCAGCGCGTGAGCGTGAGTTGATCCGCCGCCGTGAGCGTGCGGCGCGTCGACGGCGGCGGCATCACCTCGCGCGGATCGGTCGAGGTGATGCGGCGCACCAGTTCGCTGGCGGCCGCGTCGCCCGGGACGATCGGCGTCACCTCATCGCGCGTCGCCCAGGCGAACTCCGCGCGATCGAGCCGCAGCTTGGCGCGGCGCGTCGACTCGTCGGGGCCGTGGCACGGGAAGCAGTGGCGCGCCAGCAGCGGCCGCACGTCGCGGCCGTAGTCGATGGCGTCCTGCGCCACGGCGCGCGGCAGCGTCAGCAGCGCGAAGGCGACCGGCAGTCGCGCGACGGAGCTCACTTTGGGGAGGATGCGCACCGGCGGCTCAGCAGCGCAGCCGCTGCCGTTCGCGCGACCGTTCCTGCGCGGCGGGGGAGGCGAACTTGGTCCCGGCCCGCGTCCATAGCTTCTCGATGTACTCCGCGGCGTCGGGCGTCTCGCACGAAGTGTCGCCGTGGTCGACCTCGAGCGTGCCGATCCGCTTCGCCGCCGCCGTCGCCGCCTTGCGCAGCGCCGCATTGCGCCCGCCGATCTGGATCACCGCCATGTTCATCGGCTCGCGCTCCGCGTTGGGCGCGGCGTGGATCGACTTCTCGATGGTCGCGAGGTGGGCCGCGAACCAGTCATCCGTCAGCGCCTCGTCGTGGGTCGCGAGCTGGCCGACCAGGAGCCACCCCGAGCAGCGGCGCGGCAGGTCCTTCGCCGCCAGCCACTTCTTCACCAGCGCCGGCCCGTACGGCCCTTCGGCCGCCAGCATCGCGACGTAGCCGCCGCACATCCGCCCGCGGTCGACGGCCGCCCAACGATCGAGTTCGGTCGCGGTGGTGGCCGTCGGGTCCGCGATCTTCATCGCCACGTTGCGTGCGTCGAAGTTCCCGGTCTCCCACAGCGCCTGCGCCAGCGCGTGGTCGACGCCGATCCGCTTCAGCAGCCCCTTGAGCAGCCCGAACTGCACGCCGAACGCCGGCTCGCCGGCGCTGTGGCGGGCGTAGATCTTGCGCGTCGCCTCGCTGCCGAGCTTCTCGAGCTCCTGCATCGTCTCGGCGCAGGTCAGCCGGGCGGCCGGGGCCTTCGCTGCCGGCTTCGCCGGCTTCGTGGCGGTCGCGGACTTTGCGGCCTTCACGGACTTGGCAGGCATCGTCGGATCCTTCATGCTTGCGCCGCCCGTCGGGGCGCACGACGGGCAGCGCATCGTACGGTGGCACCGTCGCGGCGGGCGCGGCTGGAGTGGCGAATGATCCTCTCGATGCTCCTCGTCGTCGGGACCGGCGGCGGCCCCTCCGCGGAACCCGGCAGCCTTCCCGCCGCCGAGGTCCGCTTCGCCCGGGACGTGCGACCGCTGCTGGCGGATCTCTGCTTCGCCTGCCACGGTCCCGACGCCGCCACGCGCGAGGCGGAGTTGCGCCTCGACACGCGCGCCGGGCTCTTCGGCGACGCGACGCGACCCGGCGTGGTCGTCCCCGGCGACCTCGCGGCGAGCGAGCTCTGGCGGCGCATCGCCGAAGCGGACGCGATGGAGCAGATGCCGCCGGCGGAGTCACCGAAGCCGCTCGCTCCCGAGGCGCGTGCGACGCTGCGCCGCTGGATCGAGCAGGGGGCGCCGTACGAGAGCCACTGGGCCTACGAGCCGCTCGCGCGCCCCGCCGTTCCGTCCGGTGCCGACCATCCGGTCGACGCCTTCCTGCAGGTCGAGCAGCGCGCGCGCTCGCTTGCGCCGACGCCTGCTGCCGATCGGCGCACGCTGCTGCGCCGCCTCTCGCTCGACCTGCTCGGTTTGCCGCCGACCGCCGCCGAGCTGGCGGCGTTCCTCGCTGACGCGGCGCCCGACGCGTGGGAGCGGCAGGTCGACCGCACGCTCGCCTCGCCGCACTACGGCGAGCGGATGGCGATGCAGTGGCTCGACCTCGTGCGCTACGCCGACAGCGTCGGCTACCACGGCGATCAGGAGGTGAGCATCTGGCCCTACCGCGATTGGGTGATCGCGGCGTTCAATGACAACCTCCCGTTCGACCGCTTCACGATCGAGCAACTCGCCGGCGACCTGCTGCCGGCGCCGCCTGCCGCCGACGTCGCGCGCCGCCTCTCAGTGGCGTCGGGCTACAACCGCCTCGGGATGATGAGTGCCGAAGGCGGTGTGCAGCCGAAGGAGTACCTCGCGAAGTACATCGCCGAGCGGGTGCGCAACGTTGGCGGCACCTGGCTCGGCGCGACGCTCGGCTGCTGCGAGTGCCACGACCACAAGTACGACCCGTTCTCCGCGCGCGACTTCTATTCGTTCGCCGCCTTCTTCGCCGACCTCGAGGAGCAGGGGCTCTACTCCGGCGCAGAGATCAGCGGCGAGTGGGGGCCGCGGCTCGCGGTGCCGAGCGCGGCGCAGGAAGCAGCGCTGGCGCGCATCGACGGCGAGTTGGTGGCGGCACGCGCGGCGCAGGCGGCGGCGGAAACGCAGTGGACGGTGGTGACGCCAGCGCGCTTCACGAGCGCCGGCGGCGCGACGCTCGCGCTGCAGCCGGACGGTTCCCTGTTGGTCTCTGGCGACCATCCCGATCGCGATGACACCACGCTCGAGTTCGCCGCGCTGCCGGCCGGCACCACGGCGCTGCGCATCGAGGTGCTGCCCGACGACTCGCTGCCCAACCGCGGACCGGGTCGCGCCGGCAACGGCAACTTCGTGCTGAGCGAGCTGATCGCTTCGATCGGCGGCGTTGCACTGCCGTTCGCGAGCGCCGTCGCCAGCTTCGAGCAGACCGGCGTCGCGGGGGGGAATCCGTACGGTCGCTGGCCGGCTGCCGCTGCGATCGACGCCGACGTGCACGGGGAGGGCTTGGGCTGGGCGGTGATGGAGCAGGCAGGGCGCGCGAACTTCGCGATCTTCACCCTCGCGGCGCCGATCGCTGCCGTCATCGACGCCCCGTTCACGCTCCTCCTGCGCCAGCAGCATGGCGCCGGCAGCCATACGCTCGGCCGCTTCCGCGTTGCCGCGACGACGGCGCCGCCGCCGGTGGCCGCCGACCTCGACCGCGTCGCGAGGCTCGATGCGGACCACTCTGCGCTGGTGGCGTCGATCCCGACTACGCTGGTCACGCGCACGGTCGCGCCGCGCGAGGTCCGCGTGTTGGCGCGCGGCAACTGGATGGACGAGAGCGGCGAAGTGCGGCTGCCCGATCTTCCACCGTTCCTGCCGCGCCTCGGCGCGGCGACCGACCGCCGCCTCACCCGCCTCGACCTCGCGCAGTGGCTGGTCCATCCCGACCATCCGCTGACCGCGCGGGTCTTCGTCAATCGCCTCTGGAAGCGCCTCTTCGGCGAGGGGCTGTCGCGCCGGCTCGACGACTTCGGCGCGCAGGGCGAGCTGCCGAGCCACCCCGCGCTGCTCGACTGGCTGGCGCGCCGCTTCATCGACTCCGGTTTCGACGTGAAGGGGCTGGTGCGGCTGCTGGTCACGTCGGAGAGCTACCGGCGCCGTTCCGAGCCTTCGTCCGAACTGCACGCTGCCGATCCCGACAACCGCTGGCTGGCGCGCCAAGGGCGCTTCCGCGTCGAGGCGGAGGTGGTGCGCGACCTCCTGCTGCGCGCCAGCGGGCTGCTGGTCGAACGGGTCGGCGGCAAGAGCGTGCGGCCGTACCAGCCGGCCGGCTACTTCTCCTACCTCAACTTCCCGACCCGTGAGTGGCAAGCCGACGGCGATGACGGGCTCTGGCGGCGCGGCCTCTACGTCCACTGGCAGCGCCAGTACCTCCACCCGTCGCTGCTCGCGTTCGACGCGCCGAGCCGCGAGGAGTGCGCTGCCGATCGTCCCCGCTCCAACACGCCGCTGCAGGCGCTGGTGCTGCTGAACGACCCGATCTACGTCGAGGCAGCGCGCGTGCTGGCCGAGCGGATGGTGCGCGAGAGGGGCGCTTCGGCCGCAGCGCGGCTGCGCTACGCGTTCGAGCGGTGCGTTGCGCGGCCGCCGACGGCGGAGGAGGCGGCGGTGCTGCTCGCGCTGCTCGAAACGGAGCGGGCGGCGTATGCCGCGGATCCGGCAGCGGCGGCGGCGCTGGTGGCCGTCGGCGCGGCGCCGGTCGCGCGCGATCTCGATCCGATCGAGTTGGCGGCGTGGACATCGGTGGCGCGCGCGCTCCTCAACCTCCACGAGGCGATCACCCGTGACTGACCGCCGGCTCGAACTCGGTCGGCGCGCCTTCCTTGCCCGCGGCAGCCGCGGCCTCGGCGCGCTCGCGCTGCATGCGCTGTTCGCCCCGAACGTCCGTGCGGCGGCCGACGACGGCGCGCGCGCGCCGCTGCATCGCGCGCCGCGCGCGAAGCGGGTGATCTGGCTCTACATGGCCGGCGGCATGAGCCACCTCGACACCTTCGACGAGAAGCCGCGCCTGCGCGAACTCGACGGCCAGCCGATGCCCGAGTCGGTCACCAAGGGGCAGCCGATCGCGCAGTTGCAGGGCGCCGCGCTGCGCTGCCTCGCGCCGCAGCATCCGTTCGCGAACTTCGGCGAGTCGGGGCAGCGGATGGCGACGCTCTGGCGCGAGCTCGGCGGGCGGTGCGCCGACCGGCTCTGCATCGTCCGCAGCCTGCACACCGACGCCATCAACCACGACCCGGCGCACACCTTCATGAACACCGGCTCGATGGTGGCCGGCCGGCCGGCCATGGGCTCCTGGCTTTGGTACGGGCTCGGTTCGGAGAGCCGCGACCTGCCCGGCTTCGTGGTCATGGTCTCGACCGGCGCGTACGGGCAGAAGCAGCCGATCGCCGCGCGCCAATGGCATTCCGGCTTCCTGCCGAGCCGCTTCCAGGGCGTCGAGTTCCGCGGCGCAGGCGATCCGGTGCTGCACGTCGCGCCGCCGCCGGGCGTCGCGCCGCGCGGCCAGCGTTCGGTGATCGACGCCGTGGCCGAGCTCAACCGCCAGCGCGCGGAGCAGGTGGCCGACCCCGAGATCGCGACCCGCCTCGCGCAGTACGAGCTCGCGTTCCGCATGCAGTCGAGCGTGCCCGACCTGATGGACCTCGGAGGCGAGCCGCAGCACGTCTTCGACCTCTACGGCACGCAGGGGCGCGACGGCAGCTTCGCCGCCAACTGCCTGCTCGCCCGCCGCCTCGCCGAGCGCGGCGTGCGCTTCATCCAGCTCTACCACCGCGATTGGGACCACCACGGCGCGGTGAAGTCGCACGTGGCCGGGTCGGTCGGCGAGGTCGACCGCGGCGCCGCCGCGCTGCTCGAGGACCTCGCGCAACGCGGGATGCTGGAGGACACCATCGTGGTGTTCGCCACCGAGTTCGGCCGCACGCCGATGGCGCAGGGCGACGGCCGCGACCACCACCTCGCCGGCTTCTCGATCTGGCTGGCCGGCGGCGGCATCCGCGCCGGCAGCTCGTTCGGCGCCACCGACGAACTCGGCTACCACGCGGCGGTGGATCGCGTCAGCGTCCACGACCTCCACGCGACGCTGCTCCATCTGCTCGGCATCGACCACGAGCGCTTCACCGTGAAGCACCAGGGGCTCGACGCCCGCCTCACCGGCGTCGAACCGGCGCGCGTGGTCAGCGAGCTGCTCGCGTAGCCGCTCCGGCAATCTGCGCGGCGTCGAGCAGCGGCGTCGCAACCGGCAGCCAGCCGGCGCGCGTCCCGCCGCACAGGCGCAGCCGCTCCTCACGAGTGGCGAGCATCAGGCCGGCGATGGCGGCCGCGATGTTGGCGTCGCCGAGGTAGTGGTCGCCGCCGTTGTTGCCCTTCGAGCCGAGGTAGGCAGCGCTGCCGTCGGGCTGCCGCATCAGCGTGAGGTACCAGCTCCACTCGTCGAAGTGAGTGCGCCACCCTTCCGCCGAAAGGAGCTTGAGCGCGAAGGTGCCGTAGATCATCCCGATCGAGCCCATCGCGTGCGCTTCGCGCATCCGCTTGGTGTGGGTCACGAGGTAGCCCGCCATGCGCCGTGCCAGCGCCGGCTCGCGCCCGGCCAACGCGAGCGCGGCGGCCATCGACCCGGTGCGCGCCGACGCGTCGGCGTAGCCGGTCTCGAGCGTCCAGTAGCGGACGCCGCCGTTCTCCCCGGTGGACGCCTGGATCAGCTCGAGCGATTTCTGCCACGCCGCTTCGTGGATCGTGCAGCCGGCGAGTCGCCCCAACGCCCAGGCGAGATGGACCTGCGTGTTGATCGCGTTGAAGCCGTTGCCGCCGTAGCTGAGCTCGTCGGTGTGGCCCATCTTCCCGTCGGGACGCATGCGCGCCGCGAAAGCGTCGCAGAGCCGCTGCAGCGGCGCCTCGAGCGACTCGTCGCCGGTGGCGATGCGCATCTCCGCCAGCAAGAATGCGGTGGTCAGCAGCGGCCAGTTGTCGAGGCCGCCCGGTCCCGGCGTGAAGTCATCCGGCAGCAGGCACTTGCCGTCCGGACCGACCAGGTAGGCGACCGCCTTGCGGATCACCGGCAGGTGCGCGTCGCCGTCGTGCGCCAGCAGCGTGAGCGCGAGCAATCCGGTGATGAAGCGATCGGCGGTCTGGCCGGTCGGCGCTCCCCACGAGCCGTCGGCGCGCTGGGTCGCCACCACCTGGCGGCAGAGCCCGTCGGCAAAGTCGCCGGCGATCGGGAGCTCGAATTCGAGCGCGAGTTCGGTCTCGCCGCGACGCACCGCGAGTCGCAGCTTGCGGTCGATCGGCGCACGCTCGCACGCCTCGATGGCACGTCCGATCGCTTCTGGCGGACCGGCGTCGGCGACGTCGATCGACGCGCTGAACCGTTCGAACGGCTGTCCCTGCGCGGCGACGATCCGATCGCCGGGCTGCAGTCCGGCGCGCGCGGCCGGCGCATCGGCGGCGACCGCGGTGACGATCGCTTCGCAGCTGTCGGCCACCGCCTCCGCCGACCCGCCGAGCGGCCCGAGAGGGAAGGGGTGGCGGAAGGACGGCGACGAGCCGCTCTCCTGGGTGACTGCGGGCGCACTCGGGGGCGCGATCAGCAGGGACCAGAAGAGCGCGGGGGCTAGAGAGCTATTTCCGAACCACAGAAAACTTAGACGATTTGAACGATTACATGATAGGTTTGAACGAGTTGAACGTTTTGAAGGTCGTGGCTGAGGCATGCTCCCCTTGCTCCCCATCGCCCATCCCGTGATTGGAGTGGTCATTCGTGCTGCTCCGGAGCCGTGTCTTAAAGCCGCCCAAAGCGACTGCGGTCGCTGCCGAACTCCCAGCTTCACGGTCACTCGAACCGTCGTGCGTCGCCGGAACCGATCCAGCGCGCGGACGCGCTTTTCACCATCCCATGAAGGAGCTGCAAACGGTGTTCACAAAAGCAGACTGGATGATCCTCATCGCGGCCTTCGTGTCCTTCCTCTTCTCGATCTCGCTCTGGTTCGGGGTCGGTGGCGAGGCCAACAAGGACGCCGGGATCTTCGTCGGGATCTGGGTCCCATCGATCCTGGCGGCCGGCAACTACGTCCGCAGCGCCTCGAAGGCGGTGCGCCGTGAGTAACGACGTCATCGTTTTCAGCTTCGGCGTGCTGGCCACCATCCTGACGTTTGGCGGCTTCATCTTCTCGGCGATCGAGTTCCGACGCATGGGGAAGGAGGCGGGTCGCGACCAGCGTTGACGCGCGACGGGACGTCGCGCGCAGCCGGACCCGGCGCGACTCCAACGCGGCAATCGGAGGAGGATGCGAGTGCCCCCCTTGAGTTTACTGAGTTTCCTGCAGTGCGCCGTCGCACTCGGATTGCTGAACGTGTGGATCGTTCGCGCACGGAAAGCGACTCGATTCCGCGGTGGAGCAGCGAAGTCGTTGGCGCAGGAGTTCGGCGTCTACGGGTTGCCGGCGTGGTCCTGTTTCGTCGTCGGCGGACTGAAGATCGGCGCGGCGGCGATGCTGCTCGCCGGTCTCTGGATACCCGCGCTCGTGCCGGTCGCTGCGGGCGTCGTCGCCCTCCTGATGGTCGGGGCGTCGTGGATGCACGCCAGAGTGAAGGATCCTGCGATCAAGTCGTTGCCGGCCGCTCTGATGCTGGTGATGTCCGCAGCGATCATCGCCCTGGCCTAGACGCAGCGGGCCATTAGCTCGAGGTCGCTCGCGCAGGAGTCGGCGGTGAGCGGCCCGAACGAGAAGCGCGCCATCCGGCCGAGCGGGCCGCGGTCGCCGCGGCGCGCCATGTCGCAGAGACGGCCCGGCAGGATCGCGGCCGAGTGGCGCATCAGCCGCTCGTTGAAGGAGTCGCCGGTCAGGCCGTCCGGCAGTCGCAGCCAGTGGTAGAAGCCGCCGTCGCCGGTGAAGAGCTCGAAACCGAGCTGCTCGAGGCCGCCGGCGTAGCGGCGGCGCTGCTCGCCGTAGAAGGCGCCGATCGCCGTGCGCGCCTGCGCGACACGCCGGCGCTCGAGCAGCGCGGTGACGTAGAGCTGCGACGCGCGCGACACGCCGCCCATGCCGAGCGAGCTGTAGTTGCGGAAGATCTCGATGTGGCGCTTCGCCGCGACCACCCAGCCGACGCGCATGCCGGGCGCCTGCAGCCCCTTGGTCGCCGCGCCGCAGATGAAGAGGTTGGTGGCGTCGAGGTCCCGGACGTGGCGCAGCGCGCTCACCGGCTCGGGCTGATGGAAGAACTCGTACGCCTCGTCGAGGATCGCGCCGCGCGTCGGCGTCGAGTAATGCGCCACCAGCTCGGCCAGCGCGGCGCCGGCGAGCGTGACGCCGGTCGGGTTGCACGGGTTGCTCTTCAGCAGCATGACCCGCTCGCCCGCCGGGTGGTCGGCCAGCGTCGGCCGGAAGCGATTGTCGGGGTTGCTGGCGATCAGCGCGTGCGGGCGACGCAGCAGCTGCAGCACGTCGAAGTACGGCGTGTACTCGGTCTCCTCGACCGCGACCTTCCAGTCCTCGAGCAGGAAGAGCAGGATCGCGAAGAGGCCCGGCCGGCCGCCGGCGAAGACGGCGACGTGGTCGGCCGTGATGTTCGCGCCATGGAAGTGGCGGTAGTAGTCGGCGATCGCCTCGCGCAGCGCCGGCTGGCCGTCCGCCTTCGGGTACATGCGGTCGGTTGCGGTGATGGCGATCGAGTCGGGGAGCGGCGGCCCGCCCGGGACCTGCGTGGTCAGCGGGAAACCCTGGGCCCACGGGTGGGTACCCGGGTCGCCCATGTACTTGTGCGTGACGTCGGCGAAGCGGAAGAGCGTCTCGTAGACGCCCATTGGCGGGAATTGGCGGAGGATCATGCGGCGAACGGTAGGCGCCGCCGCGGCGAAGGGCAATCGTCCGGTCGCGGCGCTACCGGGTCGGCGGCGCGACCTCGCGGATCACGGCGCCGCGCTGGTCGTGCAGCACCAGCACCGCGTAGCGCACGGCGCCCGCGTTGGGGTCGTCCGAGAGCGACGCGTAGTCGAAGCGGCCGCGCAGGTCGGTGTAGCCGTCCTTGTGGAAACGGACCCGGCCGTCGGGCAGCTTGGCGAAGACCTTCACGTAGCTCTTCGGCAGCGGCCGGTCGCTGCCGGGCTCGGCGACGACGAGCTGCCCGAACGACTCGACGAAGCGGACGGCGAGCGCGTTCGAGAACCACGTCTGCGCGCGCACCAGCCCGCCGCCGCGCACCTCGATCAGCATGTTCTTGCGGGCGAACCGCGCCGGCAGCTCGAAGGCGAGCTCGGTCTGCCCGGCCGGGAGCGTCCGGTTCTCCTGCAGGCTCGGCTGCACGAACGCCGCGGCGGCGCCGCCGCTTTCGGCGAACGGCTGCGCCGAGAAGGCGAACTCGACGTCGAGCTCGTAGTAACGCACCTCGCAGGCGGCGAGGTTCCGGTAGCGGAGGGTCAGCTCCTGGCCGGTCAGCGCGAGCTCGAGCGACGGCGTCGTCGCCGCCAACGCATCGGCGCCCGCCTCCGGGCCGAGCGGCGCCGCCTTCCCCTCGGCCTCGTCGAGCTGCCGCAGCACCTCGGCGAAACGCTTCTGCCAGTGGGGGACCGGATCGGCGCGGTGGCGCTCGGCGATGGTGCGCGCCCGCGCCGCGTCGCCGGTGAAGAAGCAGAGATAGGCGTCGAGGTAGTCGTACTGCAGCCGCTCGTGCAACTCCGCCGGCGCCACCTTCGCGAACGCCGCGATCCCCTCCTCGATCCGATCCTGCAGCAGCAGGTAGTACGTCACGGCCAGCCAGTCGCGGCTGCCGAGGCGCGGCTGGTAGGAGAGCCGCGCCAGCAACGCGCCGTACTGCCGCGCGAGGTCGGCGTTGCCGATGAGCCGCGCGCCGCCGAGGCGGTGCGCGCGCGCGTGCACCAGCGGCTCGAGCTCGAGCTGCTGCCAGCTGCCGCGCGCCACCGGGTCGATGGTCAGCAACGGCGCAGTGAGCACCATGCCGCACTGCTGCACGAATCCGGTCGCGTGGCTCAGGTACTCGCGCGCCGCAGCGACGTCGCGATGGAGCAGCGCGTAGCTCCAGAGCGTGTCGTCCCAGGCGTGCCTTGCGCGCAGCCGCTCGAGCACCGCGCTGAACTGGGCGCGGTCGCGCATGCGCCAGGCGATCTTCTGCAGGTCGAGCCGCTCGAGGTTGTGGCGGTCGAGGAAGGCGAGCAGTTCGGCCGGACTGCCCTGCTGTGAGACGTGCTCCCAGGAGCCGGTGTCGACCGTCGTCGCCGTGGCGACGACGCGCAGCGTCTGCGGGGCGGCGGCGGCCGCGAGCAGGCCGCGCTCGCCGGCATGGGCGGGGAAGTGGGCGAAGTCGCCGGCCGCCGGGAAGTAGAAGGCGTACTCGATCGAGGCGGTGGCGTAGGGCGCGAGCTCGACCGCGATCCCCTTGGTCCAGAAGCCGCCCTGCACCGGCAGCGCGCCGGCCGGGATCTGCAGCAGCAGCTCCGCCGTCCGCGGGCTCGACGTCGGGTTGGTGACGATCACCTGGCAACCGTAGGCGACGCCGACGAGGAACTCGCCGGTGATGAAGGCGTCGCGGCGCTGCTCGCCGTCGAAGCGGTAGCGATCGTCGAGGCGGAAGAAGTTCTCGCCGAGCAGCAGCGGCGGCAGCTCCTTCGAC
This sequence comes from Planctomycetota bacterium, assembly GCA_016872815.1. GTDB lineage: Bacteria > Planctomycetota > B15-G4 > B15-G4 > SIAN01 > SIAN01. Next base: position 13,628 of record VGYY01000034.1, read on the forward strand.
AGCTCGGCCGGCTGCACTTCCTTGCGCACCAGCAGCAGCGGGGTCGCGGCGCGCAGCGTCCGCCGCTCGCCGTCGGTCGTCACCTCGTGCTTGCCGGCCGTGAACGGCAGATCGAGCACGGCAAGGGCGAACATCATCTCGAGGAAGCTGCCGCCGGTCTCGATGATCGCCGCCGAGACGAACGGCTGGCCGGCGGGGGCGGCGGCGTAGTCGGCCCAGAAACGGCTCGGGGCGACGACGTCGGGTGTCGTCTCCTCGCGACGGCGCCGCCAGTAGTCGTGCTCGGCCCAGAGCTTGGTCGGCTCGACCGCGCGGTAGAGGGCGCGCACTTCGCCGCGGCGCGTGAGCTCCTCGTTGAGCGCCCGGAGCGAGTCCTGCTTGTCGCGCCCTGAATCCTCGAGCTTCTTCAGCTCTTCCGACTCCAAGACGTCCTCGGCGTCGGCGTTCTTCTTCTCGGCTGCGGCCCGCGCGTCCTTCGTCGCGGCCCTTTCCGCCGGCATCCGTGCCGGCGCGCCGGGCGCCCCGGGATCGCCGACCGGCGGCATGGCGTCGCCCGGGCCCTTGAAGTCGCCCTGATCGGCGAACTCCTCGCCCGCTCGGCCCGCTCGCGGTTTCGTCTTCGCCAGCTCGTCGCTCTTCAGCGCGAGATCGAACAGGCGGTCGCTCCGCTCCCGGTTCGGCGGTCGCAGCTCGAGCTGCTCGCGCACGCGCCGCGCGATCGCGGCGCGCTCGTCGTCGCCGAGGCGCTGCGCCAGCAGGATCTGCTCGATCAGGTTCAGCTGCGCGAACGCCCACGGTTCGGCGAAGGCGCGCAGGTCGTCGCCGAGCAGGTAGCGATCGAGGAAGGTGCGTTCGCCCTTGTTGGCGAGGAAGGGACGGACGATCGCCGCGAAGAACTCGGGGTCCTTGCGCGCGAGGAAGAAGTGGAGCTCGTGGCAGGCGTGCTGGCTGTAGAGCTCGCGCTTGCGCTCGGTCGGGAGGTTCGGCCAGTCGAGCAGGAAGGCGAACTTCGCCAGCGTCGCATCCTGGCTCACCGCCATCAGCAGGCGATGGACGCTCGCCAGCGAGTCGTAGATCTCCACCCGGGCGCTGCGCGCGTCGCCGAGCACGGCGGTGGCGCCGGCGGCGAGGAACTCGATGCGACGCTGCTCGATGAAGTGGCGCTGGCCGTCGAGCGCCACCCGCAACTGGCGCGGCCGCGGCTCGAGCGGACGCTCGGCGAGCACCAGGCGGTCGTAGAGCGCCTCGTCGCCGTCGATCGCCAGCACCTGCACGAACTGGCCGTCGCCGAGCTCGCTACGCGGGACACGGACGGTGCCGTCCCGGTCCGGTTCGAGGTTCGCCAGCGTGACGCTGCCGCGCGGCAGCCAGTCGAGGTTGGCGAACGTGGCGGGATGGGGGCCGCCGGCGCCGGGATTTCCGCTCAAGCCGCCGCCAGCGGACTTGCGCGAGCGTCCGCCGCCGCGCCCGCCGAACGCACCGCCTCCGCCGCCGCCGATGCCGATCGCCTCGTTCGCCGATTCGTCGTCGATCGCCCACGGGTTCAGCAGGAGGGTCGGCCGGCGCAGCATGTTGCCGGCGTACTTGGTCTGGAAGCGTCGCTCGAGCACGTAGCGGTACTCGTCGCCGAGCGTGCGACCGGCGTGGTAGCTGCTGACCGGCAGGGTGCCGTCGCCGCTGCGCGGCGGTTCGCTCGCGACGCCGCGCAGGAGCGCGTACGGGTCGTCGGCCGGCAGGAAGCGGCTGGCGACGACATGGACGCGCGTCGCGGCGGTGGCATGGGCGAGGCGGATGGTGAGGGCGCCTGCATCGGCCTCGATCGCCCGCAGGTGGAGCGGCTGGCGCGAACTCGCCTGCAGCAGCCGTTCCCGGCCGAGCAGCCAGCCGCCGTCGCGCTCGCCGGCCGTGACGCGGACGGTGATGCGCTGATCCAGCTGGTGCAGACGCAGGTCGTAGTCGCCGGGCGCGAGGTCGCGCAGTTCGAGGAAGCCGTCGGCGAGCGCGAGGCGGCTGAACTCGTCGCGCTCCTGGCCGAGCAACGCGAACTCGGCGCGCGACGCGGTGGTCGCCTGCCCCTGATAGGGCAGGCGCAGCACCTCGCCGGCGCGGCCGTGCAGCAGCGTCGGCAGCGTGCAGCGTGCGCGCGGGAGCGGGAAGGAGCCGGCGAAGCCCGACGGCAGCTGCACGCCGACGCTGTCGATGCCCGGCAGCGGTCCGAGCTCGATGCGCCCGGTGGCGTCGGTCTGCAGCGTCGCCGCCACCGGTTCGCGGTAGTCGCGATGGAACAGCGCGAGCTGGCACGGCTGTCCCGCCTTCGGCTCGCCGTTCTTGCCGCGCAGTTCGAGCACGTAGCCGCCGGGCGTCGGCAGGAGCATCGCACCGCCGGTCTGCGCGGTCGCATCGATCCCGTTCACCTCGAACGTGCGGGTCGGCGTCTGCAGCACGACCGGCTCGCCGGCGAGATCGCGCACGCTGCCGCGCAGGCTCGCCTGCAACCGGACCAGCCGCTCGGGCACGCGGAACTCGTGCACGAATTCGCGCTCGTCGGCGAGCGCGAGGCCGCGCACCTCCTGCGGCGTCGCCAAGCCGTCCTGGTCGGTGGCGATCAGCGTCAGCACCGGCTCGGAGAGGAGCGCGAGCGAGACGGCGCGGTCGGCGAGGCGCAGTTGCGGCCGCACCAGCAGGCGCGCGATCTGGCCGGCGACCAGCGCTTCACGATCGACGAGCAGCCCGGCGTGGAGCTGGTAGCTCTCCGCGCGATGGTCGAAGCGGGCGAGCGTGGAGCGGTTGCCGTGGCGCAGCACGAGCGTCTTGTCGCCCGGCTCGGTCGAGAACGGCAGCAGGAACTCGCCGTTCTCGTCGGCGGCGTACTCGCGGCCGCCGAACCAGAGGACGGCGTCGCGCAGGTGGAGGCCCGCCTCGTCGTAGACCCGGAACAGCTGGCCGGCCGCCGCGGTCCGCTCGACCTGGCGCAGCCCGCCCTTGTGGATCACCGCGCGGCTGGAGATGCCGTTGCCGACCAGTTCGACCACGTAGGTGCCCGGCGCCTTCAGCATCGGCAGGTCGAAGGTGCGCCGGACGCGCCGCAGCGGCGGCTCGTTCGACGTCGCGGTCTGCTCGAAGTTGGGGACGACGCCGTCGAGGTCGATGGTCGCATCGACCTCGCGCTGCCGCTCGACGTGGAAGCGATAGCTGTCGATGGCGAAGACCTTCACCAGCAGGGTCGGCACGTTCTTCACGTCGACCGCGAGCTGCACCGCGTCGTCGGCGGCGAAGAGCGTGCGCTGCGTCGGCGGGAACTCGATCTCCACCCGCCGCTCCAGCGCCTCGAGCCGGCGCGGGTCGTTCAGCAGCGCAGTCCAGCGCTCGAGGTCGCCCTGTCCGAGCAGCAGCTTGGTCTCGGCCAGGACGCCCCGCAGCCAGTCGGCGTCGAGCAGTTCGGAGTAGGCCTCGATGCCGTCCTCGCGCACGAAGAAGTGCTCGAGGCAGGCGCGGACCAGCGCCGTGTCGTCGCCGATCGCCGGCAGCTCGGTCGGGTAGCGGCCGCCGTTGTTGACGAACTCGTCATTCCGCGTGAAGCGGCGCAGGTGCCCTTCGGCCGGGTTGCCGCTGCGGCGGGGGAGGCGCAGGTAGGCGAGGAAATGCTCGCGATCGGGCGCGCCCTGGGTCAGGTCGTGCTGCAGCCAGTGATGCAGCACGTGCGCCTTGAGCGAGTTGTGCGCCGCGGGCAGCCGCTGCGCGAACGCCCAGAGGCGGGCGAACTGCGCCGCGCGCGCGGCCGGATCGGCGCGCCAGTCGCGGTCGGCTCCCGGCGTGAGGCGGGTCAGCCAGGCGTTCACGAAGTTCGCCTCGGCGAGCAGCGCCGGCCGCAGGCGCACGCACTCCTCGAGCTGTTCGAGGCGCAGCTCGGCATGGATCGGCCGCGAGCCGAAGCCGCGGCTGTTCTTCAGCGCGAGATCGCGCACGACCAGCGCCGGCAGGTTCGCGACGTCGGGTCGCGCCAGCCGCGCAAGCAGGCTCTGCAGCTGGTCGTCCCGCAGTTCGGTGGCGGCCAGCGCCGCGAGTGCGCGGTCGGTGAAGCCGTCGACGGTGCCCGGATGCTGCGCGAGCGCCCGCGCCGTCAGCGTCGCCGCGGTGATCGCCTGCGGGTCGAGGCGCGTCGGCAGGTCGGAGCGCTCGCCCGGCACGACGCGCTGGTGGTTCCACTGCAGGCCGAGCCGGTCGCGCAGGAAGGAGAAGGTGCGCTCCGGATCGGCCGGGAACGAGAGCAGCGCCTCGCGGTTCTCGATCTCGACGACCCGCTGCGAGCGGCCGTGCCGTTCGACCCAGGCCGGCAGGAGCGCCCGCACCCGCGCGAAGTCGCCGGCGTCGAGGCGCTCGCGGCAGCTGTACCAGTACCAGTCGTCGCTGCCCGGCGTCAGCGTCGCGATCGCCTGCGCCCGGTCGGCGGCGAGCGCGTAGGTCTCTTCGAAGCCGATCGGCGCACCCTGCGCGTGCAAGTACTCGAGCGGCGCTGCGAGGATCAGGGGGGCGAGACACAACGAAGAGAGTCGCGAACGGACCATGGCACCACTCCGGAGGAAGCGACGCGACGCGGGCAGCAACGGGCCTGCCAACCGGCGGTTCGCGACGTCGATTGTCACCCCGTAGACAGGGAACCGGTCGAGCCGTTCCGGTGGCGCGCGGGGCGTTGGTGCGGGGCGCTACCGACGCGCCACGATCCGGCATCGATTCCCGCAGTCCGCGCGCTCGCGCTTGCCGTCGCGCCGGCGTCGGCGAGCGGCGAACGGCTCCGCATCGACCGTCCCTCCCGCGCCACGCCGGGCTCCACTAGTGCGGATAAAGAACTCTGTTTTTTCTTGAACGTATTGAACGATTTGATCGATAGAGTCCCCGGCGTCTGAACGAAAAGAACGTTTATCTAGAGGGAGAACCGCATGTTGCTCGCGACTTCAATCCAACCCTGGCTCCTGGCGTGCCTGCTGGCGGCGCCGCTGCCGCAGTCCGCGTCGGTCGATCTCGAGTTCAATCAAGGGACTCGCGGCTGGAGCACGGTCCTCGACGGCGTCATGGGCGGCCTTTCGACGGGTGCGATCGCCGCCGCCGATGGCGGGGTGCTGCGCTTCACCGGCGACCTGTCGCTCGAGAACAACGGCGGCTTCTCGCAGATGCGCACCAACGTCGAGGAGGGCTCGTTCGCCGGCGAGCGCGGCCTCGCGCTGCGCGTGCGCGGCGATGGTCGCGAGTACCAGTTCGACGTCCGCGTCTCGAACGCGCGCATGATGGCCGGCGCCTACCAGAAGGTGTTCGCCACCCGGGCCGGCGAGTGGATCACGGTCGAACTGCCGTTCGACGAGTTCCGGCTGTTCAACTTCGGGCGGGAGATGCGCAACGCCGGCCGGCTCGATCCGGCCAAGGTCGAGTCGATCGGCATCACGCTCGGCGACAAGAAGGCGGGCCCGTTCGCCCTCGAGGTCGACTGGATTCGCCCGCTCGGTGCCAGGGAGCCGGCGAGCAAGGCGGCCGACCTCGCCACCGTCGCCGGTGATGCGGGTCTCACGACGCTGCTCGCGCTGGTCAAGGTCGCCGGTCTCGAGCTGCCGCGCGATGCGAAGGTGACCATCTTCGCCCCGACCAACGATGCGTTCGCCAATCTCCCCAGGGAGACGGTCGAGTTCCTCGCCAGCGCGAAGGGCAAGTCGACCCTGCAGGCGGTCCTGAAGCACCACGTCGTCGCCGGCCCGCTCGATTCCGCGGCGCTGCTCAACCGGCGCGGCCTCCGGTCGCTGTCGGGCCAGACGCTCGAGATCGACGCCGAGCGCCTGCAGGTCGACGGCGCCGGCATCGTCGCGGCCGACGTCGCCTTCGATGGCGGCCTCGTGCACGTGATCGACCGCGTGATGATGCCGGAGCTGCGGCCGATCGAGGCGCTGCTCACCGCCGATCCGCGGCTCGCCACGCTCCGCCAGGCGGTCGAGGCGGCCGGGATCGGCGCGCAGCTCGGCGCCGAGAACCCGGGTCCGTGGACGGTGCTCGCCCCCTCCAACGAGGCGTTCGCCGCGCTGCCGGCGGGCGCGCTCGAGGCGCTGCTCGCCGACCGACAGCAACTGCTCGACGTGCTCACCGGCCACGTCATCCCGAGCGCCGTCCGCCGCGAGCAACTGCTCGGCGTCGGCAGTGCGCGCACGCTGATGGGCGAGGGGAGCGTCGAGTTCAAGCTGGTCGACGGCCGCCTGACGGCCGGCGGCGCCGGGATCGTCGCGGCCGACATCGAGGCGGCGAACGGCGTCGTCCACGTGATCGATCGCGTGCTTCTGCCGAAGCCGGCCGCGACGCCGCTCGCCGAGCTGAAGCGTGAGCAGACCCCGATCGATCCGCAGCAGGCGACCCGGGTCGCGGCGCTCTTCGCGCGGGCGATCGAGCGCGGCGTGCCGCTGTTCAACGCCGGCGAGCCGGCGGCGTGCGCGGCGGTCTACGAGGTCGCGATCACGGCGGCGGTGGAGCTCTGCGCCGGCGGCCTCGATCGCTCCGCGCTGGCGTTGCTGCAGGACGCTCTGCGCAAGGGTGCGAGCGAGCCGAGCGACCGTGAGCGCGCCTGGCTCTATCGGCGGGCGATGGACCGCTTCGAGTTCGCGACCGCGCCCTGATCGCCGCGTTGCGGCCGCTGGAGCGGGAGTCGATGGCGCGACGTGCTACGATCCCCGTTCCATGCGGCCGCGACAGCGTCTCCAGCGTGCGCTCCGGGTCGCCGCGCTCCTCGGCGCGGCGAGTGGCGGTGCGGCGCGGGCGCAAGGCAGCGACTCCTACGAGCAGGAGCCGATCCGCTACTCGGCGAGCGCCCCGCGCGATGCCGTGGCGCGCCTCGAGGAGCGGCTGGCCGCGGGAACGCTCCGCTTCGCCGGCGATGAACGCGCGGTCGTGCGCGGGCTGCTCGAGGCGCTCTCCGTCCCGATCGAGAGCCAGCTCCTCGTCTTCTCGAAGACGAGCCTGCAGCGCGACCGCATCTCTCCCTGGACGCCGCGCGCGCTCTACTTCTCGGACGACGTCTACGTCGGCTGGGTGCCGGGCGGCCTCGTCGAAGTGGCCAGCATCGATCCGGAAATCGGGCCGATCTTCTACCGCTTCGATCCGCGCGCGGCCGCAGACGGCGACTCTGCCGGCGAACCTGCCGGCGACGCGTCGTCGTCCGCGCCCGCGCCGCGCTTCGTGCGCGACCGCTCCTGCATGAGCTGCCACGGCGGGCAGTTCGTGCGCGACATCCCCGGGCTCTTCGCCCGCTCGATCCACGTCGAGCCGAGCGGCGAGCCGCTGTTCCGTTTCGGCAGCGTGCTGGTCGACGAGTCGACGCCGTTCGAGAATCGGTTCGGCGGCTGGTACGTCACCGGCACCCACGGCCGCGCGCTCCATCGCGGCAACGTCTTCACCAAAGACGTCGACGGACGGCCGCAGCTCGACCTCGCCGCCGGCGCCAACGTGGTCGACCTCGCCGGACGCTTTCCCGCCGAGGACTACCTCGCGCCGGGCAGCGACCTCGTCGCCCACCTCGTGCAGTTGCATCAGCTGACGGTCCACGATGCGCTCACCCGCGCGGCGTTCCAGTGCCGTCGCATGCTCCACTACCAGCAGGGCATCCAGCGCGACCTGAAGGAGCCGGTGACCAGCGAGCCGACCTGGGAGAGCGTGGTCGCCGTCTTCGAGCGCAGCGCGCAGGAGCTGACCGACGCCCTGCTTTCGCACGGCGCGGCGCCACTGCCCGAAGGGGGCGTGAGCGGCGATCTGGCGTTCCAGCGCGCGTATGTCGCCACCGCGAAGCGCAGCCCCGAGGGCGATTCGCTGCGCGATCTCGATCTCGCCACGCGTCTGTACCGCAACCGCCTGAGTCCGCTGATCGCGAGCGAGTCGTTCGCCGCGCTGCCGGCGCCGCTCCTGCAACGGATCTGGACGCGCCTCGCCGCTGCGTTGCGACCGGGTGCGAACGACCCGCGCTACGCCTACCTCGGCGAGGAGGAGCGCGCCCGCATCGTGGCGATCCTGCGCGCGACCCATCGCGGCCTGCCGGAGAGGTGGCTCGCCGGCGAGTGAGC
>VGYY01000035.1 GCA_016872815.1 Planctomycetota bacterium
GCTCGGAAGCGTGCGGTGCACTGCCCCGGCGGAGGACGGTGCCGCGGCTCCTGCGGGGGCCACCGTCGCGTCCGCCGCCGGCGGCGAGCCGATGGCCGTCGTCGCGACCGAGGCTCCCGCCGAGCCGGCGCCGATCGCGCCGCAATGGGCCGCCACCGCGAAAGGGAGCTTCACGGTCGGGTGGAGCCCCGTCGGCGGGCCGGTGCCGGTCAACGAACCGTTCGAGATCGACCTGCTGCTCTTCGCCGACCCGGAGAAGCAGCAGCCGCTCACCGGCGCCACCGTGCGCGTGACCGCCTGGATGCCCGAACACATGCACGGCATGGGCCGGCAGTCGCAGACGCGCGAGGTCGAACCGGGGCGCTATCGGGTCAAGGGCATGTTGCTGCACATGGACGGCTTGTGGCAGCTCTTCGTCGACGTGACGGCGCACGGCAAGGCGGAGCGCGCCGAGTACGCGCTGACGCTCGAATGAACTCGGCGTCGATCGCGTTCGAGCGCCGCCTGGCACTCGGGTGGCTGCTCGCCGTCGCCGCCTGCCAGGCCGAGCCGCCGCCGACGCTCCCGACTGCGGAACACACGGAGCCGGCGGCGACGCCGGTCGCGCCGACGGCGCCGACCGCGCCGTTGGCGCTCGCGGAATTCACGCCGCAGGAACTGCGCGCGGCGCTCAAGCTCTCGCCGCTGCCACCGCTGCCGCCCGACCCGACCAATCGCTTCGCCGACGATCCACGCGCGGCGCATTTCGGGCAGTTCCTCTTCTTCGATCAGCGCCTGTCGGGCAACGGCGCCGTCTCGTGCGCCACCTGCCACCGGCCGGAGCTCGCGTTCACCGACGGCAAGCCGCTCGGGGACGCCGGTGGCGAGGCGTCGCTCCCGCTCGACCGCCACACGCCGACGCTGCTGAATGGCGCCTGGCAGCGCTGGTTCTTCTGGGACGGTCGCGCCGACTCGCTCTGGTCGCAGGCGCTCCATCCGATCGAGGAGCCGCGCGAACACGGCTTCTCGCGCCTCGCGCTGGCCCACCTGCTGAACGATGCCGACGACCTGAAGCGCGCCTACGAGGCGCTGTTCGGGCCATTGCCGCCGCTGGCCGACAAGACGCGCTTCCCGGTCGCGGGGCGGCCCGGCCATCCGCCGTGGGAGTCGATGCAGCCGGACGACCGCGCGGCGATCGACCGCGTCTTCAGCAACATCGGCAAGACGTTCGCCGCCTACCAGCGGCGGCTGGTGTCGCGCGACTCCGCGTTCGACCGCTTCATCGCCGCCGTCCGCGCTGGTGATGCCGCGCGCGCAGCGGAGTACGACCCCGCCGCGCGCGAGGGACTGCACCTCTTCGTCGGAGCCGCGCGCTGCACGCGCTGCCACAGCAGCCCGACCTTCACCGACCGCGAGTTCCACGACAACCGGGTGCCGAACGCCGACGGCGCACCGCGCCGCGATCCGGGCCGCCAGCGCGGCATCGCGCGGGTGCAGGACGACCCCTTCAACGCCGCCGGCCGTCACTCCGACGCACCGGAGGGCGCGGCGGCGGAACAACTGCGCTACCTGCCGCGCGCGGCCGACAGCTTCAGCCACTTCAAGACGCCGACCCTGCGTGACGTCGCCGTCACGGCGCCCTACATGCACCAGGGGCAGCTCGCGACGCTCGACGACGTGCTGGCGTACTACAACACGCTCGAGCAGGCCGTGCCGACCCACTCGCCGGAGCGGACGCTCGCGCCGCTGCACCTGACGCCCGAGCAGCTCGCTGCCCTGCGCGCGTTCCTCGAATCGCTGACGGGCGCGCCGCTCGATCCCGCGCTCGTCGCCGCTCCGCCGACTCCCGATCTGCCACAGTGACCGGCGGCCGCGACCGCCGCGCGCGGCGATCGCGGCGCTTCACGCTGCGGTCACGGACCGGTCACTGGCAGATCCAGAACGCGAGCCCGGCGCTCGCGGCGAGGCGCCCGGGCGCTCCCCGATCGAACATGACGACCTGGGTGTCGATCTCGATGCCGACGATCGTCGGATCGTCGGGAATCGAGTCGGTGAGCGTGAAGGAGCCGGCGCCGGCAACCCCCGAGGATCCCGAGGCGACGATCGGGAGGACCAAAGCCGGCGGCGCGAGATCGACCCACAGGGTGATCGTCTTGAACGGCGTCTGCGCCCGGACGAATCCGAACAGCACCACGCCGCTCGCCCCGCCGAGCAGGTCGGCGCCCACGAGCGAGACCGGAGGTCCGCCGATCTGCGGATCGCCGACCAGCGTCAGCGTCGGGACGAAGCCGCCGCTGCCCGCATAGCCGTTGCCGTAGCTCTCGGTGTCGCGGCAGGTGGAGACCGAATAGAGCTCGACGTCGTCGATGTTCCAGCCGCCGCGGGCGCCGCTCGCGTCGCTGATCAGCTCGAAGCGGACCTTCGTCGCGGCCACCCCATCGGCCTGCGCGGAGATGTCGAGGTCGATCGTCCCCCACTCGACGTCGAGCGTCGGCAGCGTGCCGCCGTTCGTGGCATTGCGCCAGACCTCGGCGCCGTTGACGAGCACGCGGGCGACGTCGCGCGCGGAGTCGTCCACGCGCAGCCAGCGCGCGAAGCGCAGCCGCACGCCGTGGCGGCTGGTCAGGTCGATGGCGGGCGTCTCCAGCCAGTTGCTGCTGCCGTCGGCGTGCAGGCCGTCGCTGCCGTTGCCGAGGTCGTTGCCGAAGCACTGGGTCCCGGACGGCGTCCGGTAGGGGTCCTGCCGGCGCCGCGCCGGGACGCCGCGCTGCCAGTCGTCCGCGCCGGCGCTCGCGCCGTGGCTGAAGCCGCCGTCGCTGCCGCCATCGAAGGACTCGAGGAAGTGGCGGGTCCGCTCGCCGACGGAGAAGACGTGGAACGCGTCGGCGGTGACCGGCTCGCGACTCGTGCCGAGCGCGTCGGTCGCGCGCAACGCATAGCGCACCGTCGTGCCGCGCGGCTGGCCGGGGAGCTGCGCGCTCCACTCGCCCGGCTGGCCGGTCGGCGCGAGCGCCACCGAGTTCAGGGTCGCGCCCTCGTCGCTGGTGTAGTCCACGAACGCGCCGGTGATGCCGCCGCCGGCCGACGACGGCGTGATCGTCGCGGTGATCGTGTACGGGCCGGTCGCATCGAGCGTGTCGGCGAGCGGCGCGTGCAGGATCCGGGAGGCGCGCGACAGGACGAAGAGCCCATCCTCGATGTTGCTGATGTAGATCGTGCCGGACGGCTGCTCCCAGATGCCCCAGGCGCCGCTGTAGCCGCCGGAAGCGCCGACGAACGTGTCGTAGGCGCCGATGCGCAGCGGTCGATCGGGATCCGAGATGTCGAGCGCGACGTAGCCCTCGGCATAGGCCGACAGATGCACCAGGCCGTCGGTGATCAGCACGTTGTGGAAGATGCCGTCGGGGTTCTCGAGGAAGGTGCTGCGCTGCAGGATGTTGGTCGGGTCGCTGACGTCGTAGAGGACGAACTTGGCGCCGCGGATCTCGTCGGTCATCCCCACCAGCGCGTCCGCCGCATCGACGGTGCTGCTGTGGGTGAAGGCCGCCGGCGTGACCAGGCTGTCGAGCGTGGTGATGGCCGGCAGGGCGGACACGTCGGCGACCCGCAGCGTCCCGGCGAAGATCTCGGAGAGGTGGAGCACGCCGTTCTGCGCGGTCACCTCGTGCACGTACTGGTTCGTGTAGGTGGTGATCAGCGTCGGCGCGGCCGGGTTCGCGAGGTCGAGCACGACCATCCCGACATCGGTGCCGCAGCAGTAGAGGACGCCGGCGGTCGGATCGACGAAGAGGCTGTGAGCCGTGTTGAAGCCGAGGTAGCTCCCGACCACGTGGATGTTCGAGAGGTCGGAGACATCGATGATCTGCAGGCCGCCGCCGGCGGAGAGGTCGGTGACGACGTAGACGTGGTCCTGCCAGACCGACATGTCGCTCCACAGCGATCCGCTGTGCGTGATGTAGGCGAGCTCGACCGGATTGAACGGATCGGTCGTCTCGACGAAGGACGTGCCGTTCCAGGTGCCGAGCAGCGCGATCTCGCGACCGCTCGGGTCGCGATAGCCGAGCACGTCGTTGTAGTCCCAGCCGCCGCTGCCGCCGGCGTCGTGGCCGTTGAAGCGCGACAGCAGGTGGACCCGATCCCCCTGCGCCGATGCGCTCGGCGCGAGCGCCGCAGCGCTGGCGGCGAGAGCGAGGAGCCGCGACGACATGGCGCGCATGCGAATCTCCGATCCGGAGTGGCGATCGCGCTCGTTCTATCGCGACCTTCGCGGGGCGGCCAGCCGTGCCTCAGCCGCGCCGCAGCTTCGCCTGCAGGAACGCGACCAGCTCCGCCGGATCGTCGGTGCCGAGGATGAGGCGCCCCTTCTCCAGCACCAGCTCGACCGCGGGCCCCTTCTTCAGGTTCCAGGTCCAGCCGCCGCCCGGCGCCATGTGGATGCCGACGCCGTGGCGCAGCACCGTCGTCTCGTACGGCTGGACCGAGCGGATCGAGGCGTAGGGCACCCGCTTCCTGAACAGCTCGACCGGCCCGAGCACGACGCGCAGCGCCGCGCCGTCGTCGTGGATCCGCATCCGCGCCATCGTGGCCGAGATCAGCGCGAAGAACGCGGCGCTGCAGCCGAGGATCACGCCGACGCTCGTCCCTTCCTCGCCCTTCACCAACGAGCCGACCACGACGCCGGCCGCCAGCTCGAGCGCGGCGACGACGAGGAAGACGCGGTGCAGCACCCCATGCTGGGTGCGGTCGTAGGTGGCGGGAGGGCGGACGGTCATTCGTGGGCTCCACGCGGCGGTTCCGACCCGCGCGCATCATCGCATCGGCCCCACCCTGCCGTCGCGCTAGCGTGGCCGTGATGAGCTGGTTCGTCTACGTGCTGGCGTCGGCGACGCGCACCTACGTCGGGATCACCACCGACCTCGACCGGCGCCTCGAACAGCACAACGGCACGCGACGCGGCGGCGCCAGGGCGACGCGCGCGGGACGACCGTGGCGGCTGGCGCGACGATGGGGTCCGTTCGCGTCACGCGGCGAGGCGCTGCGCCTCGAGTACGCGGTGAAGCGGTTGCGCGGGCGACGCCGCCTCGCGAGCCGGGCCGGGGAGTCACCAACGACGGCTGCTTGACGGCGTACAGGAGCCTCCCGCACGGGACGCCGACGACGACCTGACGTCGTTCGCACGGCGACCGTGAGCGCAGCGGAGACGATCATCGATTGCCCGGCTTCGACGCATCGCCGCGGACCGTTCCATCGCGACTTGGCGGGATTCCGAACCTCGCTCCATCCGCAGCCGACGGCAAGATGCCGCGCCCCTGCCGGACGCCGTTTCGCCCCCCCCACTGCAGCGCATCTCCCGTCCAGGAACACCCCTCCATGTTCGAGACCCTGAAGGAGCTGTGGGACCAGTACCTGAGCTCGCAGGCCATCCAGGAGATGGTGCGCGACTACGGGACGCTGGCGGTCGCGACCATCGTGTTCGTCGAGACCGGACTCCTGCTCGGCTTCTTCCTGCCGGGCGACTCGCTGCTGGTCACGGCGGGGATCGTGGTGGCGTCGACCACCGGCCGACCCGATGCGATCAGCATCTGGACCATGCTCGGCGTGACCTGCGTCGCGGCGGTCGTCGGTGACGCCATCGGCTTCCAGATCGGGGCGAAGCTCGGGCCGGCACTGTTCAAGAAGGATGACTCGCTGCTGTTCAAGAAGAAGCACATCGAGAAGGCGCACGCCTTCTACGAGCGCTACGGCGGCAAGACGATCGTGATCGCGCGCTTCGTGCCGATCGTGCGCACGTTCGCCCCGACGGTGGCCGGCGCCGCCGGGATGAACTACCGGCGCTTCGCCATGTTCAACGTCGGCGGCGGCATCGCCTGGGTCGGCTCGATGCTGCTCGGCGGCTACTACGGCGCGACCTGGATCAACCGGAAGTACGGCGAGGGCACCGTCGAGAAGTACCTCCATCCGATCATCGTCACGGTGATCTTCCTGTCGATCCTGCCGGCGATCATCGAGGTGATCCGCGAACGGGCGCGCCAACGGCGGGAACACGCACCGGCAACGGCCGACCACCGCTCCACCTCGAGCGACGCGAAACAGCACCCACCGAGCTGAGCGCCGCCCCTCGCTTCACCTGCGAACGCCGCCGCGCCCAGCCGCAGCCGTTCGTCAGCTGCAAGCCCCTCCTTCACCCTCCCTCGCCACCAGCTCCCCTCCGCCGCTCGCTTCACCTGCGAACGCCGCCGCGCCCAGCCGCAGCCCTTCGTCAGCTGCAAGCCCCTCTCTCACCCTCCCTCGCCACCCACCGACCCCTCTCGCCCCTCATTTCAGCTGCGAACGCTGCGGCCTCCGGCCGCAGCCGTTCGTCAGCTGCAAGCCCCGAGAGGGCCGCCACGCTCCGCGTGGTCGGCCCGGCGCGAAGTTCTGCTGCGGGCCAGCGGCCCGTCAGCAGAAACGCCTGATAGGCTTCACCAAAAGAACCGAACAAGGGAAACCGCGATGGCGACGACAGTGGCCGGCGAGCGTCCCGGCGGAGCGTCGATCCGGCAGCTCGGCCTGTTCACCGTGCTTTGCATCGGCGTCAACAACATCGTCGGTTCCGGCATCTACCGGAAACCGAGCGAGCTCGCGCGCCACCTCGGCGGCGCCTCGTGGATCGCGTTCGCCATCGACGGGCTGCTGCTGCTCGGCGTCGCGCTCTCCTTCGCGGCGATGAGCGCGCGGCACGACGAGGCCGGCGGCCCCTACCTCTACGCCCGCCGCGCCTTCGGCCGCGTCACCGGCTTCGTCGTCGCCTGGACCGCCTGGATCTCGATGTGGGCCGCGCTCGCCGCCGCCGCCACCGGCATCCCGGGCTACCTCGACGTGTTCGTGCCCGGCGCCCGCGACGAGCCGTTCGCCACCCTGATCGCGGTCGCGATCGTCGTCGCGCTGGCCATCCTCAACTGCCGCGGCGTCCGCTCGGCCGCCGGCACCGCGACCTTCCTCACCGTCGCCAAGCTGCTGCCGCTGCTGATCTTCGTGATCGCCGGGCTGTTCGCGATCGACGCCGCGCGGCTCGCCTGGTGGCCGGTCGCGTCCGGTCCCGCCGCGCCGCCCGCTGCCGCCGGGGCGCACGCCGCCACGGCGTTCGCCACCGCCTCGCCGCTCGGACTGGCGATCTTCGCCGCCTTCTATCCCCTGCAGGGGTTCGAGGTCGTCCCCGTCCCCGCCGGCGAGCTGAAGAACGCGCGGCGCGACGTGCCGCTGGCGGTGACCCTGGCGCTGGTGCTGAGCGCGGCGTTCTACTGCCTGATCCAGATCGTCGCGGTCGGCGCCTGCCCGCAGATCGCGAGCGACCCGGCGCTCGCGACCCGGCCGCTCGCCGCCGCCGCAGCCACCTTCATGGGCAAGAGCGGCGAGCGCCTCATGTCGATCGGCGCCTGCGTCTCGATGCTGGGCTTCGCCGCGGTCACGATGTTCTGTGCGCCGCGCTTCCTGCTGGCGCTCGGCCGCGACGGCCTTCTTCCGGCCGCCATCGGCCGCCTCCACCCGAAGCGCGGGACGCCGACCGTCGCGATCCTGGTCACCGCCGCCGCCGCTCTGCTCGGCACCCTGTTCCCGGTGGCCGCGGCGCTGTGGAATCGCCTCTTCCCGGCCGCGACGCCGCTCGACGGCGCCGCCGCCTTCGAGCAGCTCACCGCGCTCTCCAACCTCGCCGTCCTCGTGCAGTACGCGGCGACCTGCCTCGCGGTGATCACCTTGCGCGCCCATGTGCCGGGCGCCGACGGCGGCTTCCGCCTGCCGGGCGGCCGCTGGCCGATCCCGCTGGCCGGCCTCGCCGCCAGCGCGTTGCTCGCGTTCCTCATCACCCAGGACGCGACGTGGCAGGCACAGGTGGCGACGTTCGCGGCGTGGGTCGCCGGCGGACTCGCGCTCTCCTTCACTGCTTCGCGGCGAGCACGCGCCGCAGCTCGGTGAGCCGCTCGTCGTCCTTCAGCTTTTGGTCGTGGATCTCCTGGTAGCGCGCCAGGGCCGCCTTGCCGCCGGCGGCGTCGCCTGAGCGCGGCAGCGTCCGCGCCAGGTTGAACCAGGCCCCTTCGTGCTGCGGGTCGCGCGCCACCACCTGCTGCAGGAGCGCCGTCGCCTCGGCGTGCTTCGCGCGACGCACCAGGAACGAGGCGTTCTCGTAGCACGCCTCGACGTCGTCCGGCGCCGCCGCCCGTGCCGCCGCATAGGCGCCAAGCGCACCCGCGTCGTCGCCGCGCGCGTCGAGGATCTTCGCGCGCAGCAGGGCCGCCTTGGCGCGATCCGCCGCGTCGAGCGGCTCGAGCTCGAGTTGCGCCAGCACCGCCAGCGCATCGTCGAAGCGCACCGCGATGTGCAGCACGTTGGCGCGGGTGAACTCGAAGTCGGCCAGCTCGAGCGGTGGCCTCCCGGGCGGCAGGTTGGCGTTGAACGTCTCCGCCTCGCTGCGCGCCAGCAGCGCCATTCGCAGGGCGTCGTCGAAGCGCTGCTGGCCGGCCAGCGACGTGGCGAGGAACTGCTTCACGATCGGATGCGGGCCGGGCGGCAGCAGCGCGTCGGCGGCGGTCAGGCTCGCCACCGCCTCGTCGAAGCGGCGCAGCAGCGCCTGCGCCTTGCCGAGCTGCAGGGCGACGTTGCCGTCCTGCGGCAACCGCGCCCGCGCCACCGCGAGGAAGTCGGCCGCCATCGCGTAGCGCCCGTCGGTCAGCAGGACGACGCCGATCTGCCGCGCCAGCGTCCCCGGGTCGCCGGAGCGCTCGATGGTGTCGCGCAACAGGGCGAGGCTGCTGTCGATCTCCTTGCCGGCTCGCAGCGCGCGCAGCGCCTGCTCGATCCGCGCGGCATCGGGCGCGGCGGCCGGCGGCGCGCCCTGTGCGCTGCACGGCGCCCAGGCCGGCGCCACCGCCAGCAATGCCGCGAACAGCACCGCCGGCGCGAGCACGCGGAAATGAGCCGGTGGCCGCGCATCGCTCATCGCAGCGCCTCCAGCCGCGGCGACTTCTCGCCACGCCGGATCACCACGCGACGATCTACGGGCAGCTCGCCGAAGCCCTGTTCGCTGCCATCCGGCCAGTGGACGATCAGCTCCGTCACCGCGTTCGCGTCGCCGAGCCCGAATTGGATGCGCGGGTCGCATGACGAGGCGTACGACCCGGCGCGGTTGGCGCGGCGGCGCTGCACGCGGGCCGCACCGCCGATGGTCGCCTTCACCGTGACCTCGGCGTGCTCGACGGTACGGCGATCGGCGCCCGGCTGCAGTTCGACCAGCAGCCGGTGGACGCCCGGCTGCGGCACGGCCCGCAGGATCGACGGCGGCCCCTCGAGTTCGCTGACGACGAGATCGAGCCAGCCGTCGCCGTTCAGGTCACCCGTGGCGAGCCCCCGACTCGACCGCACCAGCGCGAACCCCGGCCCCGCGTCGGCGGTCGCGAAGTCGAAACGGCCGTCGCGCTGGAGGTAGAGGTGGTTCAGCTGGGCGAAGGTCATGCCCGAACCGCGCTCGGGGTGGGGGTAGACGTGGCCGTTCGCCACGGCGAGGTCGAGGTCGCCGTCGCAGTCGGCATCGAACAGCTTCGTGCCCCAGCCGAGCGTCCACCATGACGCCTCGGCCAGCGCCATCGAACGCGTCACGTCGTCGAAGAGGAGCCCGCCGTCGTTGCGGTAGAGGGTGTTGTAGTCGCTGGAGAAGTTGCTGACGAAGAGGTCCTCGCGGCCATCGTCGTCGTAGTCGGCGGCATCGACGCCCATGCACGCCTGATCCTCGCCGTCGATGTTGGCCGAGACGCCGGACATCACGCCGATCTCCGCGAACTTCATGCCTCCCAGGTTGTGGAACAGGAAGTTGGGCAGGCTGTCGTTGCCGACGAAGAGATCGAGGCGGCCGTCGTCGTCGATGTCGAGGACGGTCACCCCGAAGCCATAGCTCGCGCGAACGGCCCGGATGCCCGACTCGACCGAGACGTCGGTGAAACGGCCGTTGCCGTCGTTGCGCCAGAGGAGGTCGTGGACCGCCGGCTCCCACTGCGGACCGCAGGGCGCCTCGATGGCGCCGAACTTGCACGGCTTGCCGCTGTTGGGCGGCTTCGCCAGGTCGAAATGGAAGTAGCGCGCGACGTAGAGGTCGAGGTCGCCGTCCTGGTCGAGGTCGGCGAACGCGGCGCAGGTGCTCCAGTCGTCGTCGGCGATGCCGGCCTGCGTCGAGACATCCTCGAACGTGCCGTCACCCTTGTTGCGAAGCAGCCGATCGGGGCCCCAGTTGCAGATGAAGAGGTCGTCGAATCCGTCGCTGTCGTAGTCGCCGACCGCACAGCCGAAGCTCCACGCCTCGTCACCGACGCCGCTCGCGGCGGTCACGTCCTCGAACGTGCCGTCGCCGCGATTGCGGAGCAGGCGGTCGCTGCCGCGCGGCGGGTCCGACCAGGGATCGCGGCCCATCGGGAAGAAGAGGTCCAGATCACCATCGCGGTCGTGGTCGATCAGCGCGACGCCGCTGCCGTTGATCTCGATCAGCCACTGGAGCTGGTCGCGCGGACGGCCGCAGACCAGCGGAAACTGCGGGTCGTCGGGTCGTGGCGCTTCGTACCAGACGCCGCGGGGCGCGCCGGCGGGCACGGCCGGCGTCTGCGCCGCGACCGGTGGCGGGACGCCCGTCGATCGCGCCTGGACCGCAGCCGGCCCGGCGGACGGCGCGGCGCGACCGACCCACCCGACCAGCACCAGCGTCACCGACGCGGTGGCATGACCTGGGATCATTCGCCTGACATCCACGGGTCTGATGATCGGCCGCGCCCCCCATCGCGGGAAGAGCCGGGCGAGAAAAAGTGCCGCCGCCGCGGCGACCTGACGTCGGACGCGGCCGCCGATCGCAGCGACGCGCGACTGGCCGCGGTCACGCAGCGGTCACCCGGTGCGACGGCCGGACCTGGAACCGCCGTCCTGGATCCGCCGGCTCGCTCGCGGCGGTCAGCCCCCGGCGGGTCGGGGAGTGCCGTCACCGGGCGCCGTCGCGGTGCGGGGATTCACCACGGCGACCGACGCCTTGGCGGCGGCGAGGTACCGCTGCGCCAGCGCGGTGAGGGTCGCCGCGTCCATCTTCTGCGCGGTGGAGACGACCGTCCGCAGATCCTCGCGCACCGGCCGCGCCAGATGGAAGTTGCCGAGCACCTCGAGCCAGAAGCCGTTCGCCCGCTGCTGGTCGCGCAGCCGCGCCACCACCTCCGGCCGCAGCCGCTCGACCTCCTCGGCCGTCACCCCCTCCTGCGCCAGCCGTTCCCCGACCGCCAGCAGGGCAGCGACCAGCTTCCCGCTCTCGGCCGGATCGCACATCGCCTGCAACGCCAGGTTGCCGTTGCCGACGTAGATCATGCTGGTGCTCTGGGTGGCGCGCGGGCTGTAGGCGGCCCCGAGCTTCTCGCGGATCTCGATCCGCAGCCGGTCGTTCACCACGTCCGCCAGCCAATGGAGCGCCCGCCGCGTCGGCGTGTGGAGGCCGTCGGTGGTCGCGTACTGGACCAGCACCAGCGACTTCGGGAGGTCGGTGTCGATCGTGTAGTTCTCGCGGAGACCGGCCGCCATCGGCGGGAACGCCCGCCGTTCGGCATGCAGCCGGCGCTCGCGCCGCGGCGGCAGCGAGCCGAACGTCGCACCGACCGCACCGATCGCCGCGTCCACGTCGACGTCGCCGACCAGCACCACAGTGACCGGCGCGCCGTCGAACGCCCCGCGCAGCCAGGCGCCCACCTGCTCCATGGTGATGCCCTGCACCGCCTCGAGCGCCGGGAACCGCACGCGCGGATCGTCGGCGTAGAGCTTCGGCACGAACTGCATCGCGATCGCGCCGCCGTGCTGGTGCTTCTGCTGCTCGAACAGGTTCGGCAGCGCGCGCCGGAACGGCGTTGCCCCCTCCTCGCGCAACCCGGGATCGACCAGCCACGCGCAGGCGAGTTCGCACTGCATGGCGAGATCCTCGGCGGTGGTCGCCGCGCCGAACACGAATGCCTCGTCGAGGATGCCGAACGACAGGTCGACCGCCCGGCCGGCCGTGAGGCGGCGGATCTCGTCGGCCGTGTGCTTGCCGAGCCCGCCGGCGAGGAACGTCTGCTGCGCGAACATCCGCAGCGGCGCCTGGGTCGGGTCGAGCGACAGGACTCCCTCTCCCGTCAGCACGCGCAACAGGATCTGCCGCTGCTCGAAGTCGGTGCGCTTCACCACCAGCCGGACGCCGTTGGCGAACGCCACCTCCTCGAAGCCGAACTCGGCGTCGGCGGCGCGCGTGGCGACCTGGCCGGCGAGCGCCGGGTCGGCCCCGTAGGCGAACGTCCCGGCCGCCGCCGGCGACTGCGCCGCCACCGCGAGCTCGCCGCCCGCCTCCCACGCCGCGAGCAGCTCCGTCTCCGCCGTCGCGCCGAAGTCGCGGCCGCCGATCGCGCTGATCACGAGCTGGCCCGCGTTCCACGCCTGCTGCAGCGCCCGCTGGCACGCCGTCGGCGTCAGCGCCCGCGTCGGCCCCTCGTAGATCGCGCGCAGCGTCGCGGCGTCGGTCGGGACGTAGCGCTCCTCGCAGGCGGCGAGCAGCTCGCCCACCAGCACGTCGCTGTCCTGCGTCGGCTCCTGCGCCACCGCCTCCGCGAGCGCACGCAGCGAGTCGGCGCGGACCTCGTCGAGCTCGCTCGGCAGGAAGCCGTGCTGGAGCGCGCGCCGCAGTTCGAGCTGCGCGACGCGCAGCGCCTCCTGCCAGCGGTCGGGCACGCAGACCACGACGAGCGCCTCGCCCTCCCACGCCTTGAGGCCGCCGCCCTCGCCGAGCTGCGCGTGGAGGAACGGGGTGTCGGACCGCTTGAGCAGCTCCGCGAGCCGCAGGTTGACAATGCCGCGCGCGTAGTCCGCGGCGAGATCGGCGACGCGGGTCGCCTTGCGGTCGGGCCGGTCGACGTGCGACCGCAGGAGCTGCACGTTGAGCGTCAGGCTCGGGATCTCGCGATCGAACACCGCGAACGCGCGTCGCGCCGGCGCCGGCGTCCCGAGCGGCGGCTCCGCCGGGCGCGGCGTCGCCGGTGCCGCGAGATCGCCGAACGCCTGCTCGATCGCGGCCACCGGATCGCGCCCGCCGAGGTCGCCGACGATCAGCAGCGTGCAGAGGTCGGGCCGGTACCAGCGCTGCCAGAAGGCGCGCATCGCCGCGGCGTCGAACGCGTCGCGCGCCGCCTTGGTGCCGATCGGCAGGCGGGCCGGGATGCGCGTCCCCGCGAAGACGACCTCGAGCGCCTGGCGCATCGAGCGGAACTGCGCCGATTCGCGCTCGCGCTCCTCGCCGTCGATGACCCCCTTCTCCCGGTCGATCTCCGCCTGCGACAGCAGGAGCCCGTCGATCACGTCCCGGAACACGCGCAGGCCGTCGGCCAGCATCGCCGCGTCGTTGTTCGGCAGGTCGAGCTGGTAGACGGTCTGCGAGAAGTCGGTCAGCGCGTTGGTGTCGCCGCCGAAGCCGAGCCCGTGCCGCTGCAGCCACTCGACCAGCGTGCCGGGCGGGAAGTTCCGCGAGCCATTGAACGCCATGTGCTCGAGGAAGTGCGCCATGCCGCGCTCGGCTTCGCTCTCGGCCAGGCTGCCGACGTCGACGTGCAGCCGCAGGCAGACCCGCTGCTTCGGCTCGCCGTTCTCCATCCACGCATAGCGCAACCCCGACGGCAGCGCGCCGAAGCGCGCGCGGGGATGGACCGGCAGGTCGGAGCTCTCGTGCTCCCACGCCCGCGGCGCGAGGCCGGCGGCGTCGCGCGGCGCTTCCTGCGGCGCCGGCTGCGCCGCGACACCGACACCCGAGAACGCGCAGAGCGCGGCAAGACGCAGCAATCGCATGACATCGTCCCTGCTGGAAACCGGGGGAGCGATGGTAGCTGCCGCGGTCACCTCGCGGCGTCGAGCAGCGCGCGGGCGCGCGCCAGCGCGGGGAGATCGCCGCTGCCGAGGCGGCGCCCGGCCTCCTGCTTCAGCTCGGCCAGGTTCGGCGCGCCGGCGAGCTTCTTCGCCAGCACGTTCGGCAGCCAGGTCCTGAGCGAATCGTCCGCCAGCGCGTCGCCGTCGGCGTCGCGCAGCTCGGCGGCGAGCCGGATCACCTCGCACGTGTCGAACAGCACGAGGTCGTAGCGCCGCTCGCGCTCGTGCACGGCGCGCAGCTGCAGCCACGCTTCGAGGTGGACCGGCGAGAGCGCGACCGCCTTCTCGAGGTGGATGCGCGCCTCGCCGATCCGGCCGGCTTCGCGCATGAGCGAGCCGAGATAGAACGCCGACGACACCAGGTCGGGGTCGACGGCGAGCGCCGCCGCGAACGCCTGCGCCGCCGCCTCCTTGCGCCCCGCCTTGAGCAGCACCTTGCCGAGGAACTCGCCGAACAGCGGGTTCTTCGGGTAGCGCCCCACCAGCGACTCGAGCGTCTTCACGGCGGCGTCGACGTTCCCGGCCTGCGACGCCTCCAGCGCGAATTGCAGCTCGAGGCAGCTGGCGTAATGGACACGCGGGTCGAGGTCGCTGTCGGCCGCCGCCGCGTCGTCGCCGACCATGCGCGCGAGATAGCCGAGCTCGCGCAGCCGGGCGACCTCCTCGGGAGGCAGGCTGTCGGCCGCGGAATCGAGTCGCGCCACCGGCTCCGCCTGCAGCGCCTCGAAGCGCTGCCGCAGCGCCCGCACCACTTCCGGCCGCTCGCTCGCGCGATTCGCCCGCTCGAGCGGCTCCTCGGCGAGGTCGAACAACTCCTCCGCCACGTTGGTCACGTACTTGAAGCCGCCGGCGACGACGCCCTCGAGGCGCGCCCATTTGAACTGGTGCCAGCCGGCCCACGTCTCGAACCAGATCGCCCGCTCGGCCGTCGCGCCGGCGCCGACATCATCGCCCTGCTGCGCCGCGAGGGTCTCGACCAGGTCGCGGCCGTGGATCGATGCGGCGTCGACCCCGAGCCCGGCAGCGGCCAGCAACGTCGGCGCGACGTCGACGGCGCTGGTCAGCGACTCGATCGCGCCGCGCAGTCCGCCGTCGGGCCGCCGCACGAACAGCGGGATCCGCAACGTCGACTCCTCGCAGAGGTAGGCGTGCGCCGTCTCCTGCTGCAGGCCGAGTCCCTCGCCGTGGTCGGCGCAGACCACGATCCAGGTCCGCTCCAGCGCGCCGCTCGCCCGCAGCGCCGCCATCACGCGCGCGAACTGCGCGTCGAGGTGGCGCACCTCGGCGTCGTATTGCTCGGTCAGCGGCGCGGTCGGCGGCGGCCCGCCCGGCGCGCGGAACGGCGCATGGGCGTCGAAGTAGTGCAGCCAGAGGAACCACGGCCGCGCGTCGTCCACCGCGAGGCGCGCCAGCGCCTCGTCGGTCACCTGTTCGGCCGGTCGTTCGCTCTCGACCACGAGGTTGCGCGCGCGCTTGAACGGGACATCGGCGTAGCGCTCGAACCCCTGGTCAAGACCGGTCCCGGAACGCAGCACTGAAGCCGCGACGATCGCCTCGGTGCGCCAGCCGGCGGCCTGGAGCGCCTTCGCCACCGACGGCGCCCGCGCGTCGAGCCGATAGAGGTCGTTGTCGCGCACGCCATGCGCGAACGGATAGAGCCCGGTCAGCATCGACGTGTGCGACGGGAAGGTCAGCGGCGCCGGCGCATAGGCGCGCGCCGCCACCACGCTCTCCTCCGCCAGCGCGTCGAGGGTCGGCGCCACGCCGCCCGGCCCCCATGGCGCGATCCGATCGGCCCGGAACGTGTCGAGCGAGACCAGCAGCAGATTCGGCCGCGCCTCGGGCCGATCGGCGGCGCGACCGGCCGCGGCCGCGTCATCGATCCGGCCGCCCGCCCATCCGATCATTGCGGCGCCGAGCGCGCCGGCCACGGCGAGCCGCAGCGTCGGCGCGCGTCCGCGAGGCCGGCGGAGGAGTCGGATCGTCAGGACCATCCGCCGTCGAAGCTACCATCCCCCCATGCACCCCGCCGCGCTGCCGATCGAGGCGCTGCTGCAGGACGTCGAGTACCGCACGACGCGCGGACCGGGGCCCGGTGGGCAGCATCGCAACAAGTCGGACACGATGGCGCGCCTCACCCATCGCCCCACCGGCATCCACGCGCAGGCGGGCGAGCGGCGCAGCCTCGACCTGAATCGCGCCGAGGCGATCCACCGCCTGCGGCTCGAGCTGGCGCTGCGCCATCGCACGCCGCCAACGGACCCGGCACCGCCGGCAGTGGGCGGCGCGGAAACGCCCGACCTGCACGTGCCAAGCACCCTCTGGCGCTCGCGCCTGAACGGCAGCAAGTTCGTGGTGAGCGCCCGCCACGCCGACTTCCCGGCGCTGCTGGCCGAGGCGCTCGACCTGCTGGCGTGGCTCGACGACGATGTCCCGGCCGCAGCGCGCACGCTCGAACTCTCGACCTCGCAGTTCGTCCGCTTCCTTGCGCGCGAACCCGCCGCACTGGCCGACCTGAACCGCCGCCGCTCCGCCCGCGGCAAGCCGCCCCTGCGCTGAGGACGCGCGATCAGGAGGCCGTGCGGCGCGCAGCCGATCCCGTCACGGTGGCGGGAGCGCCAGCGTCTGCCGGCCGGCCGTCGGCTCGACGGCGTGCTCGGAGAGCACGACGCGCCGGCCCTTCTCCTCGATGAAGCAGCGAACGATGACTGACGGGTGGGGTGTCGAGCAGATCCAGCGATAGGTCGGGGCACCGGTGGCGCCAGCCGACCGATCCGGCCGCAGCTCGAGCGGCCGCTGCAGCACCCAGGGGAGCGCAGCCGGGTCGCGCGGATCGCGCAGGGCGATCTCCACTCGAACGTGGCCGCGCGCCGCTTTCGCCGGCGCGACGGCCGGCACGGCTGCGGGCACGACCTCGAGCAGGCAGGGGCGGTGGCGCACGGCGGTGACGGGCGGGAGTTCGACGCTGCGCTCGCGGCGCAGATCGAGCTCGAGCGGATCGAGGAACCAGGCGAGGACGTTGGTCGCCTCGTTTCCGGGCAGGAAGCCCTCGGGGGCGATGCTGATGGCGATCCGACACGCCGGCAGCCCGTCGAGACGGAAGGTGCCGGTGGCATCGGTGGTCGCCCGCAGCAGCGCGTTCGACCAGTCGTGCGGCACCGCGGCCTCCTCGCCGAACCAGCAGAGGACGTCGAGCCCGGCGAAGGGCTGGCCCAGATCGTCGAGGACGCGCCCGGCGATGCTGCAGCCGTCGCCGCCGAAACGGAGCGGGGTCAGTTCGCGCAACTCGCCTTCGCGCAGCTCGAATTCCTGCGGCAGCGGCTGGCACGTGCTGGCCAGCGGCGAGGCCGGATCGACGATGCCGCGCGCTCGATAGCGGGCCGGCGGCGCCGTGATCTCGAAGCGCCCTTCGGCATCGCTCGTCGCGTCGGCATGGACGCCCTGCCGGCCGTGATCGAAGCCTTGCAGGCGCACCAGCACGTCGGGCGCCGGACGGCCGGCGGCGTCGAGCACGATTCCGCGCACGCGTCCTGGCCGCAGCAGGACGATCGTGAGCGCCACCTCGCCCCCCTCTGGCGGGATCCGTGCGATCGGCGCGAAGTACCCGGGCGGTCGAACGGCTGACTCGATCACGACCTCCGCTGCGGGCACCGGCAGGAAGCCATCCGGCGGCGTCGGGTCGACGCGGTAGAGGCCGGGGGCCAGCGGCGCGAACCGGAAGCGGCCATCGGCGTCGGCGACGGCATGGGCGCGCACGACCCAACGTTGCTCGGACTCGCGCCGCTCCGGCTGGCCGCGCAGGGTGACGGCCACGCCCGGCACGGCGGTGCCGACGAGCTCCTCGACGCGGCCGTTCAGGGCGCCGCGCGGGGCCGCTGCGAGCGACGCACCGGCTCCTGCTTCCGTGGCGGTGGCGGTGGCGGCGGCGACCCGGTCCGGCGGCGGTGCACTTGGCACCGAGGCGGCCGAAGACGGGTGGTGAGGGACCGGAGCGGCCGCATCCGGCCGCGACGACGGGTCCCGATCCGGCGGCGGCCGGAGCCCGATCAGGGTCCCGACCACCGCCGCGACGACCAGGCTCGCCGCAAGGAGCCTTCGCCTCATGCATCACCCTCCCGACGACTTCGGCCGCCGCAGGAGCGGGAGCAGCGGGTCGACGAACCACTTCACCATCTCGGGGAGGCCCACGCGGTCCTCGCCGTCGTCGCCACCGCGGCCGTCCTTGCCGTCGTCATCGAAAGGCGGAATGCCGCTGCCATCACCACCTTCACCGCCGGCGCCGCCAGTCCCGCCGTCGAAGCCGTTGCCGCCCTTGCCGCCGTCGCCAGCGTCCCCGCCAGGATCGCCGTAGCCGCCGTCGCCGCCGTCGGCGCCCTCGCCGCCTGCGCCGTAACCGCTGGCGTGACCGCCGTCACCGGCGTCACCGCCATCGCCACCCGCGCCCTCCCCGCTCTGCGACGATCCGCCTTCACCGCCGGCGCCACCGGCGCCGCCATTGCCCCCGCCGAGACCGGCGCCGCCACGACCTCCGGCGCCCGCGTCGCCGCCATCGCCGTTGTCCGAGGAGCCGCCGGAACCGCCCGTGCCGCCCGCGCCGCCGTCGCCGCTGCCCGTTCCGTTGCCACCGGCACCACCGACACCACCATCGGTGCCGGCGGTATCCCCGGACCCGAACGCGCCGTGGCCACCATCACCGCCGTCGCCGCCGCCGTTGAAGCCGGAACCGCCGAGGCCGCCATCACCGCCCGACAGCCCATTGCCGCCGTCGCCACCGGCGCCGCCATTGCCGCCGTAGCCGCCGGTCCCGCCGGAGTTGCCGCCCGCACCGCCGTCACCGCCGGGAACACCGCCCAACCCGCCAGCGCCGCCGCTGCCGTTGCCGTAGCCGTCGCCGCCCGGCCCGCCGTTCGGCGGACAACCCGGCGGCGCACCCGGCGTTCCGGCCGGCGTGTCGCCCGGCCAACCGTCGTACCCCTTCGGATGCGACGGATCGCCGCTCTGCCCGAAGGGATAGCCCTTCGGATAGGAGCGGTAGCTCCCGCCGGCCGTCGCGGTCCCGGCCAGCAGCACTCCCGCCAACCATCCCAGCACGATCACACGCATCGTCGCCATGACGATCTCTCCGCAGCGCGCTCCCGTGCTGCCGCACGTGAACGCGCAGTCCAAGGAGCTCGACCGAGCGGCACTCGCCACGCCGTGAGGAGCTCGCGACGCAGGGACGCGAGTGGCGAGCGACGGTGACTCGATGGGCGACGAACCGCAGCGAGCGGGCGGGCGCGGGCGGTGACGAAACCGGGCGACGCGATCTCGAGCGGACGCCTCACTCGTCGGCGGCGACGTAGCCGAGGGCCTTCAGGACGGCGCGCGAATCGTCGGAGAGTTCGACGTCGGCGACCCCTTCGAGGCGGGTGGCGCGGGCAGCAGCGCGGCGGCGCTCGAGCAGCTCACGCAGCGCGGTGACCCGTTCGGGGCGAACGGCGGCGAGGTCGTGCTGCTCGTGCGGGTCGGCGGCGAGATCGAACAGACGCACGCACGTCTCGCCGGCGTGTTCGATCACGATCAGCTTCTCCGTGCCGACGCGCACCATCGCCTGCGGCGGGTCGATCACGCGCGCGGAGAAGACGAACGGTGCCGCCACCTCCGCCGCCAGCGCCGCCCGCTCCTCGGCCGGCGCGAGCAGGAGCGGCGCGAGGTCACGGCCGCGGGTTTCGTGCGTGCTGTCGTCCGCCGGCTCCGGCACACCGCCGCACAGCGTCACCAGCGTCGGCAGCAGGTCGATCAGCTGCACCGGTGCCGCCACCCGCCCCGGCTCGATGCCCGGCCCGAGCACGAGCAGCGGCACCCGCAGCAGCTCCTCGTAGAGCGAGTGACCGTGGCCCATCTGCGCGTGGTCGAAGAACTCCTCGCCGTGGTCGGCGGTGATGACCAGGAAGCTGTCGCGCAGGAAGCCGCGCCGCTCGAGCTCGCGCACCAGGCGCCCCACCTCGCGATCGCAGAAGCGGATCTCCGCGTCGTACAGCTGCGCGATGGCCTCCAGCACGCCCGGCTCCTGCTCCGGCCACTCGCCGAACGGGTGCGGCGGGCAGTTGTGCGGGAAGCGGCCGCGCTCCGCCGGCCATGCCGGATCGGGCGGATCGGCGTTGATCAGGTCCTCGGGCGGCGCGTACGGGCTGTGCGGATCGATGTAGTGGACGTAGAGGAACTGCGACCGCTTCGCCGCGCCGGGCAGCCAGCCGAGCACCGCATCGGTGAGGTGGCGTGCATCGCTGTCATCGAGGTCGGCGCTCTGCCGACCGAGCCCGAGCGTCTCCGTCACCCAATGCCCGAGCCGCCCCCACGCGGTGAACCGCTCGAGCCGGCTCAGCCGGTGCAGCCAGAACGTGTCGAAGCCCTGGTCGAAGCCGAAGACCGGCGAGACGTTCTCGTTGGTGCTGAAGCAGGCGGTCGCGTAGCCGGCGCGACGGAACCGCTCGGCCAGCGTGTCGGCCGAGTCAGGCAACCGCTCGAGCACGTCGTTGGTGCCGTGGGCGTCGGGATCGAGCGAGGTGAACAGCGAGGCGATCGAGCCGCGCGTCATCGGCGCCGCCGCGACCGCATGGTCGAAGACGACGCCGCGAGCGGCCAGCGCATCGAGTTCGGGCGAGGTCGGCCGGCCGTAGCCGTAGCAGCCGAGTCGATCCGCGCGCAGCGTGTCGAGCACCAGCAGCACGACGTGCGGCCGCTGCTCGTTCCCGACCGTCTCGGGCGCCGTCGCCGTGGGCGCCGCGTCGCGCGCCGATCCACCTGCCGCCTCCGTCCGCTGCCGGAGCGCGATCGAGCCGAGCGCCGCCAGCGCCAACAGCGCCGCCGCCAACGCCGCCGCGCGCGGCGCGCGCGCCGTGCCGCGACCGGCGAACCCGCCGAGCAGCGCCGCGCCGAAAGCGATCCCCGCCGTGGCCGCCAGCGAGACCGGCGCGAAGAAGGCGATGTTGCTGAGCACACGCTCGTGGACCCAGTCCCCGGCGATGACGAACACCAGCCCGCCGGCAGCGAGACCGACCGCGCCGCTCGCCCCGCGGAGCCGCCGGCGCACGAACGGCAGCGACAGCGCGGCCAGCCC
>VGYY01000036.1 GCA_016872815.1 Planctomycetota bacterium
GGTCACGGCGGCATGGAAGGCGGCCCACGGTACGGTGGCCCGCGCGGCGACCGCGGCCCGCGCCACGGGGGCGACCGGGGTCCGCGCATGGACCGCGGCCCGCGTCCCGAGCGCGGCTACGGCGGCGGCAACGGCGGCGGCGGTGACGGTCCCGACGGCGGCAACGGCGGCGGGATGGAGCGCGGTGACCGGGGTGGACGCGGCGGGCGCTTCCGTCACCGCGAAGGCTTCCGCCGGCCGAACATGGCGTGGGAGACGCCGCTCGATCGCGCCGTCCTGAAGGAGATCGACCTCGCCGGTCCGTCGCCGGCGCGGCAGGCCGACGCCGCCACCATGGTGAAGGCGCTCCTCGACCTGAATCCGCGCCGCACCGAGACCTACTTCCTGCTCGGCTACGCATTCGGCGCGCACGCGATCGCGTTCGACGCCTACAAGCCGGAAGAGCTGCAGGGTGCCGAGGCGGCGTGGTTCAAGTTCGGCCAGGTGCTCGGCCAGCTGCGCCACCCGAAGGAAGGCGTCGAGAAGCCCGACATCAAGACGCTGCTCAGCGAGCCGCTGATCGCGAAGCAGATCCTGCCGATCCTGCTGCGCCAGAGCCTGATGGCGGGCAACCTCGAAGAGGCGGTCGGGACGCTCGAGTCGGTGCTGGCCTCCGGCTCGCCGGACGGCGAGACCGCGGAGCTGCTGCGCGGCACGCTGGCGGAAGTGCTCCGTCGCGCCGAGCGGCCGGGCGAGCACGTGCAGCCCGAGACCGTGCAGGGCCTGCTGACGCGCTGCATGGCGCTGCCCGGCTTCGACAGCCTGGCGCCGGAGATCCGCGCGCCGTTCCATCGCGCGCTCGGCAAGCTGAAGCAGCACCTCGAGCAGTTCGACGAGGCGGCCAGCCACTTCAAGCGCGCGCTCGAGGTCGCGGGCGAGGGCCACACGCTGGCGTCGGTGCTGCACTTCGATCTCGCCGCCTGCTCGCTCGGCCTGCGCGGGGTGCCTGACCTCGAGCCGACCGCCGATCGCAAGGGCGCCGACTCGGCGCTGGCGCACCTCGACCAGGCGACCGCCGATCCGGCCAACGCCTCGTTCAACGCCTTCTTCACCCGCGGCGTGCTGCGCTTCGAGCGCGGCCTGTTCAGCGAGGCGGCGCAGGACTTCCGCGACGCGCTGACCCGCATCGAGCAGTACCGCAACCCGCTGCCGGTCACGCTGGCGCGGATCCGCTTCTTCCTCGCGCTCTCGCTGCTGAAGGAAGGCAAGCCGGAGCTGCAGGACGAGGCGGCGCAGGGCCTCGAGATCGCGCTCGAGCGGCTGCGGCCGGGGCCGGAGCAGCTGAAGGACATGCTCCCGCTGCTCGAGGAGAAGGCGCCGAAGGCGGCGGCGCGGCTGCTGGCGCGCGTCGACATCGCGCACATGAGCGACCCGAAGCAGCTGCTGGCGATGGGGCAGCACTTCTGCCGCCTCGGCGACACCGAGCACGCGCTGCGCATCGCCGAGCAGCTGCTCGAGAAGACCGAGGACCTGACCGTCCGCAAGGAGGCGCTGCTGATCGAGCTGTGCGCCTTCAACATGGCCGGCGAGCGCGAGAGCGCGGCCGATGCGCTCTACGACCTGCGCGACGTCTGCTACCAGAGCGGCGACCTCGCCTTCTGGGAGCAGGTGATCTTCAACGACGACCGCGTCGGCCAGGCGCTGGACAAGGCGCGGGTGCTGTGCGAGCGCGCCGAGCTGCTGGCCCGGATGAAGGGCCGCGACAAGGAGCGGTTCGCGCTGCAGAAGACGCTGGCCGACCTCTACCTGTCGCGCGCCGAGCCGCAGTGGAAGCTCACCGGGCTGCGGCTGCTGAAGGACTGCTGGCAGAAGAATCCCGACGCCTTCGACGCGGACCTGAAGCGTGCGCAGGCGGAGTGCCCGGCCGACGAGCGGCCGAACGACCGCTCGGCGGCCGACAAGGCGCGCGAGGCGCTCGGCCGCCGGCCGACGATCATGGTGATCGGCGGCGACGAGCATCAGGACCGCGCCGAGGACGAGCTGTCTGCGCTCGGCTCGGAGTGGGGCTTCGACGGCGAGTGGTGGACCACCGACTACGTCAACCCCGACCGCGTGTCGGACAAGCTGCAGGAGCACCTGAACGCGCGGCAGCCCGACGGCATCCTGCTGCTGCACTGGAACCGCGAGGAATTGGTGCGCGACCTGCGGAAGCTGTGCAAGACCTACCGGGTCGCCAGCCGCTTCTGCATCTACGTCGGGGTGCAGTCGTTGCGCGCCAGCGTGGCCGATCTGATGGACGCCGCCGCCGCGCAGTTCGGCGACAAGGATGGCGCGACGTCGGCGGCCGCGGGCTCGAGCTACTGAGAGCGTGATCTGCGCGGCGCGCCGGGGACGACCCGGCGCGCCGTGCCGCATCCGGAGATGACCC
Source organism: Planctomycetota bacterium (assembly GCA_016872815.1). GTDB lineage: Bacteria > Planctomycetota > B15-G4 > B15-G4 > SIAN01 > SIAN01. The sequence continues at coordinate 2,408 of VGYY01000036.1, forward strand.
CGTGCCGATGATGAAGGCGGTGGTGAAAATCGCGCCGAAGGACGGTGCCACCGAGATCGTCGACAAGCCGCCGCCGACGCCCGGTCCGGGCGACGTGGTGATCAAGGTCAAGGCGACCGGGATCTGCGGCACCGATCGCCACATCTGGCACTGGGACCCGTCGGTCCAGTTCATGCAGACGCCGGTGACGTACGGCCACGAGTTCTGCGGTCACGTCGCGGCGTTCGGCAAGGACGTGGTCGACCTGAAGGAGGGCGACTACGTCTCGGCCGAGATGCACGTCGTCTGCGGGACGTGTTTCCAGTGCCGCACCGGCCGCGGCCACATCTGCAGCCGGACGAAGATCTACGGCCTGCACCACGACGGCTGCTTCGCCGACTACGTCAAGGTGCCGGCCAGCAACGTGCTCAAGCTGCCGGGCCGGATCACGCCGCGCGTCGGCGGTTTCCTCGACGCGCTCGGCAACGCGACCCACACCGCGCTCGCCGCCGACCTGGTCGGCCGGAAGATCGCGATCACCGGCTGCGGTCCGATCGGCGCGATGGCCGGCGCGGTCTGCGAGTTCGCCGGCGCGAGCGAGCTGTTCCTGATCGACGTTTCCGACCAGGCGCTGAAGCGCTCGCGCAACTGGGCGGCGATGGCCGGGCGGCGGATCCCGGTGACCGTGATCGACACGCGCGGCGAGGGCGCCGCGAAGGCGCTCGCGCTGATCCGCGAGCGGACCGGCGACGGCGTCGATGCGGTGCTCGAGATGTCGGGCGCCGAGCCGGCAATCAACTTCGCGCTGGAGATCGTGCGGCCGGGCGGACAGCTCTGCCTGCTCGGCCTCACCAGCAAGAAGGACGTGACGATCAAGGACTACAGCAAGAACGTCGTGTTCAAGGGCGTCCAGCTGCAGGCGATCATCGGCCGCAAGATGTACGGCACCTGGTATTCGATGCTGGGCATGCTCGAGGCCGGCCTCGACGTCGAGCCGATCGTGACCGCCGAGTACGACCTCACCGACTTCGCGCAGGCGATGGCGACGTTCGACCGCGGCGAGACCTGGAAGGTCGTCCTCTATCCCGAGGGCAAGCCCGCGAAGGGCCCGACGCGGGCGGCGTGACAGCAGCTGCTTCGTCGGCGCGCCCATCGCAGTGTCCTGGCGGACACAGCTTCGGGCACGCCTCCTCGCATCTGCCGCCACGGCGCTCCGTGTCGCAGGCAAGGTGACGCGGGCGAAGAAGCTCGCGCTGGTGGTCAGACCTTCTTGACGAAGATGCCCTTGGCGATCCAGCCGAAGAGGGAGCCGAGGAAGGCGGCGCCGATCGCGACGGCGAGTGGCTGCCAGCTGTCCGGGACGGCCGACTCGATCGACGGCTGGATCAGCTTCTCGTAGCCGAAGCCGATCGCGGCCGCTCCGATTAGTGACGCGACGATCATCCGCATGGCGCAGTCTCCAGTCATTCCCACGGCGCGCCCGCGTCGCGGGCCAGTCCGCTACATTGCCCTGCTTCGCGCCTGATCGGCGAAGAGGAGCGGGAAATGTACGCGACGGCCAAGGGGCAGTACGCAAAAGAACTGCAGGAGATCCGCGACGCTGGCCTCTGGAAAGAGGAGCGCGTCATCCTCTCGCCGCAGGCGGCGTCGATCCGCGTCGCTTCGGGCGAGGTGCTGAACTTCTGCGCCAACAACTACCTCGGGTTGTCGTCGCACCCCGAGCTGGTCGCGGCGGCGCAGGCGGCGCTCGGCAAGTACGGGCTCGGCATGTCCTCGGTCCGCTTCATCTGCGGCACGCAGGACATCCACAAGGAGCTCGAGGCGAAGATCTCGAAGTTCCTCGGGCTCGACGACACGATCCTCTACTCGAGCTGCTTCGACGCCAACGGCGGTGTGTTCGAGACGCTGCTCAAGGAGGACTGCGCGGTCATCAGCGACGAGCTGAACCACGCGTCGATCATCGACGGCATCCGCCTCTGCAAGGCCGATCGCCAGCGCTACAAGCACCTCGACCTCGCCGACCTCGAGGCGAAGCTGGTCGCCACCAAGGGCGCGCGCATCCGCCTGGTCGTGACCGACGGCGTCTTCTCGATGGACGGCGACATCGCGCCGCTGGCGAAGATCGCCGACCTGTGCGACCGGCACGACGCGCTGCTGATGGTCGATGATTCGCACGCCACCGGCTTCGTCGGGAAGACCGGGCGCGGCTCGATCGAGCACTGCGGCGTGATGGGGCGGGTCGACGTGGTGTCGAGCACGCTCGGCAAGGCGCTCGGCGGCTCGGCCGGCGGCTTCATCGCGGCCCGCGCCGAGATCGTCGCGCTGCTGCGGCAGCGCTCGCGCCCCTACCTGTTCAGCAACACCGTCGCGCCGCCGATCGTCGCCGCGACCATCAAGGTCTTCGACCTGCTCTCGGGGTCGACCGCGCTGCGCGACAAGCTCGAGCAGAACACGACCTACTTCCGCGCGCGGATGACGGAAGCCGGCTTCGCGATCCGCCCCGGCGTCCACCCGATCTGCCCAATCATGCTCGGCGACGCCAAGCTGGCGCAGGCTTTCGCCAGGGAACTGCTGCCCGAGGGCATCTACGTCATCGGCTTCAGCTACCCGGTCGTCCCGATGGGGCAGGCGCGGATCCGCGTGCAGATCAGCGCCGGCCACGAGCGCGCCCACCTCGATCGCGCCATCGCCGCGTTCACCAAGGTCGGCAAGCGCCTCGGCGTCGTGAAGTAACCGGACAAACTGATCCAGGATCAGTTTGTCCGGTTCGTCACCGCCGGCTCAGAACGACCAGATCGCCGACACCGTCGCGCGGGCGCCGAAGAGATCCTCTTCGCTCGTCAGCGGGAACTCCCATGCCGCTCGCAGTGCGAGCCGCTGCGTCGGGCGCAGTTCGAAGCCGATCCCGCAGCTCACCACGTCCTCACCCTTGCCGCCGCCGAGGTTGGCGACGTCGACGCCGCTGAACGGCACCGCTTCGGTTCCCTCGTCGACCGTCTTGTAGGCGTTCAGCTCGACGACCGGGCTGAACCACTTGTTGACGAACCAGTCGGCGTGGACGTGGAGGCTGGCCCAGTCGGAATCGCCGAGCCCTTCGTCGCTGTCGTTCTCGATGATCCAGTTGGCCGTCACGCCGAGGTGGAACCGATCCCACCCCTTGTTGCAAGACGCCCACAGCCGGATCTCGGAGTCGTCCTGCAGGACGTCCTTGTCGCCGGTGGCCAGCTCGTAGCCAGCACCGACCGCGGCATGGAGCTGCGAATTCCAGTCCTGCAGGAACGCCCACTTGAGTCCGGCCGCGAGGTCGTTCGTGCCGCGCTCATCGATCAGGCCGGTGTCGAGGTCGAGGATGCCGTCCTTGTAGGCGACCAGCTGCAGCGAATCGGTCAGCGCCACGCGGATCTGCAACGCCATCGCCGTCGCGTCGCCCCCGTCGAGCGCGATCGACTCCGGGATCCGGTGCCACGCGTACCACGCGCGCAGATCGCTCGTGACGAACGAGTCCTCGTGGTAGTGGGGCGCCGTCAGCGGATGGACCGCGCGCTGCGAGTCGGCCAGATCGAGCCGCTCCTTCGGCTGCTCGCCGAAGAGGACGAAGTCGCCGTGCTGCGCGCGGGCGAGGCCGGCGCTGGCGACCAGGAAGGCGGGGGCGACGATCCACATGCGCATGCCATGGCTCCGGAACGGTGAGGGTGCTGTTTCCCGGTGGCAGGGGTGGACTGCGGACTCCCGCCCGTGTCACGACGAATTTCCCGGGTACGCCGCGACTTCGGCAAAGGCCGTTCCTGCCGCGTCCACCATCCGGGATGCCGCCGCGATACGCTCCCGCGCCGATGCGGCAGCTCATGCGGAGGGCGATCACCACCGGCGCGACCGGCCTGCTCTTGGCGCCGGGCGCCACCGGATTCGACGGTTCCGACTTCGAGCGCGCCGTCGCGCCGCTGCTCGAGATGCGCTGCCTCTCGTGCCATTCCGCCGCGAGCCGAAAAGGCGGCCTTTCGCTGGAGTCGCGCGCCGACGCCTTGCGGGGTGGCAAGTCCGGCGAGCCGGCGATCGTGGCGGGCGATCCGGACGCGAGCGCGCTGCTCGCCGCGATCGAGACGGCTCCTGCGGCCGACGGCGCGCGCAAGGCGCGGATGCCGAAAGGCGGCGAGCCGCTCGCCGACGTCGAGATCGCGGCGCTGCGCGACTGGATCGCCGCCGGCACGCCTTGGCCGGCCGAGCGCCATCTGGTCGATCGCTCGGCCGACCACGAATTCGAGCGGCGTCGCGACTGGTGGTCGCTGCGACCGCTCGCGGCGGTCGCTCCGCCGGCTCTCTCGTCGCTCCCGCCGCTCACCGACCTGCAGCGTCGCCGCGGCGTCGAACCACCGCGGAACGAGCTCGATCTCTTCGTCCGTGCCGACCTTGCGGCGGCTGGACTCGCGCCCGCGCCGCGCGCTGACCTCGACACGCTGCTCCGCCGCGTGACGTGGGACCTGGTCGGCTTGCCGCCGACGCCCGAAGACTCCGCCCACTTCCGATACGAGTCCGACGGCGGCGGCGTGAACCCCGGCGAGCCGACGTCCGAGCGCGCCTGGTCGCGCCTGATCGACCGCCTCCTCGACGCGCCCGAATATGGCGAGCGGTTCGCCCGCCACTGGCTCGACCTGGTCCACTTCGGCGAAACGCACGGCTTCGACAAGGACAAGCCGCGACCTGACGCGTGGCCCTATCGCGACTGGGTGATCGAGGCGCTGAATCGCGACCTGCCGTACGCCGAGTTCGTCGCGCAGCAGCTCGCCGCCGATGTCGTCGCGCCCGACGAGCCGGCCGCGGTGCGCGCGCTCGGCTTCCTCGCCGCCGGGCCATGGGACTACGTCGGCCACGTCGAGCTGCGCGAGGGCACCGTCGACAAGGAGATCACCCGGCTGCTCGATCGCGACGACGTGGTCGCCAACGTGATGTCGACCTTTACCGCGACCACCGTCCACTGCGCGCGCTGCCACGACCACAAGTTCGATGCGATCGGCCAGCGCGACTACTTCGGCCTGCAGGCGGTCTTCGCCGGTGTCGAGCGGGCGGTGCGCGAGTACGACGCCGAGCCGGCGGTGGCGCAGCGGCGCGCGGAGCTGCTGGCGGAACTCGCCACGCTGGAGCGGCCGGTGGCCGGCAGCGGCGCGCACGATGCGGCGGCGCACGCGCGGAGCCGAGCGGCGCTCGGCTGGCACGGCGAGATCGCTGCGGCCGCCGAGACGACGCAGTGGGTCGCGCTCGACCTCGGCAAGGCGCAACCGCTCGACGAGGTGGCGCTGGTGGCGGCGCACGAGAGCTACGGCGGCTGGCCGGGGCCGGGCTTCGGTTTCCCGGTCCGATTCGTGGTGGAGGCGTCGGAGCGCGGCGACTTCGCCGACGTGCGCCTGCTGCATGACGCGCGCGCGGCCGACGTCGCGAACCCCGGCGACGTGCCGCTGCTGCTCGACGCACGCGGCGCTCCGATCCGCGCGGTGCGCGTGACCGCGACGAAGCTCTGGAAGCGGACCGACGACTTCGCCTTCGCGCTTGGCGAGCTCGCCTGCTTCGCGGGCGGCGTCGATGTCGCGATCGGCGCGGCGGTCACCGCGTCGAGCTCGATCGAGGCGGCGCCGCGCTGGGCGGCGACGAACCTCACCGACGGCAGCACGTGGTGGGGGGCGATCGCGGCCGACGAATCGCCCTCGGAGCCACCGACCGGAAGCGCCAGCAGCGACTGGCGGCGCCGCGTTGCGGCGCAGGCGCGCGTCGCCGCCGAGCTTGCGGCGCTGCCGCCGCGGCAGCGCGTCTACGCGGCGACGTCGCGCTTCACGCCCGAAGGCGCCTTCACGCCGCGCGCGGCCCCACGACCGATCCACGTGCTCGAGCGCGGCGACGTGACGCGACCGCTTGCCGCGGCGGCGCCCGCCGCGCTGCGCTGCGTCGCGCCGCTCGCGGCAGATCTAGGGTTGGCGGCCGACGCGCCCGAGGCAGAGCGGCGCGCGGCGCTCGCTCGCTGGCTGGTCGACCCGCAGAACCCGCTCACCTGGCGCGTGATCGTCAACCGCGTCTGGCAGTGGCATTTCGGGCGCGGGCTGGTCGACACGCCGAACGACTTCGGTCACATGGGTGGCGCGCCGAGTCACCCCGAACTGCTCGATTGGCTGGCGGCGTGGTTCCGCGACCGCGGCGGCTCGCTGAAGGAGTTGCATCGGCTGATCCTCACCAGCGCGATGTGGCGGCAGGCGTCGATGAGCAGCGCGCGGGATGTCGCGAAAGGGCGCGATGGGGCGTTGGCAACGGTGGCCGCGCTCGCGAAGGCGCAGGCCGACGACGGCGAGAACCGGCTGCTGGCGCGGATGGGGCGGGCGCGGCTCGACGCGGAGCAGGTGCGCGACGGGCTGCTCGCCATGGCGGGGCGGCTCGAACGGACGGGGCCGGACGGCGTGCGCGGCGGGCCGTCGGCGCGCCACTTCGCGTTCAAGGACGATCACTCGCCGGTCTACGACTACGCGGCGTACGCGGGCGACGATGCGGCGGCGCGGCGGCGCGCGATCTATCGCTTCACGGTGCGCAGCGTGCCTGACCCGTGGCTCGAGAGCCTCGATTGCCCCGATGCGTCGCTGCTGACGCCGAAGCGGAACGTGACGGTGACGGCGCTGCAGGCGCTGGCCATGCTGAACGATCGATTCGTGCTGCGGCAATGCGAGGCGCTGGCGGAGCGGCTCGAGGCGGCGCGGCCGGACGACCTCGCGGCGCAGGTGGCGCGGCTCTACGAACTTGCGTTGGCGCGGGCACCGACTGCGGCGGAGTCTGCGGCGGTGAGCGCGCATGCGCAGCACCACGGTCTCGCCGCGGCGTGCCGTGTCGTGGTGAATCTGGACGAATTCCTGTTCATCGACTGACGATCGCGGACCGCGGAGCGCACACGTGGACTCTCCCCAATCCCGCCGCGACTTCCTTGCCGCGCTCGGCAACGGCTTCGGCTCGCTGGCGCTGGCCGGCCTGTCGATGCCGACGTCGCGCGCCGGTCGTGACGAAGCGGACAAACTGATCCAGGAACAGAATGTCAGGTTGCCGCGGGCGCGGGCGAAGCGGGTGGTGCAGTTGTTCATGTCGGGGGCGGCGAGCAGCGTCGACACGTTCGACTGGAAGCCGCAACTCGTCGCGCGCGACGGGCAGAAGTTCGACCCGGGGGGCAAGGTCGAGCTGTTCCAGAGCGACCCGGGCGCGGTGATGGCGAGCCCGTGGAAGTTCCGGCCGCGCGGGCAGTGCGGCAAGCACGTGAGCGACCTCGTGCCGTGCCTCGCCGAGCACGTCGACAAGATCGCCTTCGTCCATTCGATGGTCGCGAAGTCGAACGTCCACGGGCCGGCGACGTTCCAGCAGGCGACCGGCTTCGTGCGACCGGGCTTCCCGTCGATGGGCGCGTGGGTGAGCTACGGCCTCGGCCGCCTCACCGACGAGCTGCCGGTCTTCGTCGTGCTGCCCGACGCGCGCGGCTTCGCGCCGAACGGCCCGGCCAACTGGGGCGCCGCCTTCCTGCCCGCCGCCCACCAAGGCACGGTGATCCGCCCCGCCGCCGCCAGCCCGATCCACGACCTCTTCCCGCCGAAGGAGGCCGCCGCCCTGGCGACCCCCGCCAACGAGCGCGACACGCTCGCCCTGCTCGACCGCCTCAATCGCGAGCACGCCGCCGCTCGCCCCGGTGACAGCCGGCTCGAGGCGCGCATCGCCAGCTACGAGCTCGCCGCGAAGCTGCAGCTCTCGGCGCCGCAGGTGCTCGAGCTCGCGGGCGAGAGCGCTGCGACCCGCGCGCTCTACGGCCTCGACGATCCGCGCACCGCCGACTTCGGCCGCAACTGCCTCGTCGCCCGGCGCCTGCTCGAGCGCGGCACGCGCTTCATCCAGCTCTGGAGCGGCGCCGACAACGGCTTCCCGCGGCGCAACTGGGACAGCCACGAGGAGCTCGCGAAGGACCACGCCGACATGGCGGCGTCGATGGATCGCCCGGCGGCGGCGCTGTTGACCGATCTCGAGCAGCGCGGGCTGCTCGCCGACACGATCGTGATGTGGGTGACCGAGTTCGGCCGGATGCCGTGCAGCCAGGGCGCCAAGGGGCGCGACCACAATCCGTTCGGCTTCACCGTCTGGCTGGCGGGCGGCGGCATCAAGGGCGGCACCAGTTATGGCGCCACCGACGAGTGGGGCTGGCACGCCGTCGAGAAACCGACCAGCAACTACGACGTGCACGCCACCGTGCTGCACCTGCTCGGCATCGACCACACCCAACTGACCTTCCGCAGCGACGGCATCGACCGCCGCCTCACCGATGTCCACGGCGAGGTGCTGCACGACCTGGTCACCTGACAAACTGATCCAGGAACAGTTTGTCCGCTCAGGAGTGCGTTGCGGCGAGAGCTCGTCCGTGCGCGGAGGCTCGCCGCCTCGCCAGGAAGGCGCGGCGGCGGCGGCGCAGGGCGGCGGGGGAGTAGAGGCGCTCGGTCAGCCAGCGCAGGCCGCGGCGCAGCTCCTCGACGCTCATCCGCGCGGGCGTGAAGTTCACATCGAAGAGGGTGCAGCGCTCCCAGCGACCGGGCGCGAGCAGCCGCCCCTCGCGCTCGAGCCGCGCGTAGAGCGGCGTGCCGGGGAACGGCGTCAGCACCGTGACCTGCACCTCCCACAGCGCGTTCGTCTCGGCGAAATCGAGCACCTCCGCGAAGATCTCCGGCCCGTGACGATCGAGGCCGAGCACGAAGCAGCCGTTCACCGTGACGTCGCGCGACTGGAGTTCGCGCAGGCTGCGACCGTAGTCGGGCGCGCGCCCCGCCTTCCAGTCGGCGCGCTGCTCGACGCCACGCAGCGCCGTCTCGCCCGGGCTCTCGAGCCCGATCAGGAGCTGGCGGCAACCGGAGCGCGCGATCGCATCGCACAGCGCCGGATCGTCGGCGACCGAAAGGTCGGTCTCGGTGAACCACTTCATCCGTCGCGGCGCGAGCGCGGCGCAGAGCTCCCTCGACCACTCATGGTCGACGAAGGTGTTGTCGTCGGCGAACTCGATGAAGGCGCCCGGCTGCACGCGCTCGATCGCGTCGAGGTCGCGCACGATCTGCGCCACCGGCCGCCGCCGGTAGCGCTGCTGCAGCATGACGCTCGACGCGCAGAACTCGCAGCGCCACGGGCAGCCGCGGCTGGTCTGCACGGTGAAGCGCGAGTAAGGCCGCCCCGCGATCAGGTCGTAGCGCGGCGTCGGCAGCGTCGCGAGATCGACCGGCCCCGCGGCGCGCCCGTCGAAGCGCGCCGCCGCGACGCCGCGCTCCGCCGCCGCCACCACCTCGGGCCAGACCTGCTCGCCCTCGCCGACCACGACATAGTCGGCGTGCGCCGCCGCCTCGTCCGGCAGCACGCTCACGTGCAGCCCGCCCAGCGCGACCTTGACGCCGCGCGCGCGCAGCCGGTCGGCGATGGCATAGGCCTCGAAGACCTGCGCCGAGAAGGTCGAGATCGCGACGAGGTCGCAGTCGTAGAGCTCGCGCGGCTCGGCGCCGTCGGCGGGCGCCTCGTAGTAGCGCAGTTCATGGCCCGCCGGCGTGCAGGCGGCGAGCTGCAGCAGCCCGAGGCTCGGCAGCGCGGCGATCTGCTTGCTGCGCGCGACGAACCCCGGCAGCGTCAGCCCGAGTTGGAGCAGCTCCGGATCGTGCGCCCGGATGCCGCTCATCGCAAGGAAGCCGATCTTCATGGGGAACTCCCCGATCCGGCGGACGGGGCGGCGAGAGCGATCAGCAGCGTGATGACCGGCACCACCAGCAGCGCGACCGGCAGCGGGAAGGCGTGGCGAAACGGCCGGCGCCACGCGGTGAGGAAGCAGGTGGCGGGCATCGCCAGCGCGCCGGCCAGGAATGCGGGTGCGAGCCACTCCGGCGCCGCGCCGCCGAGCGCCGCGAGCGTCCGCTGCAGCTCGAGCGCGATCAGGCCGAGCGCGATGCAGGCGATGTGGCCGAGCCGCAGCAGCCGGCGGCGGAACGAGCCGTAGCCGCCGGCGAAGGCGTCGTCGTGGAAGCGCAGCCCGAGCAGCGCGCCGGAGAGGAACCCGGCGACGACCAGCGACCAGGCGACCAGCTGTTGGAGCGAGGCATCCATGGCCGACGCAGCACAAACGGCGGGCCGGCGCGCGCCACGGGGGACGGTGCCGCGGATCGCGGCGCGGCCCCGTCGCCGATCGCCGTGCAGCGAAGCGCGCTACGCGCCGGCGCGGCGGGCCGGCGTATCATCCTCCGCCTTTCGCAGCGCCTCCCGGATCCTCGCCATGCCCTACGACCCGCACTCGATCGAGCCCAAGTGGCAGCAGCGCTGGCTCGCCGAGAAGACCTTCAGCGTGAAGGTCGATCGCAGCCGGCCGAAGTACTACGTGCTCGACATGTTCCCGTACCCGAGCGGCGCCGGGCTGCACGTCGGCCATCCGAAGGGCTACACCGCGACCGACGTCGTCTCGCGCTGGAAGCGCATGCAGGGCTTCAACGTGCTCCACCCGATGGGGTGGGACGCGTTCGGGCTGCCGGCCGAGCGCGCCGCGGTGCGCGAGAACCTCCATCCCGCCGTCATCACCAGGCGCAACGTCGAGAACTTCCGCAAGCAGATCCAGCGGCTCGGCTTCGCCTACGACTGGGAGCGCGAGCTCTCGACGACCGACGTCGAGTACTACAAGTGGACGCAGTGGATCTTCCTCAAGCTGTTCGAAAAGGGGTTGGCCTACCAGGCCGAGGTCGCGGTGAACTGGTGCCCGGCGCTCGGCACCGTGCTGGCCAACGAGGAAGTCGTCGACGGCAAGTACGTCGAGACCGGCGACCCGGTCGAGAAGCGCTCGATGCGGCAGTGGATGATGAAGATCACCGCGTATGCCGAGCGGCTGATCACCGATCTCGACGGCCTCGACTGGCCCGAATCGCTGAAGGAGATGCAGCGCCACTGGATCGGCAAGAGCAGCGGCGCGGAGGTGACCTTCGCGGTGGCCGGCGGCGGCGCCGCCACCTTCACCGTATTCACCACCCGCCCCGACACGCTGTTCGGCGCGACCTGGTGCGTGCTGGCGCCCGAGCATCCGCTGGTCGCGCAGATCACCGCGCCGGCGCAGCGCGCGGCCGTCGACGCCTACGTCGCCGCCGCGAAGAACAAGGCCGAGCGCGACCGCATGGCCGACACCAAGGAGAAGACGGGCGCCTTCACCGGCGCGTTCGCCGTCAACCCCGCCACCGGCCAGCCGATCCCGATCTGGGTCGCCGACTACGTGCTGTGGGGCTACGGCACCGGCGCGATCATGGCCGTCCCCGGCCACGACGAGCGCGACCACGCCTTCGCGAAGACGTTCGGCCTGCCGATCGTGCAGGTCGTGAAGCGGGCAGGTGCAAGCGGCGCGGCCGCTGGCGCGGACGCCGCCGCTCCGATCGATGTGCAGCAGGCCGCGTTCGTCGACGACGGCGTCGCGGTGAATTCGCGCTTCCTTGACGGCAAGCCGACCGCCGACGCCAAGGCGGCGATGACGAAGTGGCTCGAGGAGAAGGGACTCGGCAAGGAGCGCGTGCAGTACAAGCTGCGCGACTGGCTCTTCTCGCGGCAGCGCTACTGGGGCGAGCCGTTCCCGGTGCTTCATCGCGCGGATGGCACGACGGTCGCCGTGCCGGATGACCAGCTGCCGGTCCTCCTGCCGCCGATCGACGAGTACAAGCCGACGGCCGACGGCCAGCCGCCGCTCGCCCGCGCGACGGACTGGGTGAAGACGACCGACCCGCGCACCGGCCAGCCGGCGACGCGCGAGACCAACACGATGCCGCAGTGGGCCGGCTCGTGCTGGTACTACCTGCGCTTCATCGACCCGAAGAACGCGGCGGCGCCGTGGTCGAAGGAGGCGGAGAGCTACTGGATGCCGGTCGACCTCTACGTCGGCGGCGTCGAGCACGCGGTGCTGCACCTGTTGTATGCCCGCTTCTGGCACAAGGTGCTCTACGACCTGGGCCTGGTCACGACGATGGAGCCGTTCCAGAAGCTGCGCAACCAGGGAATGATCGTCGCGGCGAGCTTCCAGGAGGCGAGCGGCAAGTACCACTACCCGCAAGACGTCGAGGAGACGGCCCCGGGCAGCGGGCAGTGGCGCGTCAAGGCGACCGGCGTCGCGGTCAGGACGCAGATCGAGAAGATGAGCAAGTCGCGTTACAACGTCGTCAACCCCGACGATGTCGTGCGCGACTACGGCGCCGACTCGATGCGCCTCTACGAGTGCTTCATCGGGCCGATGGAAGCCGGCGGCGTCTGGCAGACCAACGGCGTCGAGGGCGTCTACCGCTTCCTCGAGCGCGCGTGGCGCCTCTTCTTCACCACGCCGAAGGGGGCGACGCGCGACGTCCCGAACCCGGCGCTGGTCGAGCGGCCGCTCGATCCCGATCCGAAAGCGGGCGAGAAGGAGCTCGAGAAGCTCCTGCACAAGACGATCCAGAAGGTGACCGCCGACCTCGCCGTGATGGGATTCAACACGGCGATCAGCGCGCTGATGGTCTACGTCAACGCGCTGACCGGCCGCGAGTCGCTGCCGAAGGCGCTGCTCGATCCGTTCGCCCGCTTGCTCGCGCCCTTCGCGCCGCACCTCGCCGAGGAGGCGTGGGCGAGCGCGCTCGGCCATGCGACGCTGATCGCCGACGCGCCGTGGCCGCAGTTCGACCCGGCGCTCTGCGTCGACGACGAGCTCGAGATCGCCGTGCAGGTGAACGGCAAGGTGCGCGACACCATCAAGATCCCGGCCGCCGCCGACGCCGCGCAGTGCCAGAGGCTGGCGCTCGCCAGCGAGAAGGTGCAGCGGGCGATGGAGGGCAAGCCGGCCAGGAAGGTGATCGTCGTGCCGAAGAAGATCGTGAACGTCATCTGCTGAGCGAGTCGCTGTTCGGGGCCGTCGTCCCGCCGTTCTCGCGCGATGCTCTCACGGCGGCGGGCGGCACCTGGACGCGCGCCCTGGCCGTGCGGCGGCGGGCGGGCGTGGCCGTCGGCGCCGCTCCGCCGGAGCGGTGCGCCGTCGACCGCTTCCGCGGCGGCAGCCCTGCGGCATGATCGCCGCATCCGTGGCGGAACGCTCCGGTGGCGAAGGAGGCTCGGCGATGAACGGCTGGCTTGGAACGGCGGCGGTGGGTGTGGTGTCGGTCGCGGCCGCTCTGGCGGCGGTGCGCGGCGGTGCGGTCGGACAGGTCGCCGGCAAGGCGCCGGGCGGCGCCGCGGGCGAGCCGGCGAAGATCCCGGTGCTGCTGATCTCCGGCCAGAACAACCACGACTGGGAGTACGTCAATCCGAAGATCGAGCAGCTGCTCGATCGCTGCGGGCGGTTCGACGTCGACGTCACGCTCGATCCGGCGAAGACGCTGGCCGACGCTGCCGCCATCGCGAAGTACCGCTGCTTCGTGCTGAACTACTACGGCACGCGCTGGGGCGAGGTCGCGGAGCGGAACTTCGTCGCGGCGGTCAGCGGCGGCACCGGCGTCACCGTGATCCACGCGGCGAACAACTCGTTCCCCGGTTGGACGGAGTACGAGCAGATCGTCGCCGACCTCTGGCGCGACGGCACCGGCCACGGCGCCTACCACAAGTTCGACGTGAAGATGATCGACCGCGACCATCCGATCACGCGCGGGCTGCCCGACATGAAGCAGCACCCCGACGAGCTCTATCACAAGCTGGTCCACACGCCGGGCGTGCAGACGCGGGTGCTGGCGACGGCGTTCGCCGATCCGAAAACCGGCGGCACCGGCAACGACGAGCCGATGGTGATCGTGCTGAATCACGGCGCCGGACGGGTGTTCCACACGCCGCTCGGACACGTGTGGCCGGGAGTGGTCGAGACGCGCCAGACGTTCGACAACCCCGAGCTCGACCTGCTGATCGCCCGCGGGACCGAGTGGGCGGCGACCGGCGCCGTGACGCTGCCGACGGTGCCGCCGAACCGGCTCAGCGCGGAGGAGCAGGCGGCCGGCTACACGCTCCTGTTCGACGGCAAGTCGACGGCCGGGTGGCGCAGCTTCCGCGGCGAGGAGTTCCCGGTGCAGGGATGGTCGGTCGTGGACGGCGCGCTGCAGGTCGCGGCGGGCGGCGGCGGCGGCGACATCATCACGGTCGATGAGTTTGGCGACTTCGAGCTGCGCTTCGAATGGAAGGTGGCGGCGGGGGCCAACAGCGGCGTGATGTACCGCGTCGGCGAGCAGCACGATGCGCCGTGGCGGACCGGGCCCGAGTACCAGGTTCTCGACGACCTGCGCCACGGCGACGGCAAGGACGCGCGCACCTCGGCGGCGGCGCTCTACGCGCTGGCGCCGGCGGCCGGGAAGACGCTGCGACCGGTGGGCGACTGGAACGAGGGGCGGATCGTGGTGCAGGGGTGGCACGTCCAGCACTGGCTGAACGGCGTGAAGGTGGTCGACGTCGACTTCGCCGGCGCCGAGGCGAAGGCGAAGGTAGCCGCCAGCAAGTTCGGCTCCATGCCGGCCTTCGCGACGCTCGCGCGCGGCCGCATCTCCCTGCAGGACCACGGCGACGACGTCTGGTTCCGTTCGCTGCGCATCCGCAAGTCCTGACCGGGGTCCGCCGCGCCGGCGTCGCCCGCCGGCGGGGCCGCGCCGTGGTTCAGTGCGGTGGCATCGGCGCGCCGGTCACCTCGATCAGCGTGATCTCCGGCGGGCAGAACAGGCGGATCTGCGGCGCGAAGCCGCCCTCCTTGCCGAGCCCGCGCGTCACGCACAGTTGCGTCGTGTCGCTCATCCGGTGCAGTCCGCCGGCGGCGACGGCGCGCGGCACGATCTCGAACGTGACCGGCGGCCCGAAGCCGGGGATCACCACCTGGCCGCCGTGCGTGTGGCCGGCCAGCACCAGCTGGCAGCCGGCGGCGGCGAGGTCGCGCCAGTGGCGCGGCCGGTGGACCAGCCCGATCCGCACCGCGGCGCGCGGCGCCCGGGCCAACGCGCGCTCCATCGCCCCGGCGCGGCGCGGGTCGATGCCGAGCAGCTCGATCGGCGGTTCCGTCGCCAGCACGACCGACTGATTGTCGAGCAGCAGCGCGCCGGTGCCGCGGATGGTCTCGGCGATGCCGCCGTGCACCACGGAGTCGACGTCGCCGTTGACGACGTGGACGCCGAGCCGCGGCGCCGCCGCCACCAGCCCCTGGAGCACGTGGCGCGCCTGGCGCAGCGTGGTGCGCTCGTCGAAGCTCTGCGCGACGAGGTCGCCGGCGACGACGATCAGGTCGGGGCGCAGCGCGGCGACGCGGGCCGGCAACGCGCGCTCACGCGGACCCAGCCAGCTCGACTGCAGATCGGACAGCAGGACGACGCGCAGCGGCTCGACGCCGGCGGGGAGGCCGGCCACTTCGACGCGGCGCCGCTCGACCACGACGCGGTCGGGCTCGACGATGCAGGCCAGCAACAGGAGCGTCGCCATCGCCAGCGCGAAGCCGGCGGCGAGGCCGCGATCGCGCCGGGCGCTCCACGCCGCTCGCAACGCGGCCGCGGGCAGGACGATGGTGCCGCCAAGCCAGGCGATTCCGAGCGGCAGGAACGCCCCGACGTTGAGGCGGCGCTGCCAGTCCGGGTGGCACTGCAGCAGGTGATCGAGCGCCGGGTAGACGAGCGACTGGCCGAAGAAGATCACGCCGCCGAGGCCACCGACGAAGAGCGCGGCGGCCAGCAGCCATTCCCCGCGCGGCGCGCGCCCGAGCCAGGGCGGCAGGCGGTGGAGCAGGCGCCGCCCGATGGCGCCACGGGAGAGCGCGGCGCACGCGAGCCAGAGCGCCGTCGCGAGCAGCAGGTCGATCGCCTGGTAGAGAAGGTGACCGGCGATCAGGTCCACGCGTCGGCGACTCCCGGGTGCCGGATGAACGGGGCGTTCCGGCGCCGTTCGTCATCGGCCAGTGGGACGTCGCGGCGCGAGCCGGGAGCGCGGATTCGGGCGGTTACCGCTTCATGTCCGCGAGGAGACGGTCGATGGCGGCGTCGAGAGCGGCGTCGCCCGGGCTGCCTTCCCACTTCTGCCGGATCCTGCCCTCGGCGTCGATCAGGAACAGCGTCGGCCAGCTCTGCACTCTCCACTGCTTCGAGATCGCCGGCGCGCTGGCGCTGTCCTGGAAGCTGCGCCAGCTGATCTTCTCGTCGATGTACTCCTTCTTCTTCAGCTCCTCGAAGTTGTCGTCGCTGTTGACGCCCACCAGCGCGAACGGCTCATCCTTCAGTCGTGCCACGAGCGACCGCTCGTGCGGGAACATGGCCCGGCACGGGCCTCACCAGTACCCCCAGAAGTCGAGCAGGACCACCTTGCCGCGGTAGTCGCTCAGCTTGAACGCGACGCCGTCGAGGTCCATCCCGGCGATCTCCGGCGCCGGCTTGCCGATCACCGCGAGCGACGCGATCAGCTCGTCGCAGCGCTGGCCCCAGTTGCCCATGGGCCCGGCGAGCGCGCCGAACCGCTCTTTCATCGCGCCGAGCCTGGCGATCACTGCCTGTGCCGCCTCGACCGTGGACGCGGCCTTCGCCTCGCCGCCGATCCGCTGCCACGCGCATGCTGCCTGCACGGGCGCGCTGGTCGAGTCGCGCTCGATCCATGCGAAGTACTCGCCGGCCGCCCGCGTCAAGGCGATCGCCGCCGCCGCCTTGGGCGATCCGACCCGCGCCTCTTCGGCCGGCGACTCCATCGCCGGCATCAGGTGCATCAGCACGACGTCGGCCAGCCCGTCATCGTCGAGATGGCTCTCGACCAGCGCGTCCATCACTTCGGTGAACAGCGCGGCGTGCTTCTCGGCGTCCAGCGCGCCGGCGTGATCGAGGACGAAGCCGTACGCCGCCAGCCCTTCCGGCGTGCCCTTGCCATCGATGGCGAGGTCCATCGCACGCGCCACCAGCCGGTCGACCTCGGCGACGTCAGGCCCTTTCTTCGCGCCGCGCGCGTAGACGAGCTTCATCGCCTTCTCGATCTTCGGCAGCGAGTCGTCGCCGATCGCCGCGCCGACCGCGACCATCGCCAGCACCCATCCGGACCATTGCATCAGGGATCGCTCCTGCCGAGTGGCGTTCCGCACCGTCACGCCGTCCAGCGGCCACCGGTACGCCCGGCCGTCGGCGCCGTTCCACGCGATTCGGCGCGGCGGCCACCGTTCCCGGGCACCCCCGGTTTCGGCCGCAAGGGCGCGGGAGATTAGCCTCGCCCGGATGGCGGACGACCCACTCGGCACGGTCTGGCAGGCGACGGCCGCGCGTTTCGCCCCGCTCGCGCGCCGGGTCGCTGCCGCCACCGGCTGGCAGGTGTTCCACCCCGGCGACTATGGCGAGCGGTGGCACGCCCGGTTCCGCCGCCTCTACCCGCTCGGTCCGGCGCCGCTCCTCGTCTGCGGCCTCAATCCCGGCCCCTACGGCATGGCGCAGAGCGGCCTCCCGTTCACCGACCTGAAGCGGCTCGTCGCCGCACTGCCGCGCCTCGCGGCCGAACTGCGCGGCGCCGGCGAGCCGCTCGCGCTGCCCGGTCTCGCGCCGCCCGCGTTGCGACCGTTCCTCACCCGGACCTTCGAGTCCTCATCGGTCCGCGTCTATCGCTTCCTCGCCCACGCCTTCGGCGATGCCGAGTCGGCGTTCGCGCGCGTCGTCGTGGTCAATCCCTGCCCGCTCCTGTTCATCGAGCCGGAGAGCGCCGCGAATCGCACTCCGGCCGACCTGCCGCGCCGGCTGCGGGCGCGCGGCATGGCGTCGACCGCGGCGGCCGAGTTCATGGCGCAATTCGATGCCGCGCGCGCCGCCTGCGTCGACGACGCGATCACCCGCCTCGCACCGGCCGGCGTCGTGCTGCTCGGCCGCGACGTCGACGCCGCGATCGGCGCGCCGCTCCGCGCGCGGCTCGGCGAGTCGCGCGTGGTCGCGTGGGAGCATCCGGCGCGCGCCGTGCCCGAGCGCTGGGCGCGCGGACTCACCGACGAGTTGCGCGCGCGCGGATTGCCGCCGGCGGACTCGTCGCGCCGGCGCCGCGGCTAACTTCGCGCCATGGTCCCGTCGTCGCCGTCCCGTTCGCTGCTGCTCGCCCTCCTCCTGCCGGCGATCGCGCTGGTGGCATGGGCGACGTGGCGCGCGCGGGCCGCGGAGCAGGCGGCGATCGACCGCGCGCGGGCCGAGGACGCGGCGTGGCTCGCGGTCGGCGGCGCCGACTCGTCCGCGGTGGATCGCGCCGCCACGCCGACGGGTCGGGGAGAGCTGCTGCGCCTCGAGCTGGCGCTGGCGGTGCCGGCGGGAACGGCCTTGCCGGCGCTGGCGCTGCGGCTGCGCGCGCGCGACGGCGCCG
>VGYY01000037.1 GCA_016872815.1 Planctomycetota bacterium
CCGGTGTGGGGGAGCAGCGACGAGAGCTCCATGCCGCATTCGCCGTAGCGGCGGAACGGCCGGATCGCGGGCAGCACCGGATAGCGCCCCTGCCCCGACGTCATCGTCGAGAGCCGCGCACGATTGCGGACCGACTCCGGGACCTCGCTGCCGCGCAGCCGCTCGAAGTCGGGCTTCGGATCGAACAGATCGACATGCGACGGCGCGCCGCCCTGCCAGAGCACGACCACCCGCTTTGCGCGCGGCGCGAAGTGGGGGCCCTCTGGATCTGTGCCCGACCGGAGGATCGAGGAGGCGCTGGCGTCGCGCGCGAGCAGTGACTGCAGCGCCGCCAGCCCGATGCCGGCACCGGTCTGTTCGAGGAACGTGCGCCGCGTCACTCGCATGACTGCGCCTCGTCGAGGTTCAAGATCACGAGGCAGGCGACGGCGAGCGCCGCTGCGTCGTCGGCGAAGTTCGTCCGCGCGCGCTCGACGGTGCGACGCAGCACGGAGAGTTCGTCCGCCGTCGGCGTCCGCGCCACGACGAGCCGGAACGCCCGCGTGAGCGCGGCGTCGAGCCGCGCGCCGTTGCTCGCGCCGAAGCTTGCGCCACTGCCCGCCGCCGTCTCGCCCCGCGTCTCGCGCAGCGCGCGCTCTGCCAGCGCTTCGGCGGCCAGCACCCACGTCGGATCGTTCAGCAGGGTGAGCGCCTGGAGCGGTGTCGACGTCACGGGGAGCCGCACCTTGCACGTCTGCCGCGGCGATGCGTCGAACATGTTTCCGGGCGCCGCGGTCCGCCGCCAGAACGTGTAGAGGCTGCGCCGCCAGAGGTCGTCGCCGCCCGATTGCGGATAGGTGAAATCTCGCTCCTTGGTGATCGCGAGCCCCGACCAGATGTCGGCGGGCTGGAACGGATAGACCGGCTTGCCGCCGATCGAGGGGACCAACCGACCGCTCGCCGCCAACGCCACGTCGCGCAGCACCATCGCCGGCAACCGCTGTCGCGGCCCGCGCGCCAGGAGGCGGTTCTCCGGATCGCGCACGCGCAGCGCTGCGCCGCGCTCGCCGAAGAGCCGCGACTCCTGCCGGAAGGTGGCGCTGGTGGCGATCGAGCGGTGGAGCGCCTTCATGCTCCAGCCGAGCTCCGTGCGCAGAGCGACCGACAGCGTGTCGAGCAGATCCGGGTGGCTCGGCGCCTCGCCCTGCACGCCGAAGTTCTCGCTGCTCTTCACCAGCCCGGTGCCGAAGAAGTGCTGCCACGCGCGATTGACCAGCACGCGCGCGAACAGCGGGTTCTCCGGCGTCGCGAGCCAGCGCGCCAGCGCGAGCCGGCTGGGCGGCGCGCTGCCTGCCGCGTCGCCGATCGCCGCATCCTCGGCTGCCGAGCGGCGCTGCATCGGCGGCAGGAATCCCGGCACGCCCGCGCGCACTTCCTCGAGCGGCGTCTCGTAGTTCCCGCGCGCCAGCACGCGCGTCATCCGCGGCTGCCCGTCCGACATCACCATCACCTGCGGCAACGCGTCGCGCAGAGTGTCGCGCTCCGCGCGCGCCGTCCGCTGCCGCTCGAGCGCTGCTGCCAGCTCAGGCGGCGCCGCGGCCGCGAGGAAGCGCTCGCGCAGCAGCTCGGCGAGCCTCGGTTCGCGCGTCGCCGGCAGCGGCGCCGCCGGGTCGGCGACCAGCTCGCCGGCGAGTTGCAAAGGCACGCCGCCCACCCGCGCCTCGAACCAGAAACCGCCCGGCCCGCCGCCGTTCACGATCTGCAGCCACAGGAGGTGCTCTCCCGCGGCGAGCTCGACTTCGACCCGCTCCTGGTCGGGCGCCACTCCGCGCAGCACCTTCCTCTGCAGCACGACACGATCGTCGACGCGCACGCGCAGCGCATCGTCGCTGCCGAAGTGGAGCGTCAGCCGAAGCGGCGCAGAGAGCTGCAACGTGCGCCTGAAGCGCCAGAAGTGGTTCTCGCCTTCGAGCGAGTGGACGACGCCGTCGGGATAATCCGTTCGATCAATTCGACGGGTCCATAGTTCGACGGTGTTGCTGCTGTCGATCGCTGCTCGCGCCTCGTCCGACTCTTCGTAGTACGCCTCATCGAAGCTGTCCGCGACCCTGGCTCCGCCATATTCCCACGGCGTCAGCGTCACCGTCGCCGCCTCTGCCCGCCGAGCCGCCTCCCACCCCGCTTGCGCTCGCTCCAACGCCGGATTCGCGATCGCCTCTGCCAACGCCGCGTCGGCCGCCGTCAGCTCCGCCTCGAGCGCGTCGAGTCGCGCCATCTGCTCCGGCGTCCCCGCGCGCACCGCCGGCTCGGCGATGCGGTACTGCCCGCCGCCCGGCGGCACGCCGCTCTCCGGCACTTGGTTCCAGAAGGCGAACAGCGCGTAGTAGTCGCGTTGCGTGATCGGGTCGTACTTGTGGTCGTGGCACTGCGCGCACGCCGCGGTCAGGCCGAGGAAGGTCGTCGCGAAGACGTCGACGCGGTCGAAGACGAGGACGTTGCGCTGCTCCTCGGGGATGGCGCCGCCCTCGCCGTTCAGCATCGCGCAGCGCTGCAGCCCGCTCGCCACCTGCTGGTTGAGCCGCTCCGCCGGCGTCGCCGCCGGCAGCAGGTCGCCGGCCAGCAGCAGCTCCGCCAGCCGGTCCTGCGGCACATCCTCGTTCAGCGCGCGCACCAGCCAGTCGCGCCAGACCCACTGATGCGTGTCGCCATCCTGCTGGAAGCCGTTGCTGTCGGCGTAGCGCGCCGCGTCGAGCCACGGCAAGACCATGCGCTCGCCGTACTGCGGACTCGCGAGCAGCGCGTCGACGGCGCGATCGAAGGCGTCGGGGCGCGGCGCGGGACGACCCGGCGCGCCCGCCTCCGCCGCGACCTCGGCGACGAAGGCGTCAATCGCTTCGATCGTCGGCGGCAGCCCGGTCAGCGCCAGCGTGACCCGCCGCAGCCAGGTGACCGGATCGGCGGGCGGCGACGGCGCGAACCCCTCCGCCTCGAGTCGCGCCAACACGAAGCGGTCGAGCGGCTCGCGGCACCACGTCGCGTCGTTCACGGCCGGCGGCTCGCTCGCGTGCGGCGCCGTCCACGCCCAGTGGCCGGCCCACGGCGCCCCTTCGGCGATCCAGCGCCGGAGCGTCGCGCGTTCGTGCTCGGCGAGTTCCTTCCCCGAATCGGCCGGTGGCATCCGCTTGCGCGGCGATGCGTGGTCGATGCGGGCGATCAGCTCGGAGAGGTCGGGTTCGCCCGGCACGATCGCCGCGTTGCCCGACTTCGACGCCGCTGTCGCGGCGTCGCGTGCGTCGAGGCGCAGCCCCGCCTTCCGCGCCGCCTCGTCGGGCCCATGGCACTGGAAGCAGCGATCGGCCAGCAGCGGCAGCACGTCGCGCGCGAAGTCGACCGCCGCCTCGTCGGCGACGAGCGGCGGCGCAAGAGCGATCCATGCGGCGGCGAGGCGCATCCTGCGGACGTTAGCGCGACGGCTCCGGCTCGAGGTCGATGGTCTGCGTCGCGGCCAACTTCGCCGGATCGAGCTGGAGGGTCCGGCGCTGGTGGGTGGGCTCGCCCGCCGGGGCGCGTGGTCCCTCCACGGTCAGTGCCCAGCGCTCTGCTGGAAGCAGTTGCAGCGTGACGGCGCCGTCAGCTCCTCGGCCGCCTCATCGCCGAAGACGAGCCGACGAGCCAGCGCGCGCACGAAGTCGTGCTGCGCGAGGAGCTGCGCTTCGTCGAAACTCGGTGAACCGGGTCGTGCCGGTCACCGCTCCCCGCGGTGCGATCACTGCACGAACGACACCCGCAGCTCGTCGATGCCCTGGGTGAAGTTGGCGCCGGCGCCGGTGCGGATCGTCCGGATCTGCAGCTGGCCGGTGGCGGAGAGGTACTCGCCGGCCGCGGCGGCCGTGCCGCTGAAGAGGCGCTGCGAATCGGTGGTGAGCAGCGAGACGCTGGCGAGGTTGTCCCAGCTGCTGGTGACCCAGTTGAAGGCCTGGAGGTCGACGTTGCCGGCGACACCGAGCCGCGTCTCGCAGATCAGCTCGATGGTGGAGAAGGTCGCGCCGGGCGTGGTGTTGAACGTGGCGTACCAGTCGAGCACCGGAGCCAGTCCCTGCAGCGTGCTCTGCAGCACGAGCCGGGTGTCGTTGCTCGACGCGGTGTCGCCGACGCCGCCGCTCACCGTGCTGCCGCTCACCAGCGTGACGCCCACCGGCCAGAAGTGGGTCTTGGTGAAGCCACCCCCTTCGTTCTTCAGCGCGTTCTCGGCGTTGACGCGACCCGAAGTGACGAAGGTGCCGACGTCGTCGCCGGTGTACTGGATGCGCTCGCGCACGGCGCGATTGGTCTCGTACGGCCCGACGTGCGACCAGATCAGGCCGGCCAGCCCCGCCACGTGCGGGCACGCCATCGAAGTGCCGTCGAGCGAGCGGTAGCCGTTGCCGTCATAGGTGCTGTAGATGCCGACCCCGGGCGCGGCGACGTCGACCCAGCTGCCGTGGGTCGAGAAGCTGGCGCGCTTGTCGTTGCGATCGGTCGCGGCCACGGCGATGCAGTTGCCGTAGGCGGCGGGGTAGAACTTGGTCGTGTTGCCGTTGTTGCCGGCCGCTGCGACGACGACGACCCCCTTGTTCCACGCGTAGTTGACCGCCTGCTCCAGCGTCGAGGACTTGGCGGTGCCGCCGAGGCTCAACGAGACGACCTTGGCGCCGTTGTCGGCCGCCCAGTTGATCCCGTTGGCGATGTCGCTGTTGCTGCCGGAGCCGAAGTTGTTCAGCACCCGGATCGGCATGATCCGGCAGTTGATCGCGACGCCGGCGACGCCGAGCGCGTTGTCGGTCACCGCCGCCGCGATGCCGGCGCAGTGGGTGCCGTGGCCGTTGCCGTCGTCGGGGTCGCTGTCGTTGCTGACGAAGTCGTAGCCGGCGACCAGCTTCGCCTGGAGGTCGTTGTGGTTCTTGTCGACGCCGGTGTCGACGATCGCGATCACGACGTTGGCGTCGCCCTTCTGGATGTCCCACGCCTGCTCGCAGCGGATCTTGGTCGGCCCGTACTGCGAGCTCCAGCTGGTGTCGTTCGGGATGTGGACCGCGTACGCGAGGTGGTTCGGCTCGGCGAACTCCACTTCGGGCAACCGGCCGTAGAACGCGACCGCCTGTTCCGGCGTGACCCCGGCCGGCAGCTTCACCACGGTGACGCCGATCTGCGCCAGTTCCTCGCTCACCGTCGCCCCGAGCCGCGCGTGCGCGCCGGCCGCCGCCGCGCGATCGCGGAACTTCACCAGCACCTCGTCCGGGAGGCGCGGCGCATCCGCCTGCGCCGGCATCGCGGCAGCCAGAAGCGAGAAGACGAATGGCAAGGTGATGATGCGGCGCATGGTGAGCCCTCGGGAAGTTCGCGACGGGCGGCGCGGAGGCGAGGCCTCCGGGAGCTGCCGCTCCCGCGCGGCGCGGGACAATCGGCCAACCTCATCCGCTTGTCAAGCGCACGGTCCGGATCGGCGCTCGCCGCGACAGAATGCGCCGCCATGGCCGAGTTGCAGGACGCGCCCGAGGTCTACGCCCGCTTCTTCGCCCCGTGGCTCAAGCCGGTCGAGCGCGAGCGCCGCGGTGCCGACCTCCTCCGCCCCGACCTGCTCGAGGTGGCGGCTTTCCGCTTCCTGCCCGCGGCCGAACTGACCACCGTGGCGCCCGAGATGGCGCTGCGCGTCGGCGAGCAGATCGGCCGCATGGTCGCCGCGGCGCGCAGCGACTGGAAGGAGCTGTGCGGGCGCCACGACGTGCTGTCGCGCGAGGGACTCGGCGCCATCGACGAGGCGTTCGACGCGCACGCCGTCGAGGAACTGCAGTCGTCGAGCGATCCGGCCGAGTTCGGCAACTCGCTGCTGGTCACCGCGTGCGAGCTCGGCGCGGTGATCGGCAGCAGCCTGCTGGCCGCGCGGCCCACGCTGCAGTGGGTGGCCGACTGGCCCTACTTCGAGTCGACGCTGGTCGATCGCGCCACCGGCATCGTCCTGCCGCCGTTCCACTGGGCCATCCGCAAGCTCTCGGCGCAGGGCGTCGGCGGCGGCCTGGTCGAGCGCATCGGCGTGGCGTTGACCCACATGGGCGAACGCGCGCGGAAGCTCACTCGATGAGCGAGTCGCTGGCCACGCTGGTGACGGCGCGTCTGCGTTTGCGGCCGTTCGTCGCCGCCGACGCGCCGGCGGTGCAGCGGCTGGCCGCCGCCGCCGAGGTGGCGTCGACCACCGCCACGCTCCCGCATCCCTATCCCGACGGCGCCGCGGCCGCGTGGATCGCCGGCCACGAGGCGGCGCGAGCGGCCGGCCGCTCGCTCGACTGGGCGATCACCACGGCCGCCGACGGCGTAGTCGGCGCCATCGCGCTCCACCCGTCGGCGGCGCACCTGAACGCGGAGCTCGGCTACTGGATCGGCGTGCCGTACTGGCGGCGCGGCTACGCCAGCGAGGCGGCCGCCGCGCTGGTCCGCCACGGCCTGCGCGTGCTCGCGTTCAAGCGCATCCACGCGCACCACATGAGCGGCAACCCGGCGTCGGGCCGCGTGCTCCAGAACGCCGGCATGCGCTGGGAGGGGAGACTCCGCTCCCACCTCCGCCGCGACGGTCGCTTCCACGACGTCGAGCTGTGGGGGGTCCTCGACGCCGATCTCGACGCGCCGATCGTCGGCGGCAGTGCCGGCGTGCCGCCACCCTCATTCGTGAACGGCTGAGACCTCCGCCAGCGGCTTGCGCCGCAGATCGGGCACCTCCGCCCCCGGCGCCGGATGGCCCACGGGCAGCAGCAGGAACGCCTTCTCGTTGCGCGGTCGCCCCAGCAGTTCGGCCAGGAACCCCATCGGGCTCGGCGTGTGAGTCAGCGTGACGAGACCGGCGGCGTGGACCGCGGCGATGAAGAAGCCGGCGGCGATGCCGACCGATTCGTTGACGTAGTAGTGCTTGCCGGTCGACCCGTCCGGGTGGAGCGCGTGCTCCTGCTTGAACAGCACCACCAGCCACGGCGCGACCTCGAGGAACGGCTTCTCCCAGGTCGTGCCGAGCGGAGCCAGGTCGCGCAGCCACTCCTCCGACATGCGCCCGCCGTAGGAGAGCCGCTCCTCGTGCTCGGCCGCCGCGCGAATGCGGCGCTTCAGCGCGGGGTCGCCGACCACGACGAAGGTCCACGGCTGCTTGTGCGCGCCCGATGGCGCGCTCGCCGCCGCGCGCACCAGCTCCTCGATCACGGCGCGCGCCACCGGCGCGTCGCTGAAGTGGCGCACCGAGCGGCGCGTCTCGAGCTGCCGGCGGAACGCCTGCGCGCGCGCCAGCACTTCCGCGTCCGCCACGCGCGGGCCGGCGGCCGGCGCGTACGGCACGAAGCGCGGCGTCACGTCGCCTTGCGCACCTCCCGGATCAGCAGCATCTCTTCCAGGCATCGACCGAGCTCCGCAGGGTCGAACGGCTTCTGCGGGAATCCTGCCACGCCGGCTCGCGCAGACGGGAGGTCAATCCCGCAGCGTCACGAGCCAGGCGACGAGGTCGGCCAGCTCGGCCCGCGTCATCGGCTCGGCCAGCCCGGTCGGCATCGCCGAGAGACGGCTCTCCTTGCGCGCAGCGATCTCGGTCGCAGGGATCTCCCGCTGGCGTCCGCCCGCATCCACCATGGTCACGACACCATTCGCTTCGCCGGTCACGAGGCCGCTCACGACGTCCCCGTTCTTCAGGAAGACGTTGCTGGCGCGATAGCCGTCCTGGATGCGCTGCGACGGTTCGAGGATCGAGGTGATCAGTTCGGCGCGGTCGTACTTCCGGCCGACGTCGCGCAGGTCAGGGCCCACCTTCGGGCCGACGCCGGCCACCGCGTGGCAGCGGAAGCAGCCCGGCCCGCGCTCGGCGTGGAAGAGCGCCTTGCCGCGCGCCGCATCGCCCGGGGCGGCCAGCGCGAAGGCGCGCCACGCCGCGAGGTCGAACGGGATCTCGGCCGGTCGCGCGTCCGTCGCGCCGTCGAACAACGGACCGCTCGGCTCGTCGCTGAGCTTCACGTTGAACGCCCAGTCGCCTCCGGCCTGCTCGACGCGGATCAGGAGTTCGTTGCGACCGGCGACGAGCTCGACGTCGAGCGAGTCCTGGTCGGGCCCCCAGGCGCGATCCCCCGGATTGTGGTGGACCTGTGCTCCGTTCAGCCAGACGGTGACGCCGTCGTCGCTGCCGACCGCGAGCTTCGCCCGGCGCGGGCGCGCCACGTCGACGATCGCGCGGCCGTACGCGCTGACCTGGCTCTCCGGCGCGAGCGCCTGGCGCAGATCGATGAAACCGTGCGGAAGGGCGGCCGTGACGGCGCGGGCTCCAGGCGGGAGCGTCGGCCGTGCCGATGGTTCGCCGAACCGGTGGTCGCGGGGGAACGGGCCGGCCAGCTCCCACTGCAGCAGCGGCTGCAGCGCCGTGTAGATCGAGCGCACCTCGTGGAGCGCATCGCCGGCGAGGACGCCGCGGAGCGCCAGCTCCTCGAGCGCGCCGCGGACCTCGTGGCGCAGCGCGATCAGGGCGCTGCGGCAGGCGTCGCGCTCCTCCCGGCCAGCGGCCGGATCGGCCAGGCCGGCGACGAAGGCGCCGAGATCATCACGTCGCGGGAAGCGGGCGAGTTCGCGCCGCGCCACGCTGCGGACCGCCGCATCGGCATCCTCGAGCAACGGTCGCAGGTCGGAGTGCGCCGCCGCTCCCTGCAGCGCACCGAGCGCCTTCGCCGCGGCCGCGCGCACCTGCGGGTCGGCGTGCGCGAGCGATTCGCGGCACAGCGGCGCAGCGTCCGCGTCCTTCAACTCCGCCAGCAAGGCGAACAACGTGGCCTGCTCGGTCGGATCCGCGCTTGCCGCGGCCATCCGGCGCAGCGACGGGAAGAGCGCGGGATTGCGTGACTCGCGCGCGATCGTCGCGAGCACGGCGCGGACCGGCGCCGGTTGCGGCTCGGAGAAGGCGCGCTCGAGCGCGGTCGAAACCACCGACGCGCCCGCCCACGTCTCGGTGCGCGCCGGCCGCGGTCGCTTCGCCGGCTGCGTCTCCCACCACTTGCCGTCCCATGGCGGCGCCCTCTTCTCGATCGACGCGAGCGTGAGCAGCGCCCCGGCGCGCACCTCCGCCGGCAGGGCCGGGTCGTGCGCGGCGGCGGCCAGCGCGGCGGCGAGACGCGGCTCGTACAGCTCGCGCAGCGCCTGCCAGACCTCCTGCTGCGTCGCCGCGTCGGCCTGCGGGAGGAGTCGCTGGAGCAACTGCGCGGGGTCGAAGTCGGGCCGCTGCGCCAGGGCACGGAGCGCCTGGCGGATCGCGAAGCGGAGGAAGCGGTCGTCGGTCGTGGCGAGCGCGCCGACCAGCCGCTCGGTCGCGGCGACGCTCCCACGCCGACCGAGCGCGATCGCCGCCTCGCGCTGGGTGACCGGCTCGGCGACGCGGCGCAGCTCGCCGCGGATCCAGTCGTCGACGTCGACGGTCGGCGCATCGAGCTGGCCGAGCGCGCGGATCACCTGGGCGCGCGCATCGTCGTGGTCGGCGTGTTCGGGCCGCTCCACCAGATTGAGGAGGACGTTGCAGAGGTGGCCGGCGATGAGGTCGCGTTGCTCGCCCTTGGCGAGTTCGTAGCCGCCGGCGAGCGCCCAGATCGCGTGGCGGCGCGCGCGCCGCGAGTCGCCGCGGTAGATCTCTTCGAGCAGCAGCTCGACGACGTACCTCGCGTCGGCGGCTCGGACCGAAAGCTCGCGCTGCGCGGCGACGCGCCGGCGGAAGCTCGGATGGGCGAGGTTCTTCAGCAGGCCGTCGACCTTGGCGGCGTGGCGCGCCGCCATCGTTCCGTCGGCCAGCCCACCGAGCGGGCCGGGCGCGGGCTCATCGTCAGCGCGCCGCACCCGCCAGACGCGGCCGACGACGTCGTTCGTGCGCCAGCCGCCGTGGTTCCAGTCGGCGACGTAGAGGTAGCGGCCGTCGGGGCTCTCGGCGATGTCGAGCGGCCGGAACTCGCCGCTCGTGCCGGCCGACATGAAGTCGGCGACGCCGGTGCACCGGAAGGTCGCCCCGTCGGGCGCGACGTCGTACTTGCGGACGACGCGATCGGTCCAGTCGCAGCAGTAGGCGGCGCCGCGCCACTCTTCGGGCCAAGCCGCCTCGTTGTAGATCAGCGCGCCGACGCCCGAGCCGCCGCCGTCGTCGCGCATCGGCGGCAGCATCCGCTCTGGATGGGCGTGGTAATCCCACGGGTAGCCGTAGTAGCCGGTCGGCATCACGTGGGTGAAGCGGGTCCACCAGCCGAGCCCGTCGTCGGTGTTGTCGTAGGTGAAGATGGTGTCGCGCTCGTCCATCGCGACGTCGAGGTGGTTGCGCGTGCCCGACGCGACGAGCTCGAGCTGCGTTCCATCGGGCCGCACGCGGACGACGCCGCCGCCATACAGCTGGACGTAACTGCCGTCGGTGCCGTGCCCGCCCGGGATCCCCTTGTCGCCGACCGACACGTAGAGCCAGCCGTCCATGCCGAGGCGCAGCCCGCTGACGATGTGGTCGTTGAAGCCGCCCGGCCAGCCGGGCGCCGGCGGGCCGAGGTCGGTGAGCAGCTCGCGGCGCTCCTCCGCCACGCCGTCGCCGTCGCGATCGCGCAGCACCGTCAGGTGCGGCATGTTCATCACGTAGATCGCGTCGTCGATCTCCTGGATCCCCATGATCGCGTAGAGGCGGTCGCAGAAGCGGGTCCTGGTCCAGCTGCCGTCGGGCGCGAGGCGCAGCAGCCAGAGCACGTCGATCGGCTGGTCGGGCGGGCCCGGCATGTCCATCGGGTCCTCGCCGACCAGCAGCGCGCCGTCCTCGCGCACGTGCACGGCCGACGGCCACTTGACCTCCGGATGGGCGACGACCAGCTCGGCGACGAAGCCGGGCGGCACGCCGGGCGCCTCGGCCACCGCGCGGATCGCGCCGCGCTCCTGCGGCGAGGTGGCGAGGAGGAGCAGCCAGAGAGCGTCCGTGAGCAGGTTCAGCGGCATCGCCGGTTCCTTCGTTCGCGGAAGTCGCGAGGGGCGGCATCTTGCCGGCGCGGAGCGCAGCGCGCGCTAGGCTGCCGCACCATTCGCAGGAGGACCCCGATGAGCCGGACCCGCGTTCGCTCGTCTTCGGCCTCGCCCGTTTCGCTGCTCGCGCTGCTGTTCGCCCTGTCGACCGGCATGGCGTTCGGTCAGGGCGAGGTGCATCCGCCGGGTAAGCCGCCGCCGCCGCAATCGGGCACGACCGGCGATGCCACCGCGCCGGGCCGCACCGGAGTGCTCGGCGAGGAGGCGTTCGCCAGGCTGCACACGCTGAAGGACGGCGAGGCGCCGGCGGCGCGCGGGACGCTGGTCGATCTCGCCGATGGCACCAGGGCGTACCTGACGCTCCCCGAGGCGTGGAAGCCGGGCGGCGCCGCCGTGCTGGTGATCCACGAGTGGTGGGGGCTCAACTCCCACATCAAGCACTGGGCCGACCGCTTCACCGCCACCGGCCGCGCCGCCCTCGCCGTCGACCTCTATGGCGGCAAGGTGCTGAGCAGGCCGGGCGACGCGCTGGCGGCGATGAAGGCGGTCGACTCGACGAAGGCGGTGCGGACGCTGCTGGCCGGCCACGCGTTCCTGAAGGACGATGCGCGCCTCAAGGCCGGCCGGCGCGCCTCGATCGGCTGGTGCATGGGCGGCGCGATGTCGCTGCAACTGGCGCTGAACGCTCCCGATCTCGACGCCGCGGTGATGTACTACGGCACGCCGGTCACCGACGTGGCCGAGCTGAAGAAGCTGAAGGCGCCGCTGCTCGGCGTCTTCGGCGAGCATGACCGCGCGTTCCCGCCGGCGCTGATCGAGCAGTTCAAGGCCGGGCTGACCGCGGCCGGCGCCGCGCACGAGGTGCTGCTCTTCCCGGCCGACCATGCCTTCGCCAACCCGTCGGGCGCCAAGTACGACGGCGTGCAGGCGGCCGCGGCGTGGGCGAAGGTGCAGGCGTTCCTCGACGCGAAGCTGGCGGTGAAGTGAGCGGGCGACGCGGCCGCCGCTGCGACGCGGCGAGCGGCTGATGACCTCACGCAGCCCCTGCCATGCGACTGCGCACGATCAATCCGCTGCTGACCGCGCCGAAATACATCGGCCCTGCGCGGCACGCTCGTCGCTCCTGCCGCCGGCATGACGGAAGCCGGGGTGATCGGCAAGACCGCGCTGCTGCTGCTGGTGCTGCTGGCGGCGGCCGTGAGCGGCTGGCAGAGCGGCCTCTCGCGGTTCGGCGTGCTGGGCGCGACGATCGGCACCGCGCTGCTCGGCGGGTTCGTGCGCAGCCGGCCGGAACGGGCGGTGGTGCTGGCGTGGCCCTACTGCGTGCTGCACAGGGCGTCTTCTGCGGCTCGGTCGCCGCGGCGATCGAGGTGATTGTGCCCGGAGTCGTGCGCGACGCGCTGGTGGCGACGATCGGCGCGATGGTCACGCTGCTGCTGGTCTACCGGCTGCGCCTGATCCGCTTCGACCGCAACGCCCACGCCATCGCCGCCACGGCGATCGGCGGGCTGGCGACGATCTACCTGGTCACCTTCGTGCTGTCGCTCCTCGGCATGGCGCTGCAAGTCGGCTTGCTGCTGGTCGTCGCGGGGCTCCTCTTCGTCCAGCTGCGGACGGCGAGCCAGCGTCTCTACGTGGTGGCGCTCTCCAAGGAGGCGGGGGTGACGCTGGCGCAGGCGGCGCTCTCCGCGCTCGATCCGGCGCAATACAAGGACGCGGTGGTCGAGGCGGGGCTCAGCGAGGTGCGGCTCGGGAAGGAGGGGCCCGGACTCGAGGTGAAGCGGCGCTGGTGGCTCGGACTCATCGAGTTCCGGCCGATCGGCGGCCTCGACGAGGCGACGCGCGTCGAGCTGCTGGCCGGCGTGCGGCGCTGCCTCGACCACGAGTCGGTCGCGGTGTCGCGGTTCACGGTGGTGCGCCTGGCCGTCACCGGGCTCCTGTTGCTGGCCGTCGGCATCGCGCTCCTCGAACTCTCGCAGGGCTGGCACAAGTGACGCCCGACGTCCCTGCGGCGACGGAGCTGCTGGCGACGGCGCGCGCGCGGCTGGTCGCGTGCGAGCAGTGGCAGGGCCGCCTGCTGCGCACGGTGGAGTTCGCGGCGCCGGCAGGCAACGTCGCGCGCCGCCAGTACGTCGTCGCGGTGGCGTCGTCCCGGCCGCTCGGTGCGCTGCGCCTCCAGTGGAGCGAGCGGAGCGAGAGCCTCGGCGGCCTCCTCGTACAGGAGCGCGGCCGCGAGATGGTCGTCCTGCTGGGCGATGAGGTGGCGAGCTGGCCGCTCGGCGCGGAGAAGGCGTGGCGCTGCAGCTCGCTCGCGGCTGCGCTGGCGGAGGACGCGGGGGGCGGCGCAGCGCTGATCGCGTCGTTGCTGCGGCCCGAGGAATACGCCGGCGCGTCGCTGCTGGGGGAGGTCGCGGACGGCGGGGCGGCAGCGGTGGCGGCGACGGTGGAGGGGGTTGCCTGCTGGCGCGTCGCCCTCACGCGCGCGCTCGACGGCAGCGGCAGCGTGGCGCAGACCGCGTGGTTCACGCAGGCGACGCTGGCGCCGCGGATGCTGGTCGAGACCCAGTCGCTCGGCGGCGGGACGATCGTCACGACGACGATGGTGGAGGAGGTCGCCGCGCGCGAGCCACCCGGGGACCGCGCCGCTTTCGTCGTCGCGCCGCCGGCCGACGCCCTCCGCGTCGCGCTCTGGGGGAACGAGGTGGCGAGCGGTGTCGCGGCGGCGGGCGCCTTCTCCGTCGCGGCGGTGGCACTGGCGGTCGCCCTGCTTTTGCGACGGCGGCGGCGCGCGTAGGCTGCGCGCCCCGAATCGGAGGAGCGTGAGATGAGGAAGAAGCCTTCAGCCAGTCAGGTTCGCGCGAAGCCGGCACCGCTGGTCACTCACCGGCGCGGTTTCCTGCAGGTCGCCGCCGCGGGCGCGGCCGCGTTCGCCATCGGCCGCTGGCCCGGACTGGCGCACGGCTACCCGGCCAACTCCAAGCTCCGGCTCGGCGTGATCGGCGTGGGCGGGCGCGGCGGCGACAACCTGAACGGCGTCGCCGACGAGGAGATCGTCGCGCTGTGCGACGTCGACGGCAACACGCTGGCGGCGGCGGCGGCGCGCTTTCCGGCCGCGGCGAAGTTCGCCGACTTCCGCCGGATGTTCGATGCCGGCGGCCTCGATGGCGTCGTCGTCAGCACGCCCGACCACACGCACGCACCGGCGGCCGCCCGCGCGCTGCGGGCGGGTCTCCACGTCTACTGCGAGAAGCCGCTGACCCACTCGGTGGCGGAGTGCCGGGAACTGCTGGCGTTGGCCAAGGCGTCGAAGGCGGCGACGCAGATGGGCACGCAGATCCACTCGAACGACAACTACCGGCGCGTGGTGGAGCTGGTGCAGGCCGGTGCGATCGGCGCGGTGACCGAGGTGCACGTCTGGGTCGGCGGCGGCTACTGCGGCGGCCAGCGCCCAGCGGACAAGCCGGCGATCCCGGCCGGCTTCGATTGGGACCTCTGGCTCGGGCCGGCGCCGCAGCGCGACTACCACCCGGCCTATGCGCCCTTCTCGTGGCGCGGCTGGTGGGACTACGGCAATGGCACGCTCGGCGACATGGCGTGCCATCACATGGACCTGCCGTTCTGGGCGCTCGGGATCGCCGGGCCGACGACGATCGCGGTGGAGGGGCCACCCCCCGATGCTGACGCCTGCCCGCCGTGGCTGATCGTGCGCTACACCATGGCGCGCCATGGCGGTGGCAGCGTGCCGCTGACGTGGTACCACGGCGACAAGCGGCCGCGCCACTTCGCCGACGGGCTGCTGCCGCAGTGGGGCAACGGCACGCTGTTCGTCGGCAGCAAGGGGATGCTGCTCGCCGACTACGACCGCAACGTCCTCCTGCCCGAGGCGGCGTTCACCGGCTTCGTGCGACCCGCCGCGACCATCGCCTCCTCGCCCGGCCATTACCTGGAGTGGATTCGCCAGGCCAAGGGCGAGGCGATCGTCGCGACCTGTCGCTTCGAGTACGCCGCGCCGCTGACGGAGGCGGTGCTGCTCGGCTGCGTCGCCCACCGGGCCGGCAACGCGACGCTGCAGTGGGACGCGGCGAAGGGGACCACCGGGAATCCGGCGGCAGACCGCTTCCTCGCTCGCGCGCCCCGCGCCGGTTGGTGATCGCGCTCTCGCCGGTCGGTAGTGCGCGCGGCGCTCGCCTGTCGGAGTCGCTGCCTGCCCGCCCGGGCGCCCGGGGGCGCGGCGACTCCGGTTGCGGAACTTCCTGCCGGCGGCGGCGTGCCAGCGCCGTCATCCTCTCGACACCCCGCGGGCGTGGCGGTCACATTCCGCACGGCTCGGTTGGTGAGGTCGGGTTTCCATGGGGCTACGGATGGTCCGCTGGCAGCGCTCGATGGCGCGTGCGATGCAGTCGCTCGTCGCGTGGCGAGTTGTGATGGCAGGGGGCGTGTTCGCGATCGGAGCGGGCGCGCCGTGCGCCTTCGGCCAGTCGCCGCTCCCGCGCGAGCCGCTCCGGCGCTTCGAGATGGCAGGAGTCGAGGCGAACGGCTTCTTCGGCGGCGATCGCCGCATCGCCGTCGTCGCCGATCTCGATGGCGACGCGGTGCTCGATCTCGCGATCGGCGCCGATCGCGAGGACGCCGACCTCGGCGGCGGTCCGGTGCAGAACGTCGGCGCGGTTCGATTCCACTCGGGAGCCGACGGGTCGCCGTTGCTCGACGCCGCGGGTGCGCCGCTCGTGCTGCGCGGCAATTCGATCGATGACACCTTCGGCGCGACGCTGCTGGCGCTGCCCGATCTGGACGACGACGGCGTCGCCGAGCTGGCGATCGCGGCGCCGAGCCACCAGCACGCGTTCGGCTCCGGTCAGCGCTCGCGGCAGCAGTATCTCCTGGTTTTCTCGGGGGCCACGCTCGCCGGCGTGCCGCGCAGCTGCCGGATCAACCCGCCGTCCGCACAGGGTCGCAACGGCAACTTCGCCATGGATCTCGCCGAAGCGGGTGACGTCGATGGCGACGGCGTCCCGGACTTGCTGGTCGGTTGCGGCGACGGCTACGACATCGCCTATCTCTGGTCGGGAGCCGACGTCGCGTCGGCGCTGAAGTCCGGTTCCACGCTGCAGCGGCCGCCGGCGTGGACCGGACCGCTGTCGACGGCGCGCGCCGACGCCATTGCCGTCGCGGGCATCGGGGATGTCGACGGCGACGGCTTCGCCGACTTCGCGCTCGGCGAGCACAACTTCACCGGCGATGCGGCGACGCCGAACGAGGGCCGCGTGGTCTTCAAGCGCGGCGGCGCCGACCTCGCCGGCGGTCTCGGCAGCGACCTGCTGACGCTCGAGGGGGACGTCGCCGACGCGAACTTCGGCCACGAGCTGGAGCGGCTCGGCGATCTCGACGCCGATGGCGCGGACGAACTGGCGATCGGCGCGCCGGGAGGCAGCCACAAGAAGCCGTCGGACACTGCACGGGGCGCCTTCGTCGTGCTCGCCGGGACGTGGAGCGGCGGGGCGCCGGTCGAGCTGTTCCGCGCGGAGGGCGTGGTGGGCGAGTTCTACGGCAGCGTCGTCCGTTCGGGCGATCTCGATGGCGATGGCCGGCACGACCTGATCGCGGCGGCGCGCCACGCCGACTTCGGCGGCATGGTGCGGGCGGGCGTCGTCCACACCTGGCGCAACCTCCTGGCGCAGGACGGCTCGCTCCGCTTCGACCCGTGGTGTTCGATCGCCGGCAGCGCCGATGGCGAGAAGCTCGGCGCGATGGCGGCGCCGGTCGATCTCGCCGGCGATGGGGTGGTCGATCTGGTGGTCGGCGCCGCCCACGCCGCCGTCGACGTCGATGGCGACGGAATTGCCGAGGAGTACGTCGGTCGCGTCGCGGTGGCGAACTTCGCCGTCGCCGCCGCCACCGGCCATTTCGGCGACGCCGCGGTGGCGGGCGGCAGCGGCCTGCCGCCGGCGTTGTCGCCGTGCGGATTGCCGCTGCTCGGCGGCGAGTTCAGCGTCGACGTCGGCAACACGCGGCGTTCCGCGGACGGCAGCCCCGAGGCGACCTGCGCCGTCCTGCTGCTTGCCGACGCGTGCCTCGATCAGGCCGATGTGGCGCTGCCGCTGATCGACGCTCAGGGGATCGTCTTCGACTTCTCCGCCGGCGCGGCGCTGCATCGTTTCACCGACACGATCGCCGGCGACCCGTTGCTGGTCGGCGTGCAGTTGTTCCTGCAGGTGGCGGTGATCGATCCGGCGGCTGCGCGCCAACTCGCCATCTCACAGGTGCTCGCGCTGACGCTGGGGGTCGACGGCGCCGCCTGGTAGCGCCGGCGGCCGGTCGTCCTCAGGGACGTTGCAGCGCCGCACGCACCGCCGGGGCGATCAGCTCGGCAGCGAAGGCGCAGCCCTTCGCGTTGTAGTGCGTGTCGACCGGGTCGAGCGAGAGCCAGACCTTCTCGAACCCCTTGCCCTTCAGCTTGTCGCGCATCCCGGCCAGCAGATCGACGCACGGCCAGCCGCGCTCGGCCGCCAGCGCCAGCACGGCGGCGTGGTCCTGCGCCGACTCGTGCGCCGGATCGAGCAGCTCGCGCGTGGACGGCATCTCGGGGACCGCCGCCAGCACCAGCGGAATCCGGCGCGCGGCGCACGCCGCGGCGATGGCGTCGAGGCGGGTCACGGTGACCGGCCAGTGTCGCGGGCCGCGCGAGTCGTATTCGCCGCGCTCGCCGCGTCGCGTCGCGTCGGCCTTCGCCACCAGGGCGTAGAGGAAGCTGCGCGCGAGCAGCGGCTTCCACCGATGCGGCAGCGGCAGCTCGTCGTGGTAGAGCGTCGCGATCGCCGGCGCCCAGGTCAGCGGCGCGGGCAGCTTGTCGTTGGCGAAGTAGAGCAGCACCACGACGTCGGGCTCGAGCGCGAAGCCGACGCGCTCAAGCAGCAGCCGCTCCTGCTCGGTCTGGTAGGCCGGCACCCCGCCGTTCACGACCTCGACCGCGGCGTCGCCGGCGGCGGCCAGCGCGCGCTCGAGCTGCGCCGGGATCGCGGCGTCCTCGGTGAGTCCGAGTCCGAAGGCGTAGCTGTCGCCCAGCAGCAGGACGCGCCGCGCGCCGGCCGGTTTAGGCGTCGCGACCGCGGGTCCGCGCAGTCCGTGCGCGTTGACGCGATAGTCGACGCCGCCGATGGTCGCGCGGAAGCCCGGCGCGAGGCGGAAGCGCAACGCTTCGTCCGCCACCTCGTAGAGGCCCGCCCGCGCCAATCCCCAGTAGGGCGCGCCGGCCGCGGCCTGCTCCGCGATGCGCGCGTAGCGCGGATCGCCGACCAGCTGGATCGTCGTCTCGACCAGCAGCGGCACGCCAAACGTGGCGGCCAGCGCCAGCAGCAGCCGGCGTCGCCAGCGCGGCCGGCCGCTCAACGGCCGCCCTCCGTCGGCAGCGCCTGCGCGACGGGGCCGCCGGCGATGCGCCGCACGCGGGTCAGATTGCGGAACCACGGCGAGGCGTGCGCCAGCGCCACCGCGCGCGTGGCCGGATCGACGCGGTAGAGCGCGCCGCGGCCGTGGCCGGCGAAGCCCTTGCCGGTGCCGTCGTCGCCGAGCCGCAGCGGATCGCTGCTGCCGTCGGTCACCCAGATCGCCGCGCCATCGGGGCAGGCGTCGGTCGGATCGCGGAAGTCGCGGCTCCAGGCGTAGAGCTCGTGCGTGCCGTCGCGCGCCACCGCGTAGAGGCCGCCGCAGAAACGGGTGCGCACCTTCGGATCGGCGTTCACGTCGGCGACGAGGAAGCGGCCGTCTTGCAGCGGCGCCAGCGAATAGGGGCTCACCAGGGCGAGCCGCGCCGCCTCGCGGAAGCCGGTGCCGTCGTGCGCGGCGCGGAACAGGCCGCCTTCGGCGTAGTCGCCGAGCTCCTTGCGGAAGGCGTCGGCGTCGAGCAGCCACGCCGCTTCCGCGTCGAAGCAGATCGCGGTCGGCACCTCGAGTGGCGCGCCGGCGGCGAGGCAGGTGATGGTGCGCAGGTCGGGTTCGAGGCGCCAGAGCGCGCCGGGTCCGCCGCCGTCGGGCAGCTGCACGCCGCGGTCGGCGATCCAGAGCGAGCCGTCGGGGGCGTGCGCGAAGCGGGTCGGGTCGACCAGCGCCGGCGGCAGCGGCAGTTCGTGCGTGCGGCCATCCGGCTCGATGCGGACGATCGCGCCGCGGCCACCTTCCAGCCTGCCGTCCAGGACCAGCAGGGCGCCATCCGGCGTGGCGATCACGTCGACCGGGTCGACGAGGGCCGCCGACGAGTGGAGCAGCGACAGCCCGGACGTCGCCGGATCGAAGACGAACAGGGCGCCGGGATGATCGCCGAGGCCGAGCGGATCGGCGTCGACGTCGACCAGCACCAGTCGGGACGCCGCGGCCGCCGCCGGAACGGGCGCGGTCGGCGGGAAGCGAGTTCCGTCGGCGGTCGGCTCGCTCGTGCCGCACTGGACGACCGCGAGCAGTGGGGCGGCGCCGGCGAACCGCGGCCAGCGCGCGCGTCGCGCGTCCTGCGCGCGATCGGGCGGCGGAGGGGACGGGGCGGACGACATGGCCACGGACGATAGCCCGACCGCGTGCCGGGCGACCTTCACGAACGGTGGCGCCGCCCGCCGAGCCAGCGCAACTCGGCGTCCTTGCGTGCGATGACCAGGCCGAGCACCTGCGCTGCCATCGCCGACGATGCGAGGATCACGAACGCCTTGAGGAACGGCCCGATCCACGGCATCGCGCCGAAGAGGAAGGAACCGCCGAGCATCGCTCCGAACATCGCGAGGAAGAGCCCCGCGGCGAAGGCGTACTCGAGGCCGCCAGCGACGATGCCGGTGCGGATCCGCATGGGATCGAGCCCGCGCAGCGAGCCTTCGAGCGCGATCGAGGCCAGCGCCATCGGCAGCACGAGCAGCCCGGCGAACGCGATCACGCCGCCGATCCACCACGGCAGCAGGCCGATCAGGCAGGCGACGATTCCAGGCCCGATGCAGGCGACGGAGGCGGCCACGCCCTTCAGCGCCGGCACGCCGATCGATTCCCAGGCCGAAGTGATGTCGGGGAAGTCGGCCAGCGCCGGCCGCCCGCGCGAACTGTCCTGCACCACCTGCAGGAACCACGCGATCTGGTAGCCGCAGACGAGGAGGAACAGCACGATGCCGACCCCCGAAGTCATCAGGTCGTGGTACATCGGCGTCGGCAGCAGGCCGGCGGCTGGGGTGCCGAACAGGTTCTGCGCCATCGCCGACAGTGTCTGTCGCGTCGCCGTGCCGAGCCACGCATCGAGCAACCCGTAGCAGAGGCTGCCGACGACCATGAGCTTCAGCCCGATCCCGGACAGCGGCGCCTTCAGCGCGTTGCCGATCCAGCGCTCGTAATCGCGTCTTTCCTGCAGCGCTTGCTGCGGCAGCGGTTCGGCGCGTCCGCCGCAGCTGCAGATCCAGAAGGTCTGTCCGCGCTCGTTCACCTGCTTCAGGCAGCGTTCGCACCACGCCATCTGGCACTTGTCGCAGCGGGCGTGG
>VGYY01000038.1 GCA_016872815.1 Planctomycetota bacterium
CGTCATCCGCTGGCCCGGTTCGGGCACCGTGCAGGAGCTGCCGGGCCCGGCGCTCGACGGCTGCTACCGGATCCGCGAGGACGCGACGGCCTGCGAGCCGGTGCCGCTGCGGAAGATCCGGCTCGGCGGCGGCGAGCGCTGACCGAACGGACATCCGGGTCCGGCGGGCGGCGGCGGAGCCCTTCCCGAATCCGGCGGGCTCTGGCATCATCCCAGCCCCTTTTTCCGTCCGGCCGCAGGCTGGCCGGCAGGCTTCCGGGCGGGTCCGTGCGGGTCATCCCGGAAGGGCGCGAGGAGCGTGGTTTGGACATCCAGAAGGTCGGCGTCGTCGGGTGCGGCTTGATGGGCTCGGGCATCGCCCAGGTGGCGGCGATGGCCGGCTGCCAGGTGGTGGTCCACGAGGTCAACGACGCGCTGCTGCAGAAGGGGTTCGGGCGCATCCACGGTTCGGTCGCGAAGCTGGTCGAGAAGGCGAAGCTCACCAGCGAGCAGGGCGAGTCGACCAAGGCGCGGCTGAAGGGCACCACCAGCCTCGCCGACCTCGCGCCCTGCGACCTGATCATCGAGGTGATCGTCGAGAACCTGGACGCAAAGAAGAAACTCTTCGCGGAGCTCGGGAAGCTGTGCAAGCAGGAGACGATCTTCGCCTCCAACACCTCGTCGTTCCCGATCGGCGAGATGGCCGAGGCGAGCGGCCGGCCCGACCGCTTCGTCGGGCTCCACTTCTTCAACCCGGTGCAGCTGATGAAGCTGGTCGAGGTGATCCAGGGCGCGAAGAGCGCGCCGGCGGTGGTCGAGGCGGCGCGGGCGTTCGGCGCGAAGGTCGGCAAGACGCCGATCCTCGCCAAGGACACGCCGGGTTTCGTGGTCAATCGCCTGCTGGTGCCGCTGCTGCACGAGGCGGTGCGGATGGCCGAGCGCGGTGACGCGACCTTCCGCGACATCGACATCGGGATGGAACTCGGTTGCGGCCACCCGATGGGGCCGATCAAGCTGCTCGATTACGTGGGCCTCGACACGACGCTCTCGATCCTCGACGGCTGGCACCAGCGCTACCCGAAGGATCCGCTCTTCACGCCGTCCGAACTGCTGAAGCGGATGGTCAAGGAAGGGAAGCTCGGTCGCAAGAGCGGCAAGGGCTTCTACGAGTGGGAAGGCGACAAGGTGAAGGGCTGAGCCGATGCGCCCGTCCGCTCTCGCCGTCGCGATCGTCGCTTCGCTGCTCGCCGGCATGGCGGGCGGCGCCGCGCCGGTGCGCCGGCAGCAGCCGCGCGCGGAGGTCGTCGTCACGCTGGATGCGGCCGATCGGCTGGCGACGGCGGGGAAACACGTGCGCGTGCGCTTCGCGGTGGAGAATCGCAGCCGCGCGTCGCTGACGCTGCACAACTCGCTGCTGTTCGGCGCCGGGCTGTCGCTGACCGGCGCGGACGGCCGGAGCGTGGCCGCGACCGAGCGCAACGCTCCCGGCGCGGCGCAGCAGCCGCTGCTGCTGCCGGCGGGCGGAAGCGTCGCCGGCGTGATCGACCTCGTGCCGCTGTTTTCCGAGTCGTGCGGCACGCCCGGCCGGGTGAGCGTCACGCTTGCCGCCGGCGGTGCGACCTCGGCCCCGCTCGAACTCGAACTGCGGCGCGACTGGGCCGGCCACGGCGCCCGCATCGTGACCGATCACGGGACGATCGACCTCGCGCTCGACCTCGCGCGGGCGCCGCTGACGGTGGCCAACTTCCTCGACCTCGCCGCCGACGGCTTCTACGACGACCTCTCGTTCCACCGCGTGGTGAAGGGGTTCATGATCCAGGGCGGCTGTCCGGCGGGCGACGGCACCGGCGACGGACCGCGGCGGCTCCAGCTCGAGGCGGGACGCGGCGAGGGGGCGCGCAGGCACCAGCGCGGCACCATCTCGATGGCCCACAAGGCCGACCCCGATTCGGGCAGCTGCCAGTTCTTCATCTGCCATCGCGACCAGCCGGCGCTGGACGGGAACTACGCGGCGTTCGGCGAGGTCGTGCGCGGCCTCGAGGTGGTGGATGCGATCGCCATGGTGCCGTGCGCGGTGGTGCCGGGCGGACCCGACGCCGGGCCGAGCAAGCCGAAGCAGAGGGTGAAGATCGAGTCGGTCCGGCCGCTGCCGCCGGACGAACTCGCGAAGTCCGCGGCGGAGCCCCCCGGCACCGGGCGCTGAGCCGGGAGGGAACCCGTAGAAGCACCTCCCGCCCGCGCCGCGACCCGGCGCGGGCTTTCGCTTTCGAGGATGGAGTCGGTGATGGCGACGTACGAGAACCTGCTGGTGGCGAAG
Organism: Planctomycetota bacterium; assembly: GCA_016872815.1. GTDB lineage: Bacteria > Planctomycetota > B15-G4 > B15-G4 > SIAN01 > SIAN01. The sequence goes on from VGYY01000038.1 coordinate 2,297, forward strand.
GATGGCGCGGTCGCCACGGTGACCGTCAACCGCGAGAAGGCGCTGAACGCGCTGAATGCCGCGACGCTGCGCGAGCTGCGCGCCTGCTTCGGCGAGCTGCAGGCCGATGACGCCGTGCGCGCCGTCATCGTGACCGGCGCCGGCCCGAAGGCGTTCGTCGCCGGCGCCGACATCCGCGAGCTCAAGGAGAACACGCCGCTCTCCGCCAAGCACATCGCGCGGGTCGGCCAGGAGCTCTTCTCCTTCATCGAACGGCTCGGCAAGCCGGTGGTCGCCGCGATCAACGGCTTCTGCCTCGGCGGCGGCCTCGAACTGGCCAGCGCCTGCACGTTCCGGGTGGCGGCGAAGAACGCGCAGCTCGGGTTGCCCGAAGTGAAGCTCGGCGTGATCCCGGGCTACGGCGGGACGCAGCGCCTGCCGCGCCTGGTCGGCATCGGCCGCGCGATGGAGCTGATCCTGACCGGCGAGTCGATCGGCGCCGACGAGGCGTGTCGCATCGGCCTGGTGAACCACGTGTTCGAGCCGGCCGAGCTGATGGCGAAGACGCGCGAGATCGTCGACAAGATCCTGGCGCGCGGGCCGGTCGCGGTCCGCTTCGCGCTCGAGGTCGGCTACCGCGGCATGGACATGCCGCTGGACGAGGGGCTGAACGCGGAGAGCAACCTCTTCGGGCTGCTCTGCACCACCGAGGACATGCGCGAGGGGATGGCGGCCTTCCTCGAGAAGCGTCCGGCGCAGTTCAAGGGCAAGTGAGACCAGAGGCAAGTGAGCGCGGGGCCATCGACATGAACAAGCGCGATCTCGTCATCCTCGGCGGCGCCCGCACGGCGATGGCCGAGTACTCCGGCACGCCGGGCTACGGGAAACTGAAGGACTTCACCGCCGTCGACCTGGCGGCGATCGCGCTGAAGGGCGCGTTCCAGAAGACCGGCGTGATCCCGGCGCAGATCGACCACACCATCATCGGCAACGCGGCGCAGACCGCGCCCGACGCGATCTACGGCGCGCGCCACGTCGCGCTGAAGGCCGGCGTCCCGATCGAGAAGCCGGCGCTCACGGTGAACCGGCTGTGCGGCTCGGGGATCCAGTCGGTGATCAGCGGCGCGCAGCTGCTGCTCCTCGGCGAGGCGACCTTCGTGGCGGCCGGCGGCATGGAGAACATGTCGCAGGCGCCTTACGTCCTGCGCGGGGCGCGCGACGGCTTCCGGCTCGGCCAGCAGCCGACGCTGGAGGACTCGCTCTTCACGTCGCTGATGGACAGCTACTGCGGCTTCTACATGGCGCAGACGGCGGAGAACCTCGCCAAGAAGATGGCGATCCCGCGCGAGGCGCAGGACGAGTACGCGCTGCGCAGCCACCAGCTCGGCGCCGAGGCGGTCGAGAAGAAGCTCTTCGCGCAGGAGATCGTCCCGGTCGTGATCGAGAAGCGCGGCCAGAAGGTCGCCATCGACCAGGACGACCACATCAAGCCCGACACCACGCTGGCCGGGCTGGCGGCGCTGCGGCCGGCGTTCGGCAAGGACGGGACGGTGACCGCCGGCAACGCCAGCGGCATCGTCGACGGCGCCGCGGCGGTGATCGTCACGACGGCCGACGCGGCGGCGCGCAACGGCTTGAAGCCGATGGCGCGCATCGTCGAGTGGTCGGTGGTCGGCGTGCCGCCCGAGATCATGGGGATCGGGCCGGCGCCGGCGATCCGCGACGTCTGCCGCAAGGCCGGGATCGACCTCGCGCAGGTCGACCGCTTCGAGATCAACGAGGCGTTCGCGGCGCAGTACCTCGCCTGCGAGAAGGACCTCGGCCTCGACCGCGCGAAGTGCAACGTGAACGGCGGCGCCATCGCGCTCGGCCATCCGCTCGGCGCCACCGGCACCCGCCTCGTGCTCACGCTGCTGCACGAGTTGAAGCGGACCGGCAAGCGCTACGGCATCGCGTCGGCCTGCATCGGCGGCGGCCAGGGCATCGCGCTTCTCATCGAGAACATCCAGTGAGCACGGCCTCCGGCCGGCGGAACGGAGCGAACGAACGTGGCGCGTGAGCATGCGATCGCGGTCATCCCGGGCGACGGGATCGGCGAGGAGGTGATCCGGGAGGGGCTCAAGGTCGTCGATGCCCTCGCCGAGATCCACGGTTTCCGGCTGCGCAAGACCCACTACCCGTGGAGCGCCGACCACTTCCTGAAGACCGGCATCGCCCATCCCGACGCGGCCTTCGACGAGTACCGCCAGCATCAGGCCGTCTACCTCGGCGCCATCGGCGACCCGCGGCTCGAGGTCGGGATGCTGGAGCGCGCGGTCATCGCCGGCCTGCGCTTCAAGCTCGACCTCTACGTCAACCTGCGCCCGATCAAGCTCTACGACGAGCGCTTCTGCCCGCTCAAGGACAAGAAGCCGGAGCACGTCGACATGGTCGTCGTGCGCGAGAACACCGAGGACGCCTACACCGGCATCGGCGGCATCTTCAAGCACGGCACGCAGGATGAGGTGGCCATCGCCACGATGCTCTACACCCGCAAGGGGTGCGAGCGGGTCATCCGTTACGCCTTCGAGCTGGCGCGCGGCCGGCCGCGGAAGAAGCTGATGCTTGTCGACAAGGCCAACGCGGTGCGGCCGCAGGACATCTGGACCCGGACCTTCGCCGAGGTGGCGAAGGAGTACCCCGACATCGCCACCGACCACGCCTACATCGACGCCGCCTGCATGTGGCTGGTGAAGAACCCCGAGTCGTTCGACTGCGCGGTGATGCCGAACATCTTCGGCGACATCTTCACCGACCTCGGCGCGATGGTGCAGGGCGGGCTCGGGATCGCGGCGTCGGGCAACCTCCATCCCGGCAAGACCTCGATGTTCGAGCCGATCCACGGCTCGGCGCCGAAGTACCGCGGCAAGAACGTCGCCAACCCGCTGGCCGCGATCAACGCCGGCGGGATGATGCTCGACTACCTGGGCGAGAAGGAGGCGGCGGCGAAGGTCGACCGTGCGATCGCCGCGCTGCTGACCAGCGGCCGCATCAAGAGCCTGAACGCCGGCGACCACAAGACGACCGAGATCGGCGACCTGGTCACCGCCGAGGTGAGGAAGTTGTCGAAGTAGGGCGCCTGACAGAAAGGACGCGTCGCGCCGAGACCGAGCGAGGCCACCCAAGGCGATGAGACCGAAGCAGGCGACTCTGAAGAGTCGCCGATGGAGGTCGACGAAGTCAGGGGCGGCTGCAGCCGGTCGAACGCAGCGGACATTCGGTCAGTCGCTCTTGGTCGCGCGCGCCGCCGCCGGGCGGCGCCTCCCCCGAGGTGCGTGGCGAGGAGGCCGCCGATGGCGCTCGAAAGCATCCGGATCGCGCCCAGCACCGGTGTGCCGCCGGCGACGGTCGTCGCGTTCGCGCGCGAGGCCGACCGGCGCATCGACGCCTTCTGCCGCGAGCGGCGCAAGCGGCCGCTGCACGCCTTCGTGCCGAGCGACCTGCTCCAGTGCTGGCGGATGTTCGACGCCATCGTGCAGGCGCGGTTGGCGCGGGGCCGCGCCTTCTGCGAGTGGGGGTGCGGCTTCGCGGCGGTGGCCGGCGTCGCCGTGCTTGTCGGTTTCGATGCCTGCGGCATCGAGTTCGAGGGCGACCTGGTCGACGAGGCGCGTCGCCTCGCCGCCGACTTCGGTCTGCCGATCGCGATCGCGCGCGGCACGTTCGTCCCGCCCGACGCCGGCGAGCTCGAAGGCTGCAACGACGAACTCACCTGGATCGCCGAAGGCGGCCCCGACGGGCACGCCCTGCTGCGCCGCGACCCCGACGACTTCGACCTCGTCTTCGCCTACCCCTGGCCCGGCGAGGAGGAGGTCATCTTCCGCCTCTTCGACCAGTTCGCCGCCGTCGGCGCGCTGCTGCTGACCGCGCATGGCGAAGCGGGATTCCTGCTGCACCGGAAGGTGGAGTGAGTCGCGCGTTCGTCCCGTCGCGTTGAACCGCCAGCGGCGGAGTCGGAACCGCGTTGGCTCCAGTCCGGGCGGGTGCATGGGACGGGTGCAGGCGGGTTGCTACCATTCCGCCTCATTGCGGAGGGACGGGGGGAAGACTCTCGGCCCGAGCTTGTCGCTGCCGAATGGCGGGACGTGCGTCGCGCCAGCTTGGCTGCGGATCAACCGTCGAGGAGGATCGGCATGCGGACTTCGTCGAAGTGGGGATTGGCTCTCGCGGCGGCGGTGTTGTCGACGGGCTGCTACGGCAGCTTCCAGCTGACGCAGAAGATTCACTCGATCAACGGCAGGATCTGCGGCACGGAGAAGGGGCCGTCGAGTGTGTCGGCGTGGGGGAACGAGATCGTCTACCTGATCGCCAGTCCGGTCTACGGATTCGGTGTCTTCGTCGATGCCCTCGTCCTCAACTCGATCGAGTTCTGGACCGGGACGAATCCGATGGCGTCGGCGCTGGTGACCAAGCTCGAAGCTGGGCGTGAACTGCGACTCGAGATGGTCGGCGAGACGACGGTCAAGGTCGAGATCCTCGAGAACGGTGCGGTCGCCGAGACCTACTCGATCGAGCGTGCGAACGGCGCGTCGGTCCTTCGGGACGCGGCCGGCAACGAGGTCGCCGCGGCGACGTCGGTCGATGGCGCGGTCGAGCTGGTGGCGGCGCGCTGAGCGTTTCGCCGGAGGCGCGGCCCCTCGGGTCGCGCTGCCTCGTGCTGCACGTCTCCGGCGGGTCGCGCTTAAGTGCGCGGCCCGCCGGTCCTGTTACGGGAGGACGATCGGATGCGACGAACGGGCCGGATGGCGCGAGCGGTGATGGTCGGCGGCCTGATCGCGGCGCTCCTGCCGGCGTCCGGGTGCTACGGCCCGTTCGCGGCGACGCGGCGGCTGTGGCACTGGAACCGCCAGTTCGACGGCGAGTGGACCCGCGAGGCGGTCTTCCTCGGGACCGGAGTGCTGACGCCCTGCTACGTCGTCGTCGCGCTGGCCGACGCCCTCTGGTTCAACCCGATCTGGTTCTGGAGCGGCGAGGGGTGGATCGACGTGCCGGGTGGCGATCACCACCTGCAGTCGCGCGCACCGTGGGCGGACGATCCCGCGCTCGACGGCCTGATCGCCGAGAGCGCGGTCGCGCGGGAGTAGGCGCATGCCGCTGCTCGAGTTCCGTTGCGGCGAGTGCGAGCACCGCTTCGAGGACCTGGTGAGGAGCGCCGCCGAGGCGGCCTGCCTGCGCTGCGGGTCGCGCCGCGTCGAGCGGCTCCTCTCGGCTTTCGCGGTGCGCAGCAGCGGCGGCGGGTCGGCGCCGTCCGCGTGCGAGATGCCGCCCGCCGGCGGCTGCGGCAGCTGCGGCGATCCACGCGGCCCCGGGGCGTGCCGGCTCGGCGACTGAAGCGGGCCGCCGCTACGATCCTCCCTCCCGAATTCAGGGACTGGAGGCGCGCGCGGTCATGGCCGATTCGTTCCGCATCGAGAAGGACACCATGGGCGAAGTCCGCGTGCCGGCGGACGCGCTGTGGGGGGCGCAGACGCAGCGCGCCGTCGACAACTTCCCCATCAGCGGGCAGCGCCTGCCGCGGCCGTTCCTGCGCGCGCTCGGGCTGGTGAAGCGGGTCGCGGCGGAGGTCAACCGCGACCTCGGGCTGCTGCCGGCCGACGTCGCCGGCGCGATCGTCGCCGCCGCGCAGGAGGTCGAGAGCGGCCAGCACGACGCGCAGTTCCCGATCGACGTGTTCCAGACCGGGTCGGGCACCTCGACCAACATGAACGCGAACGAGGTGATCGCGGCGCTGGCGACGCGGCGCCTCGGCAAGCCGGTCCACCCCAACAACCACGTCAACATGGGGCAGTCGAGCAACGACTCGATCCCGACTGCGCTCCATCTTTCGGCGGCGCTCGAGACCCACGAGCAGCTGATCCCGGCGCTGCTCCACCTCAAGGCGACCATCGAGGCCAAGGCGGTGCAGGACGGCGCCGTGGTCAAGACCGGCCGCACCCACCTGATGGACGCGATGCCGCTGCGCCTCGAGCAGCAGCTGTCGGGCTGGGCGCAGCAGGTGCACCTGTCGATCGAGCGGATCCAGGCGAGCCTCGCGCGCGTGCACGAGCTGGCGCAGGGCGGCACCGCGATCGGCACCGGCATCAACGCCGACCCGCAGTTCGCGACGCGCTTCGCCGGGCGGGTGGCGGCGCTGACGGCGGTCCCGTTCGCGAAGGCGCGCAACCTCTTCAGCGCGCTGGCGGCGCAGGACTCGATCGTCGAGCTGTCGGGGCAGCTCAAGGCGACCGCGTGCGCCGTCATCAAGATCAGCAACGACCTGCGCTGGATGAACAGCGGCCCGATCGCCGGACTCGGCGAGATCGCGCTGCCGGCGCTGCAACCCGGATCGAGCATCATGCCGGGCAAGGTGAACCCGGTGATCCCGGAGGCGGCGCTGATGGTCTGCGCGCAGGTGATCGGCAACGATGCCGCCATCACCCATGGCGGCCAGTCGGGCGTCTTCGAGCTGAACGTCGCGCTGCCGCTGCTGGCGCGCAACGTCCTGGAGAGCATCCGGCTGCTGGCCGCCGCGTGCCGCGTGCTGGCCGACAAGGCGATCGCCGGTTTCACCGTGAACGTCGCGCGGATCACCGACCTGGTCGACAAGAACCCGATCCTCGTGACGGCGCTCAACCCGGTGATCGGCTACGACCTCGCCGCCAAGATCGCCAAGCGCGCCTACAAGGAAGGGCGCCGGCTGATCGACGTCGCGCTGGAGGAGACGAAGCTGTCGCGCGCCGAACTCGAGAAGCTGCTCGACCCGCGGCCGATGTGCGACGGCGGCATCGTCGAGGGAGCGGGCGGCGGGTGAGCTGGCGAACGATCACTTCCTGAGCGTCCGCCGCGCTCCTGTCGCGCGCGGACTGGCAGCTCGGCGACGTCGAGGCGGCGATCGCGCTCGACCAGGCGCTGACGCCGCGACTGCTCGGGCTGGCCAATTCGGCGCTGTTCTCGCGGGGGCGGGCGGTCGGGACGGTCCGCGAGGCCGTGATGCGGCTCGGCGCCCAGCAAGTGGTGCAGGTGGCGTTGAGCGTCGGCACGCACCGGAGACTCTGCGGCGCGCTGCCGCAGTACGGGCTCAGCGACGGGCAGCTGTGGGCGCACAGCGTCGCGGCGGCGCTGGCGGCTCAGGTGCTGGCGACGCGGCGTCCCGGCGTGGTCCCGCCCGAGGCCTTCACGGCGGCGCTGATGCATGACGTCGGCAAGCTGGTGCTGGCGCGTTTCCTCGACGCCGAGCGCGTGGAGGCGCTGCGGAGCGCAGGACGCGCTGGCACCCCGCTGCGCCAGGCGGAGCTGGAACTGCTCGGCATCGAGCACGCCGAGATCAGCGCGGCAGTGCTGGAGCACTGGAAGCTGCCGGAGCGGCTGCGCGTGGCGGTGCGGCACCACCACACCCCGTCGGACTCCGACGAGCCGCTCGCGAGCGCGGTGCACGTCGCCGACATCGTCGGCCATCGCGCCGAGGTGGCGGTGGTCGGCGCGCTCGACCGCGAGGCTGACGTCACCGCCGAGCTCGATGATTGCGTCATCACCGTGGGCAACGAGCTGGTCGACGTCCTGCGGCGTTACGCCTGATCCGGGCGAGCGACGGCGCGGCCTACTTCGACAGCTGCCGCAGCACGTAGGGCAGGATGCCGCCGTGGCGGTAGTAGTCGACCTCCTTCGGCGTGTCGATGCGGACCTGCGCCTCGAAGGTGATCGGCGCCCCCTTCTCCGGGGTCGCGGTCACCTTCACGCGCTTCGCCGTGCCGTCGCCGAGCCCGCTCACCGCATAGACCTCGCGGCCGGTGAGGCCGAGGCTCTGGGCGGTCTGGCCGGCGAGGTACTGCAGCGGCAGCACGCCCATGCCGACCAGGTTCGAGCGGTGGATCCGTTCGTAGCTCTCGGCGATGACGAACTTCACGCCGAGCAGCCGCGGCCCCTTCGCCGCCCAGTCGCGAGACGAGCCGGAGCCGTACTCCTTGCCGGCCAGGATCGCGAGCGGCACGCCCGCCTTCTGGTACTCCATCGAGGCGTCGAAGATCGTCATCAGCGTGCCGGGCGGCGTGGTCGCCGCGGGTCCGGATCCGAGATGCAGCGTGACGCCGCCCTCGGTGCCGGGCGCGAGCAGGTTCTTCAGCCGGACGTTGGCGAAGGTGCCGCGCATCATCACTTCGTGGTTGCCGCGTCGTGCGCCGTAGCTGTTGAACTCCTCCTTGCTGACGCCGCGCTCGAGCAGGTACTTGCCCGCCGCGCTGTCGGCCGGGATGTCGCCGGCCGGCGAGATGTGGTCGGTGGTGACCGAGTCGCCGAGCACCGCGAGGCAGCGCGCGCCGGCGATGTCGCGCACCGGGCCGGGCTCAGCCGGCAGGTCGACGAAGTAGGGCGGCAGCTTCACGTAGGTCGACTTCGCGTCCCACGCGAAGAGCTCGCCCTGCGGCGTCGGCAGCGCGTTCCAGCGCGCATCGCCGGCGAAGACGTTCGCGTAGGTCGCGCGGAACATCTGCTCGTCGACGCACGCCGCGACCGCGTCGTTCACCTCCTTCTGGGTCGGCCAGAGCTCCTTCAGGAAGACCGGCTTGCCGTCCTTGCCGGTGCCGAGCGGCTCGGCGGCGAGGTCGATGTCGGCGCGGCCGGCCAGCGCGTAGGCGACCACCAGCGGCGGGCTCGCGAGGTAGTTCATCTTCACCAGCGGATGGACGCGCCCCTCGAAGTTGCGGTTGCCCGACAGCACCGCCGCCACCGCGAGGTCGTTCTTCTTCGCCGTCTCGTGGATCGCCGGCTTGAGCGGCCCCGAGTTGCCGATGCAGGTGGTGCAGCCGTAGCCGACCACGTGGAAGTTGAGCGCCTCGAGGTCGGCCAGCAGCCCCGCCTTCTTCAGGTAATTGGTGACCACCAGCGAGCCGGGCGCGAGGCTCGTCTTCACCCACGGCTGGCTCACGAGCCCCTTCGCGCGCGCCTTGCGGGCGAGCAGCCCGGCCGCGACCAGCACCGACGGGTTGCTGGTGTTGGTGCAGCTGGTGATCGCCGCGATCACGACCGAGCCGTGCTTCAGCTCGTGCGTCCTGCCGTCGAGCGCCAGCGGCGCCGACTTCGGCAGCGCCGCGATCTCGGCGTCGTTCTTCCCCTTCGCCTTGAGGCGCGTCGCGCGCTCGCTCTCCATCTGCTCGACGGCCTTCGCGAAGGCCGCCTTGCTGCCCGACAGGACGATGCGATCCTGCGGGCGCTTCGGGCCGGCGAGGCACGGCTCGACCGTGGCGAGGTCGAGCTCGAGGGAGTCGGAGAACTCGGGCTCGCGCATGCCCGGCGTCCACCAGAGTCCCTGCTCCTTGCAGTACGCCTCGACCAGCGCGATCTGCTCGGCGCTGCGGCCGGTCAGTTTCAGGTAGCGCAGCGTCTCCTCGTCGATCGGGAACAGGCCGATGGTGGCGCCGTACTCGGGCGCCATGTTGGCCAGCGTCGCCCGGTCGGCCAGCGACAGCTCGCGGATGCCGTCGCCGCAGAACTCGACGAACTTCCCGACCACCCCCTTCTTGCGCAGCATCTGCGTCGCGGTCAGCACCAGGTCGGTGGCGGTCGCCCCCTCGCGCAGCCGGCCCTTGAGCCGGAAGCCGACCACGTGGGGGATCAGCATCGAGACCGGCTGGCCGAGCAGCGCCGCCTCCGCCTCGATGCCGCCGACGCCGAAGCCGACCACGCCGAGCCCGTTGATCATGGTCGTGTGCGAGTCGGTGCCGACCAGCGTGTCGGGATAGGCACAGCCCTGTTCGTTGACGAAGACGACGCGCGCGAGGTACTCGAGGTTCACCTGGTGGACGATGCCGGTGTCGGGCGGCACCACCTTGAAGTTGCGGAACCCCTTCTGGCCCCAGCGCAGGAAGACGTAGCGCTCGGCGTTGCGCCTGGCCTCCAGCTCGGCGTTCACGGTGAACGCCTCGGGATTGCCGTAGTCGTCGACCTGCACCGAGTGGTCGATCACCAGCTCGGCGGGCGCCAGCGGATTGACCTTCGCCGCCGCCGCCGGCCCCTTCAGCTTCACGATCGCCTCGCGCATCGCGGCAAGGTCGACGATGGCCGGCACGCCGGTGAAGTCCTGCATCAGCACGCGCGCCGGCGTGAAGGCGATCTCCTTGTCGGGCTCGGCCTTGGCGTTCCAGTGGAGCAGCGCCAGCACGTCGCCCTTGGTGACCGCGACGCCATCCTCGGTGCGCAGCAGGTTCTCGAGCAGGATCTTGAGCGACAGCGGCAGGCGGCCGACGTCGCCGTGAGGCGCCAGCGCCGCGAGGCGGAAGCAGTCGTAGCGCCTGGCGCCGACCTCTAGCGAGCCGCGGGAGGAGAAGCTGTTCGGGTGGGGCATCGACGGGGTCCTGACGGGCGGTCGCGTCCGCGGGGCGGCGCACGGCTCCTGCCGAGGCGCCCCCCGGGGACGAAGGCGCGGCACTCTACCGGCGCCGCCTTGCCGGTTGGTTCGGGGGCATCGCGCAGTAGCCTCCGCCGGCGTGACTCCGCGCCGCGAGCCGCTCGTCCTGCTGCTGCTCATCGCCGTCGCGACGGCGCTCTCCGCCGTGGCGCCGCACGACTACCCGACCTGGGCGCTCGAGGCGGCGCCGGTGCTGATCGCCGCGCCGCTCCTCCTCGCGACCGCGCGTCGCTTCCCGCTCACGCCCCTGCTGTGGCGGCTGCTGTTCCTGCACGCGTTGGTGCTGCTGGTCGGCGCGCACTGGACCTATGCCCGCGTGCCGCTCGGCGACTGGGCGAAGGAGGCCTTCGGGCTGGCGCGCAACCCGTACGACCGGCTCGGCCACTTCGCCCAGGGGTTCGTGCCGGCCCTGCTGGTGCGCGAGCTGCTGCTGCGCCTCGACGTCGTGCGCGGCCGCGGCTGGCGCTTCGTCATCGTCGCCGCGATCGTCCTGGCCTTCAGCGCCCTCTACGAGTTGTTCGAGTGGGCGACGGCGCTCCTGATCGGCGCGGCGGCCGACTCCTTCCTCGGTTCCCAGGGCGATCCGTGGGACACGCAGAACGACATGTTCCTCGCGCTGGTGGGCGCGCTGCTGGCGCAGGCGCTGCTCTCGCGGGCGCAGGAGCGGCAGATCGAGGCGGTCCCGTGGCGCAAGGAGGCGTGACGATGGCGCCTGATTCGCGCCGTCCACGGCCAGTGTGACCACGATCGGCGCGTGCGACCGCTGACCTCGGCGCGCAGCGGCCGCACCGGGCGCGCGTCACCCCGGCAGCCCGTTCCTCGCCACCTTGCGCACGGCTTCGACGAAACGGTCGACCTCGGCCAGCGTGGTGTAGACGTTCGGCGTCACCCGCAGCGCGTTGACGTCGGGCAGGCCGATGGGCGCGGTGTAGATCAACTCCTTCTCGAGCAGGTGCTTGGCGAGCTTGACCGGCTCGATGCCGTCGATCGCCACGCAGGCGATGCCGCAGGAGTGGACCGGGTCGAGCGACGGCAGGATGCGGCAGCGCGGCTCGGCGGCGAGCGGCGTCGCCCACGCATCGCGCAGGTAGCGCAGCCGCTCCTGCTTGCGCTCCGCGCCGATCAGCTGGTGGAGCGCCACCGCCTCGGAGACGGCGAGCAGGATCGGCACCGGATTGGTGCCCGGCTCCTCGAACTTGCGGATGTCGGGGCTCTTCGGATCGGGATGGGCGAACAGCGGCCAGAGCGACGGGATCAGCTCCTTGCGGACGTACAGCATCCCGTTGCCGACCGGCGCGGCGAGCCACTTGTGCAGGCTGGTGCCGTAGTAGTCGGCGCCGATGTCGCCGATCTTCGCGTCGAGATGGGCGAAGGCGTGGGCGCCGTCGACGATCGAGCGGATCCCGCGGCTGCGCGCGAGGTCGCACAGCGCCTTCACCGGGCCGATCTGGCCGGTGGTGAAGTGGATGTGGCTCAGGTGCAGCACGCGCGTGCGCGGCGTGATCGCGGCGGCGAAGGCGGCGACCAGGTCGGCGGGATCGCCGAGCGGCACCGGCAGCACGACCTGCTTCAGCACGACGCCGTCGCGCGCCTCGCGCTGCCGCCACGCCGTGATCATCCGCGGGTAGTCGTGCGTGGTGGTCAGGATCTCGTCGCCGCGCGCGAGCTCGATCCCGAAGGTGATGGTCTCGAGCGCCTCCGAGGCGTTGCGCACCAGCGCGATCGTCTCGCGATCGGCGCCGAAGATCCCGGCCAACTGCGTGCGTACCGCCTCCCGCCGCGGATCGAGGATCGTCATCAGGTGGTGGTACATGAGCTCGTTGGCGAAGCGCCAGTCGCGGAACAACGCCTCGAGCGCGACGCGCGGCGCCGGCGAGCAGCTGCCGTTGTTGAAGTTGAGCAGCGAGCGGTCGACGTCCCACGCCTGTTGCACCGGCAGCCAGAACGCCTCGTCGCGCGCGACTTCCACGGCAGGGCGGGCGGCGGCGCCGGCGATGGCCGCGTGGAGGCGCTCGGTCGCAGCGGCGGCGGCCCGTGCCGATGCTGCGGCGAGCGCGCCGGCGCCGGCGATGCCGCCCAACCGGCCGAGGAACGCGCGGCGGTTCGATCGCGGGTCGGCGAGCATCGGCGGCTCCTCGCGAAGGGTCGGGTCGGTGGGGGCGTCCACCGCGGGCCGTCGACGCTACGCTCCGGCGAGCGTTCGCGTCCATGCGGACGGTGGGCGAAGCCGGGGAGGTCCGACATGGCGCAAGCGGCGATCGGCGGCGACGGCACCCGGTGCGCGCGCCGATGGGGGGTCACGCAAGGGGCCGCGCTCGCGGTCGCGGCGCTGCTCTTCCTGCGTTGTGCTGCGCCCCCGGACTGCCAGGAATTTCCGCCGCCGAACGAGAGGGTCGAGCCGGTCGCACCGAGGGTGAGCGCGGAGCCGGCAGCGACGTCGTTCCACCCCTCGCCCGACCCCGCCCGCCGCGCGCTGCCCTTCTCCGAGTCGGTCGAGGCGGGCGGCTTCCTCTGGGTCTCCGGCGCGATCGGCACGGCGCCCGGGACCTTCGACCTCGTGCCCGGCGGCATCGAGGCCGAGACGCGCGCCACGATGGAGAACCTGCGCCTCGCGCTGGAGCGGCGCGGCTGCACCTTCGCCGACGTGGTGAAGGCGTCGGTCTTCCTGGTCGACATGGCCGAGTGGCCGAAGTTCAACGAGGTCTACTCCACCTACTTCGCCGACCTGTTCCCGGCGCGCAGCGCGCTCGGTGCGGCGGCCCTCGCGCGCGGCGCGCGCGTCGAGGTCGAGGTGATCGCCAAACTGCCCCAGGGCGGGTCGACGGCCGCGACCTCCGCCGGCGGCACGCCGCCGGTAGAGCCGTTCCTGATCGAGTACTACTACAAGGCGAAGTGGGGCTACGCGTCGGAGTTCATCGAGCTGTTCAAGCGCAACTACCTGCCGCAGATCGAGGCGATGCAGCGACAGGGGCGCATCCTCGCCTGGGTCGCGCATGTCCCGCGCCACCACGCGAGCGAGGAGAGCCGCTGGGACTTCCGCCTCCAGATCACCTGGCGTGACGCGCTCACGGCGCATGACGACCACCATCCTGAGGCGTTGATCGCGACCTTGTTCCCCGACCGGGAGCGGCACAAGGCCGAGGAGAAGCGGCGCTTCGAGATCCTGATCGCCCACTGGGACGTGCTGGTCGAGGAGGAGGAACTCGGGACGGCGCCGACCGGAGCGCGCTGAGACCCGATCGCCGAGCGCGAGCGTCGTCCGAACGTTCTCGCGGAGCTACTTCTTCGCCACCGACGGCTTCTTCCAGTTCGATCCCTGGCGAAACCAGTCGGCGGCCTGTTGCAACGCGTCGGGCGCGACGGTTTCCGCGATCAGGCGCGCCTGTTCCTCGGCCGGGAGCTCGAAGTCGGCGGCCATCGTCCAGTTCCTGCCGTCGCCGGTGGGCACGCGGCCGAGCACGTCGCGTTGCGCATTGAACTCCCGCAGCAGCGGCAGCAGGCGCTCCCCGTGGTGCCGGGCGAGGAAGCGCACGAAGCCCCACGTGAGCGCTGCGTCGCCGACCTCGAAGCTGCCACGGCGGATGGCGGCGAGATCGGCGGCGTCGACCGGCCGCGGCTTTCCTTTCTCGTAGGTGCGGCGCAGGTCGTTCTCCCAGCCGCCGTGCTCGGTGGCCCGGACGAAGCTGTCGCGCCACGGGAAGCAGTAGATGCTCTTCAGCACGTCGAATTCGACGTTCCAGCCCATCCCGAGACCGACCCAGACCGGCTGGCGGCCGCAGCGCCGGATCGTCGCCAGTTGCGCGGCGCGGTGGACCAGTTCGTGGTCGGGGCTCCACTCCTCCATCCCGGGCACCTTGTCGACGCAAGCGCCGAACAACGGTCGCTCCAGGATGCAGCCGGGCAGGCCGGTCGCCGAAGCGGTCCAGTCCTTCAGGTAGGGGAACGCCGCGCCAAGCGCTGCGAGCGCTGCGGCGAAGTCGGCCGGCTGGCGGAACAGGCCGACCACCATCGTCCCCTGATCGAGCGGCCGATCGGCGGCGCCCCAAAGTCCTGCGGCAGCGGCGGGCGCCGAAGCCGTCGCCGTGGTCGCGTCCGCCGGCAGCATCGCGTCCACGCGCTTCAGGGCGCGCTCGATCAGGTCGATGGAGCGTTCCGGCTTCGAGCGCTCTTTCGGCAGCAGCACCAGCAGATCGCGTCCCGGCAGCGCCTTCAGCTGGTAGTTGCGGCTGCTGGCGAAGTCGGCCCAGAAGCCGGCGGCGGTGGTGTCAGGAGCGCTGGCGCGGACGGCGGCGGCGTGGTGGGTCGATCCCGTGGCGACAACGGCCAACGCCGGCACCTGGGTGGAGGAGACGAGCGTCACGACGAGCGGAAGCAGCATCGAGTGTTCCCTTGGTCGGGCACGCGGCGAGTGGCAGTCGCCACGCGTCGCATCCACAACGCCGCCAAGACTCGTGGCGATTGGAAAAAGTCCGGAAATGACCTCGATGTCGCTGGAATGACCGGGAGCTGAACCGGCCATGACGACGCGGCGCGGCCGTCAACGGCCGTGGGACGGTCGATCGACGCCGCGCGTCCCCGCGTTCAGCGGAACCGTTCGGTTCAGCCCCGCCGCAGGACCACCCAGTCGATCCCTCCTGCCGGGAGTTCCACCGGCACGACGCCGCGCGCTTGCTCGTCGAGGGCGAGCAGACTGGCGCTGCCGTCGGAACGCTCGAGCCGCGCCTGACCGCGCAAGCCCGAGTACCACAGCGGCAACACGACCTCGCGCTTCACCGCCACGTCGAGCGGATTGAAGAAGACGGCCAGCGCGCGTTCGTCCAGCTCCGGATTGACGTGGAGCTGCACGTCCACGTCGCGGCCGTCGGGACGGCGGACATGGATGAGGTCCGACTCGAGGATCGCGCGGTGGCGCTTGAACCAGGCGACCGCATCCGCGACCACTGCCTTCGTCGTGTCGGCGTCGTAGAGGCGCGGGCCGCGGTAGCACGCCTGCGCGCCGGCGCCGAGCGCGCTCCAGAGGTGCTGGCGGTAGGTGGCGAGGTGTTCCGAGAGCGGCTCGATCGTGGCGGCGGCGCCGCCGCCGTGGTACTCGGTCAGCGGCACGAACATCCAGCCCATCGTCGGCGTCTTCTCCCAGGTGCCGTCGAAGAGGTTCTGGCGCGCGTGCAACGGCTGCAGTTCCCGCGGCAGGGACCAGTTGGTCTCGCGATAGCCCATCCCCGTCTTGCTGCCGCCGGCGAGGAACCAGAAGTCGGGCTGGTTCACGTAGATGCCGCGCGCCCGGCACCAGCGATAGAGGTCGACGCTGCGCCGCCACTGCTCCCACTGCGAGTCGGCGAGGCCGCGGTGGCCGGAGTGCGTCGTCGAGGCGCAGCGATCGCCCGGGTAGGGGCCGTCGTGTTCCAGCAGGTCGAGGCCGGTCGCGGTCATGAACTCCTGGATCGTCGCGAGGTAGCGGTCGCCCCAGTCGCTGGCGAGGCAGGGGGCGTTGCCGAAGAGGGCGCCGCCGGGCTTGCCGGTCGCGGAGTCGATGACGTCGACGTCGGGGCCGATCGAGCGGCTCGAGAAGAGCGAGTAGGCGCCGACCTCGATCCCCTTCGCGTGGGCGTAGTCGACGTCCTCCTTGATGGCCGCGAGGTAGGCCGGATCGCGGTTCTCCAGGTCGAGCCCGCTGCCGAAGGTGTAGATCGCCATCTCGAAGCCGACCTCGGCGCACTGGTCGACCGCGGCGCGGAACGCCGCGCGCTCCGAGCTGCGCACGTGCATCATCAGCGGGTTCTCGCTGGTCCACGGCGCCAGCATCCGCCACGCGCGCCGCAGCGCGAGCCCGCGCCGCTCGCGATCGGCGCCGCCCGCCGGGCCGCCTGCGCTCTGGTCGTGCAGCACCAGGAAGTGGCGCGGTGAGCGGAAGGTGGCGCCGGGAGCGAGGCGCTGCGCCGGCCCGATCGGCGGGGCGCATTCGAGCAGGCAGGGCGTCTGCAGCCGGTAGTTCACCTGCGTGCCGTAGCCGGGATCGGGCAGCCAGCGCGTGAACGAGTTGCTCGAGTCGAGGTCGAAGCCGCCGAAGGCGTAGTCCGACAGCACGTCGACCGGCGGCAGCCGCCACGCCGCGCCCGCCCGCTTCTCGACCGACGACTCGCCCTCCGCCAGCGCGAGGCGCTCGCTGGCGCAGCCATCGAGGGTCACCTCGCGGTCGCTCCCGTTGGTGACCTCGAGCCACTTCCCGGCCACCGGGATGCCGTCGTAGATCTCGTGGTGGACGCGCACCGCGAGGCCGCGCGTCGCCGGTGCGCTGCCCTCGAAGAGGAGCACGACCGCCTTGCCCGCCGGCGGCCACGGCGCGCCCGAGTCGTGGCGCACCCGCTTCCACTCGAGCCACGGCTCGATCGGCAGCTCGGCGAATCCGGCGCAGCGGAAGCTCGTGCCGGCGGGCTGCAGCGCTCCCGGCGCGAGCCACGTCGGCAGGAGGAACGCGCGATCGGGCGGGCCGACCAGTCCGCCGACCGGGTGCAACACGCCGTCGATGGTCAGCAGCGCCTCGGGTTCGAGGGCGCGCACGAGCTCGTCCTCGTCGTTGACGCCGAGGCTGGTGGTGGCGGCGTCGGGCTCGAGGAGGAGCGTGCGATGGACGAGGCCGTTGTCGAGGGTGACGAAGCGGTCGTCAGGCCAGCGCGAGACGCGCGACGGCGGCCGCTTGCCGCTGCGGCAGAGCCAGTCGGCCTTCACCGGGAGGCGCGTCGCGATGACGCGCGCAGCCTCCTGCGGACGTGCCTCGGCCGCCCGTGCGGGAGCGATGGGCGCGGTCGTGGGGGCACTCGGCGTACCTTCGCAGCCGGTCGACGAGAACGCGATCGACAGGGCGAACAGGTGCAGCGACCGGTGTGGCAAGGGGGGCTCCGCGGGGCAGGACGGCGGTCGGATGGGACGCGATGATCCGACGGTCACGGATGCACTTCCAGCTCCATCCAGCTCCACGATGACACTACTGCCTCCCGCCGCCACGCCCGCCGCCGGCCGCTGGCTCTGGTTCGCCGGCGAGGACCGCGGCAGCGGCGCCCTGGCTCCGGGCGGGAAGCTGCGCGGCGTGATCGCCGGCATCGCCGACGTGCCGCCCTTCGCCGTCGGCGTCCCGATCACGCTCCGCGCCGCGCTCGACGCGCGTGACCCGACCGAGATCGGCCGTGGCTTCACCGTCGAGTCGCTCGCCGGCGTCGAGATCCCCGCCGAGCTGCGCAAGCTGCTCCAGTGGGTCGCCGTCGGCCAGAAAGAGAGCGCCGACCCGATCCTCGTCCCCAGCGGTGCGCGGATCGCCCTGCGCGAGGAGTAGCGCGCCGGTTCACCGGACGCAGCTTCAGGCTGCTCTCACGCTCAGGTCGTG
>VGYY01000039.1 GCA_016872815.1 Planctomycetota bacterium
CGCTCGCCGCGGGCGCGCACGCGATCGAGTGGCGCGGCGTGACCGTGCGCCGCGGCGGGCGCGCGGTCCTCGATTCCGTGACGCTGCGCATCCCGGCCGGTGGGTCGCTCGGCGTGACCGGGCCGATCGGCGCCGGCAAGACGACCCTCCTCGAGTTGGTGGCACGACTGACCGAGCCCGATGCCGGCAGCGTTCACCTCGACGGCGTCGACGTCCGCCGGCTGCCGCCGGCCGCGCTGCGGGCACGGGTCGCCCTGGTGGCGCAGGACCCGTTCCTCTTCTCCGAGACGCTGCGCGACAACCTCCGCTTCGGCCGGCCCGACGCCGATGACGCCGCGATCCTGCGCGCCGCCGGCCACGCCGGGCTGGCCGCCGACCTCGGCCGCATCCCGGGCGGGCTCGACGCGCGGATCGGCGAGCGCGGCGTGACGCTCTCCGGTGGACAGCGCCAGCGGGCGACGCTGGCGCGGGCGCTGCTGCGCGGCAGCGGCGTGCTGCTGATCGACGACGCGTTCTCGGCGGTGGATGCGGCGACCGAGGCGGAGATCCTCGCCGGGCTGGCCGGCGCCCGCGGCGGCCGGACGACGCTGGTCGTGTCGCACCGCGTCCACACGCTGCGCCATCTCGACCGCGTCGCGGTGCTGGACGACGGGCGCGTGATCGAGGAGGGCCCCCCCGCCGAACTGCTGGCGCGCGACGGACCGTTCGCGCGCCTGGATCGGGCGCAACGGCTCGAGGCGGAGCTCGACGCCTCATGAGCGAACTCCACGACGACGAGATCCCCGTGCCGCGCGGCCTCGACCGCCGCCTGATCGCGCGCCTCTTGCGGCTGCTCGAGCCCCACCGCCGCCTGCTGGCCGGTGGGATCGCGCTGCTGGTGCTCGGCCGCGCCTGTGACTGGGCGGCCCCATGGCTGATCCAGCGGCTGATCGACGGGCCGCTCGACCGGCGCGGCGGCGCGGCAGATGGCGTCGTCGGCGCGCCGCTGCTCGACTCGGCGACGCTGGTCATCGCGGGCGCCTTCCTCGCCGCCGCGCTGCTCGGCGCCCTGCTGCGCTACCTGCAGGCGGTGGTGCTGACGCGCCTCGGCCAGGCGACGGCGGCCGACCTGCGCGCGTCCCTGTTCGGCCACGTGCTGCGGCTGCCGCTGCGCTGGCTCGATCGACGCCCGGTCGGCGAGCTGGTCACGCGGATCACTTCCGACATCGAGAACCTGGTCGAGCTGTTCACCTCCGGCGCAGCCTCGCTGCTGCTCGACCCGGCCTGGCTGCTGGTGATCCTCGGCACGCTGGCGACGATCGACTTCCGCCTGTTCCTGATCGCGCTGCTCTCGCTGCCGCTGTTCGCGCTCGCCGCATTCCGCTTCCGCGAACGGGCGCGCGCGAGCTACCGCGAGACGCGGCGCGCGATCGCGCGCAACGCGGCGTTCCTGCAGGAGTCGCTCGCCGGCATCCGCGTCACGCAGGCATTCGTGCAGGAGGAGCGCATGCAGGCACGCGCGGAACGCCACGGCGGCGAACTGCGCGACGCGTGGCGCCACACGGTGCGCGAGTTCTCGCTGTTCTTTGCCGCGGTCGACTGGATGAGCCTCGCCGTCCGCGCCGCCGTGTTCGCCGCCGGGGCCGCCTTCGTCGCCGACGGCTCTCTCTCCGCCGGCGAGCTGGTCCGCGCGTTCATCTGCCTCGGCTTCCTGTTCGAGCCGCTGCGCGAGCTGGCCGAGCGCTGGAACGTGCTGCAGTCGGCGCTGGTCTCGACCGAACGGATCGCGCGGATCCTCGACGAGCCCCGCGAGACGGGCGGCACCGCCATGGCGCCGCTGCGCGGGTCGATCGAGTTCGACCGCGTGACGTTCGCCTACGGCGACGGTCCGGTCGTCGTCGACGAGGTGAGCTTCGCCGCGCGCCCCGGCGAGCTGGTCGCCCTGGTCGGTGCGACCGGCGCCGGCAAGTCGACGCTGTTCCAGCTCCTGCTGGCGCTCGAACGGCCGCGTTCCGGCACGATCCGCCTCGACGGCATCGACGCCGCAACGCTCGATCTGCGCGCCATCCGCGGGGGCATCGGCGTCGTGCCGCAGGACCCGTTCCTGTTCGCCGACAGCGTGCTCGAGAACGTCCGCCTCTTCGACCCGACCATCGACGAGGAGCGCGTGCGCGCCGTCTGCGCGGCCATCGGTGCCACCCGCTTCATCGGACGGCTCGAGCATGGACTCGCCACGCGGCTCTCCGAGCGCGGACAGGAGCTCGCCGCCGGCGAGCGGCAGCTGATCGCCTTCGCGCGCGCGCTGGTGCGCGATCCGGCCGTGCTGCTGCTCGACGAGGCGACGGCCAACGTCGACACCGCCACCGAGCGCGAGCTGCAGGCCGCGCTCGCCGGCGCCCGCCGCGGCCGCACGGCGCTGGTCATCGCCCATCGCCTGTCGACCATCCGCGACGCCGACCGCATCGTCGTCCTGCACCATGGTCGCGTACGCGAGGTCGGCAATCACGCGGAGCTGCTCGCCCACGACGGGATCTACGCCCGCCTGCACGCCCTGCACCTTGCCGGGCCGACCTCACCGCTCTAACCGGGCGAAGCGCGCAGCGCGCGCTGGCCACCGTCCAGGCCGCCTCACTGCCGCGTGCGTCCGCCTGAAGCGGATGGTGACCCCAACGGGATTTGAACCCGTGTTACCGCCTTGAAAGGGCGATGTCCTGGACCAGGCTGGACGATGGGGCCGTTCGCGTGCGCCATTTCGCGCCGCAGGGCGCGAGATTGTAGCGCCGCCCGACTTCCCGCCGCCACCTAAGCTCGCCACGCTTCAGCTGCGAACGCTGCGCCCCCACCGCAGCCGTTCGTCCGCTGCAAGCGCCGCAGCCGCAAGCCCCTTTTCCACCCCGAGGCCATCCCGCGCGTTCGCCACCCAACGCTCGCCGTGCTTCAGCTGCGAACGCTGCGGCCACAGGCCGCAGCCGTTCGTCAGCTGCAAGTCCCGAGAGGGCCGCCGCGCACCGCGCGGTCGGTCCGGCGCGGCGTTCTGCTGCGGGCCTCCGGCCCGTCAGCAGGAACGCATTGGTAGGGGCGCGGGGAATCGAACCCCGGACCAACGGATTAAAAATCCGCTGCTCTTCCAGCTGAGCTACGCCCCCGTGGTCCGGCGCAGTTGAACCTGCCGCCGCTTCCGGCGCAAAGTCCGCGACCCTCGCGCGCGTTCGCCGCGGCGCCGCGGCGCCGCGCCCATGGCGGGCCGATCAGCCCTCCATGATCTCCTTGGTCTTCGCCGCCAGCAGCTTGTCGACCTCGCCCTCGTGCTGCTTCAGCAGGTTCTGGACCGCCTCCTTCGACTTGGCGATCTGGTCGTCGGTCAGATCGGCGGCATCGTCGAGGTGCTTGTTGGCGTCGCGCCGGGAGTTCCGCAGCGCCACCTTGGCCAGCTCGGCCATCTCCTTCAGCCGCGCGCCCAGTTTCTTGCGCTGATCCTCGGACAGCATCGGCACGGTCAGGCGCAGGATCTTGCCGTCATTCTGCGGGTTGATCCCGAGCTGGCTGGCCTGGATCGCCTTCTCGATGTCCTTCAGCGCCCCGGCGTCGTAGGGCTTGATCGCGATCTGGCGCGGCTCGGGAATCTGGATCTGCGCCAGCTGGGACAGCGGCGTCTGGCTGCCGTAGTAGTCGACGCGGATGTTTTCGACCAGCGCCGGGGTCGCCCGCCCCGACCGCAGGCCGCGGTACTCGCCGACCAGATGGTCGACCGTTCCCTTCATCTTTGCCTTCACCTCGACGACGCTCTTGTGCTCCATGCCCTGCGCCCTCCCCTGTCGGCGTCCTGCCCCTTCGACGAGTCGAAGACGGACGCTGCCGCCGGCATCACCGGCGGCGCCACCGGATCAGTGGATCAGAGTGCCGATCCGCTCGCCCTCGAGCACGCGCATCATGTTGCCGCGGACGTGCAGGTCGAAGACGCAGATCGGGATCCGCTTCTCCTCGCACAGCACGACGGCCGCGGTGTCCATCACCTTCAGGTTGCGCTCGACCACCTCGCGGTAGCCGATCTCCTCGTAGCGCACCGCGGACTTGTCCGCCTTCGGGTCGGCGGAGTAGACGCCGTCCACCTGCGTCGCCTTGAGCAGGATGTCGGCGCCGATCTCGCAGGCGCGCAGCGCCGCCGCCGTGTCGGTGCTGAAGAACGGGTTGCCGGTGCCGGCGACCAGGATCACCACCCGCTGCTTCTCGAGATGGCGCAGGCAACGGCGCCGGATGAACGGCTCGCAGAAATCGGCGATGGCCACCGCCGACTGCACCCGCGTGTCGATGCCCTTCTGCTCCAGGGTGTCCTGCAGCGCCAGGCCGTTCATCGCGGTGGCAAGCATCCCCATCTGGTCGGCCACGGCCCGGTTGATCCCGAGCAGCTTGGCGCCCCGAAGGTAGTTGCCGCCGCCGACGACGATGGCGATCTGCCGCCCGCGCGCGAGCAGTTCCTTCAGGTCGCTCGCCAGGGCGTCGACGATGGTCGGATCGAGGCGCCCGTCCTTGCCGGCGAGCCCCTCACCCGAGAGTTTCAGCAGCGCGCGGCCGTAGCCGCGGTTGCCGCCTGCGGTCACTCGCCGACCTCGATGCGGAAGAAGCGGCCGATCGTGATGTTCTCGCCGATCGACGCCACCAGGTCCTTGCGGATGTCCTCGACCTTGCGCTTGTCGTCGAGGATCCACGGCTGCTCGAGGAGGCAGTGCTGCGCGTAGAACTTCTGCAGGCGGCCCTCGATGATCTTGGCGCGCGCCGCCTCCGGCTTCTTCGCCATCTCCTCGGCGCTCTCGGCCGCGATCAGCGACTTCTCCTTCTCGACCGCATCGGCCGGCGCATCCTCCTTGCGCACCCACTGCGGCTTGGCCGAGATGATGTGCATCGCCAGCGTCCGCGCGAACTCCTTGAACTTGTCGTTGCGCGCGACGAAGTCGGTCTCGCAGTTCACCTCGACGATGACCGCCTTCTTGCCGTCATGGTGGAGGTAGTGACCGATGCCGCCCTGCCCGGCGGCCCGCCCCGCCTTCTTCTCGGCGGTCTTGAGCCCCTTGATGCGCAGCAGGTCGCGCGCCTTCTCGAAGTCGCCCTGCGCTTCTTCGAGTGCGCGCTTGCAGTCCATCAGTGCGCCACCGGTCGCTTCGCGCAGCTTCTGCACCAGGGTGGCGTTGATCGTGGTCGACATTCCTCGCTCCATCGTCCAGAAGGCGCCGCGCCCTGCGCGGCAGCCGGTCTCGCGCCGACCGCGGCATCGGGCCGCCGCGGCCAGCGCATCTCGGATCGCAGTCGATGCGGCGGCCGTGTGCCGTCCGCGGGCTCAGGTCGCCTTCGGCGCCTCGCCCGCGCCCGGCGCCTCGGGCGCAGCGGCATCGCCACCCGCCGCGTCCGCCGGAGCCGACTCCTCGCCGTAGTAGTTCTCCTTCTTCTTCTGCGGGCGCGGCGGCTTGCGCTGCTCGAGGCTGGTCCCCGCGCTGTAGCGCTTCGACCGGATCTCCGGGTCGACGCTGGTCACCGCCGGGTCGGCCGGCGTCCCGCGCTGGTTCGCGCGCCCCTCGACCATCGCGTCCGCGAGGCGCCGCAGCAGCACCTGCACCGAGCGCATGGCGTCGTCGTTCCCGGGGACCGGGAAGTCGACCTGGGTCGGATCGCAGTCGGTATCGAGCACCCCGACGATCGGGATGCCGAGGCGGTTCGCCTCCTTGACCGCGATGTACTCCTTGCGGATGTCCACGACGATCAGCGCGCCCGGCAGCCGATCGAGCTTGCGGATGCCCTCGAGGTTGCGGCGGATGCGGTTCAGCTCGCGGGTGATGAACGACTGCTGCTTCTTCGCCATCCGGGCGAGGCGCCCGGAGGTCTCGAGGTGCTCGAGCTCCTCGAGGTGGTTCAGCCGGTTGCGCACCGTCGTGTAGTTGGTGAGCGTTCCGCCGAGCCAGCGCTCGTTGACGTAGGGCATCCCGCAGCGGGTCGCCTCAGTCTGCACCACGTTCTTCACCTGGCGCTTGGTGCCGACCATCACCACCTTGTGGCCGGCCGCCACCAGGTTGCGCAGGAAGCGCTGCGCCTTGGCGAGGCCGCGCACCGTCTGCACCAGGTCGATGATGTGGATGTAGTTGCGCTTGCCGTAGATGTACGGCTTCATCTTCGGGTTCCACCGGCTCACCCGGTGACCGAAGTGCACACCCGCCTCGACCAGTTCCTCGATCTGGACCGGCCCCATTCCCGGCGCCGGTCGCGCTTCCACCGACCCCTGCTCCGGGGCCGACTGCTGCTGCGGTCCTTGCTGCACGAAGATCCCTCCGACCCGTCGCCGGGCCGTTGTTGCGCTGGTTCGCCACGAGGAGCGGAAGCGCGGTTGCCCGCACGTCCGCACCCACCAGCACGTTGGGGACCGGTTCGGCGCCGACCCCATGTCGGCGCGGGACGGTTCCCCGGCGCGAGAGGGCGAGGATTGTAGGGCGAGAGCCACTCCGATCAAGGAGCCGCGCCCCGGCCGCCCCGGTGCAGCCCCTAGTCAGCGTTGCCCGGTCGTGCCAAAGTGCGCGGTCGCAAACGGGTCCGTCCGCGCCCAGCGAGCCCCCATGGAAGAGCGCCCCCGCCGAGCCCTGCTAGCCCTCCATACGGCGGCGCCCCGTCCCCCTTCGCTCGAGGCGACCCTGCGGGCGCGCGGCTTCGACGTGACCACCACCCGCGACGTCGCCGCCACCGCCGCGGCGATCGAGCAGGCGATCGAGGGCGACGCGCCGGGTGACCTCGAACTGATCGTCCTCGCTCCGCTCGCCGCCGGCGGCGCCGGGTTCGAGCTCGACGTCGTCCTGTCCCAGCGCAGCGACGACTTCGCCCACTCGCTGCTGTTGCTGCTCGACGATCCGGCCGACGCCGCCACGCTCGCGCCGCGGCTGGCGGCCAGCGACGACTGGGTCTCCGCCGGCGACGAGGGCGAGCTGACGCGGCGGCTGCTGCTCGCGCTCGAGCGGCGCGAGCTCCTGCGCCGGCTGCGCAGCGAGACCGCCACCGACTTCAAGACCGGACTGTTCAACGACCGCTACTTCTTCCGCCGGCTGCTCGAGGAGGTGGAGCGCACGCGCCGCCATCGGCTGGCGGTGGCGCTGATCGTCATCGACTTCGACGACTTCCGCGCGATCAACACGCGCTTCGGCCACCCGTTCGGGAACTTCGTGCTCGGCACCTTCGGCCGCAAGCTGAAGGGGGCGAGCCGTCGCATCGACCTACCGGCGCGACTCGGCGGCGACGAGTTCGCGCTGCTCATGCCGAGCACCGCGCTCGACGAGGCGGCGCTCGTCGCTGCGCGCATCCAGGCGGTCGTCGCCGACTGCCGCTTCGAGCGCGATGGCGAGAGCTTCGGCATCAGCGTGTCGATGGGCGTCGACGCGATCCACGGCGAGGATCGTGTCGCGCCGGAGGAATTCCTCCAGCGCGCCGACGAGGCGCAGTACGAGGCGAAGCGCCGCGGCAAGGGGCGCTTCGTCCTCTGGCCCGAACTCGGGAAATAGCGCGCCGCGGCGGCGGGCGCGGCGGCGGGTTCAGCCCCCGGCGCGGCGCAGCCGCACGAGCAGTTCCTCGCCTTCGATCTCCCAGCGCACCTCGCGCCAGCCGGCGCCCGCGGCATCCGGGCGGCCGCACGTCACCGTGGTCGCCAGCGTCGCCGCGGCGATCCGCTCGTGCTCGCGCCGCGCGACCGCGAGGAACGCCTCGGTTCCGCCGAGGTCGAGCTCGATGCGATCCTCGACGCGCAGCCCGCTCTCGCGGCGCGAGTTGTTCACCCGTTTCACGATCTCGCGGACGCGGCCCTGATCGACCAGTTCCGGCGTCAGCGTGGTGTCGAACGCCACCAGCGTGCGGCCGTCGGTGGCGACGCCGAAACCCGGCCGGCCCTCGACCACGACCTCGACCTCCGCCGCGGTGAACGCCGCCGGCTCGCCGCCGAGGTCGAGGGTGATCGTCTCGCCCCGCAACAGCGCCGCCGCCTCCTCGGTCGACCACCCCGCGAGCGCCTGCTTCGCCGCGCCGAGGCGCGGGCCGAGCCGCGGTCCGAGCAGCTTGAAGTTCGGCTTCACCCGCAGCGTCCGCAGGCCATCGAGGCGCGCCGCGTCGGCGATGACGACCTCGCCCACGTTCAGCTCGTCGGCGACCAGCGCGGCGTAGGCCTGCCGCAGACGCGCGTCGAGTTCGGCGTCGGCGCACTTCACGTACAGGGTGCCGAGCGGCTGGCGGAGGTGGATGCCGGCGGCGGCGCGCGCCCGCCGGCCGAGCGCGACCACATCGAGCACCGCCTCCATGTCGCGCTCAAGCTGCGGGGCGCGGCGCTCCGGACGCGCCGCCGGGAAGGCGCCGAGGTGGACCGAGGGCGCATCGGGGTCGAGCCAGCCGTGCAGCGCGTCGGCGAAGAACGGCGCCAGCGGCGCCATCACCGCGGCCACCTGCCCGAGCGCCTCGTGCAGCGTCGTGTACGCAGCGAGCTTGTCCGCGGTGATCCCGCGCCCCCAGAAGCGGTCGCGCGCCCGGCGGATGTACCAGTTCGAAAGCTTGCGATCGACGAACGTCGCGATCGTCGTCGCCGCCCGCGTCAGGTCGTAGCGCCCGAACGCCGCGTCGACGTCCGCGACCAGCCGCTCGACCTCGGCCGCCAGCCAGCGATCGAGCTCGGACCGCGCCGCGAGCGCGGGTGCCGGCTGCGCGCGCGGATCGAAGCCGTCGATCTCGGCGTAGGTGGCGAAGAAGGTGAAGCAGTTCCAGAGCGTGCCGAACAGCTCGCGACCGGCGGCGCCGACCGCGGCCGTGTCCCAGGCGCGCGGCAACCACGGCTGGCTCTGCGCCACGAGGAACCAGCGGACGGCGTCGACGCCGTGCGCGCCGATCTCCTGCCACGGATCCACCGAGTTGCCGCGCGACTTCGACATCTTCTGCTTCTTCGCGTCGAGCACCAGGTTGCCGACCAGCACGCGGCGCGACGCCGGCCTGCCGGTGAGGAAGGTCGAGATCACGTGCAGCGTGTAGAACCAGCCGCGCGTCTGGTCGAGGCCCTCGGAGATGTAGTCGGCCGGATGTTCGGCCGGCGGCGCCTTGCCCTTCTCGGCGATCCAGCCGTGCTGCGCGAACGGCATCGCCCCCGAGTCGAACCAGCAGTCGACCACCTCGGGCGTGCGGCGCGCGACGCCGTCGCAGCCGGCGCGCGTGCAGCGCAGCTCGATCGCGTCGACATGCGGCCGATGCAGGTCGAACCCCTCCGGCAGGTCGGGGCGCAGCTGCCGCAGATGCGCCTCGCTGCGGACGACCTGCTGACCGTCGCACCTGGCGCAGCACCAGACGTTGAGCGGCGTGCCCCAGTAGCGCTCGCGCGAGATCGCCCAGTCGACGTTGTGCTCGAGCCACTCGCCGAAGCGGCCGGCGCCGATGTCGGCGGGAAACCACTCGATCTGCCGGTTCTGCTCGACCATCTGCGCGGCGATGCGGGTCGTCCGCAGGTACCAGCTCGGCCGCAGCCAGTAGAGCAGCGGCGTCTTGCAGCGCCAGCAATGCGGATAGGAGTGCGTGAAGTTGTCGCGGCGGAACAGCCTGCCGCGCCGCTCGAGCTCGCGCACGAGCTCGGCGTTGGCGTCGCGCGCGAACTGGCCGACGACCGGCGCCACGCGCGCATCGAAGCGCCCCTGCGCGTCGATCGGGTTCAGGATCGCCAGTCCCTCGCGCCGCCCGACCGCGTGGTCGTCCTCGCCGAACGCCGGCGCCAGGTGGACGATGCCCGTGCCGTCCTCGGCTGACACGAAGTCGCCGGCGACCACCACCTCGTGCCGGCCCGATGCCTCGAACGGCAGCCAGTCGAACGGCCGCTCGACGCGCGCGCCGACCAGCGCGGCGCCCTTCATCCGCTCCTGCACCGCGACCGGCTCCTTGCCGAAGACCCGGGCGACCAGCGACTCCGCCAGCACCAGCTCCTCGGCGGTGCCGCCCTTCACCTCACGGCGCACCCGCACGTAGTCGAGCTCCGGATGGACGGCCAGCGCGACGTTGCTCGGCAGCGTCCACGGCGTGGTGGTCCAGACCAGGAACGCGACCCCCGGACGATCGCGCCACGGGAAGCGCACGAAGACCGAGGGGTCCTGCACGTCCTGGTAGCCCTGCGCCACCTCGTGCGACGAGAGGCCGGTGCCGCAGCGCGGACACCAGGGCAGGATGCGCGAACCCTTCTCGAGCAGCCCTTCGTCGTGGAAGCGCGCGAGGATCGACCAGAGCGACGAGACGTAGGCGTTGTCGCAGGTCACGTAGGGCCGCTCGTAGTCGAGCCAGTAGCCCATCCGCCGCGACAGCTTCTCCCACTCGCCCTTGTAGCGGAACACGCTCTGGCGGCAGCGGTCGTTGAACGGGCCGATGCCGTAGCGCTCGATCTCCGGCTTGATCGAGATCGACAGCTCCTTCTGCACCTCGATCTCGACCGGCAGGCCGTGCGTGTCCCAGCCCGCCTTGCGCGGCACGTGGAAGCCCTTCATCGTCCAGTAGCGGCAGACCACGTCCTTCAGCGTGCGCGCGAAGACGTGGTGGATGCCGGGGCGGCCGTTCGCCGTCGGCGGCCCCTCGTAGAAGACGTAGGTCGGCCGGCCGTCGCGCCGCTCGAGCACGGCCCGCTCCGTTCCCTGCTCCGTCCAGCGGGCGAGCACCGCATCCTCGACGCTCGGCAGGTGGAATTCCCGGGCAGGCTTCCTGAAGCGGGGCGACACGCTCACCGGCGATCCTCCGGAGCCGCAGCGACCGTGCCGCGGCGCTGGAGCTCCTGCGCCGGCGGGTCCGGGATCGCATTCCGTACGGCGATCCGGGCCGTGCCGGAACAGGCGCTCCGGAAGCGCGGCACCTTACCCGGCGCGCGGCGCCGCCGGCGGCCGGTCGGTACGGAACTGCTCGAGGTAGCGCCCGCCTGGCGCGCTGACCCACTCGCGCACGAACTGCGCCAGCTCGGCGGCCAGCGAGCCGGCCGGCGCGGTGACCTGCGCCACCGCCGCCGCCAGTGCCGCCTGCTTGCGGAACAGCTCGTGGTAGACGCGCCGCAGCTCCTCGATCTCGGCCTCGGGCACGCCGCCGCGCTGCAGGCCGACGACGTTGAGCGCCCGCACGCGGACGCGCTCGCCGGCGACCTTGGTGAACGGCGGGACGTCATGGATGACGCGGCTCATGCCGCCGACGTACGCCATCCGACCGATGCGCGCGAAGTGGTGGCAGGCGACGCCGCCGGCAAGCACGGCCCGGTCGCCGATGTGGACGTGGCCGGCGATCAGCACGGCGTTGGCGATGATCAGGTCGTTGCCGAGCATGCAGTCGTGGCCGACATGCGAGCACGCCATCAGCAGGTTGCGGTCGCCCACCACCGTCCGGCCGCCGCCCTTCACCGTGCCGCGGTTCAGCGTGACGCACTCGCGGATCACGTTGCCGTTGCCGACGGTCAGCGTGGTCGGCTCGCCGCGGTAGGTCTTGTCCTGCGGCACGCCGCCGAGCACCGCGCCCGGATGGACCACGACGTCCTCGCCGATCGTCGTGCACGGGCCGATCGAGACGTGCGACAGGAGTCGCGTGCGCGCACCGACGCGCGCGCCCGCCTGCACGTGGCAGAACGGCCCGACCACGACGCCGTCGGCGAGGTCCGCCCCCGGCTCGACGACGGCGGAAGGGTGCACCGTGACGGTCATGCCGCGCCCGCCGCGATCACGTCGCATCCACCAGCGTGAAGGTGAGCAACGCCTCGGCGACACGGTGCGGCCCCACCTTGGCCACCGCCGCGCCCTGCCCCATCTTGCTGCGCACCTTGGTCGCCTCGATCTCGATGCGCAGCTGATCGCCGGGCACCACCGCGCGCCGGAGCTTGACCTCGTCGATCGACCAGAGCACCGCGAGCTTGCCGGTGTTCTCGAGCCGGCGCAGGAGCAGCAGCCCGGCCAGTTGCGCCATCGCCTCGAGGATGAGCACGCCGGGCATGATCGGCTGCCCCGGCCAGTGCCCCTGGAAGAACGGCTCGTTGATGGTGACGTTCTTGATGCCGACCGCGCGCCGATAGCCCTCGAGCTCGATCACGCGATCGATCAGCAGGAACGGGTAGCGGTGCGGCAGGAGACTGAGGATCTCCTTGATCTCCATGCCGGTCGGGCCCGGCAGCGCGCCGGCGACCTCCTCGGCCTCGATCAGCTCGAGCAGCTTGCCGACCAGCTTGCGGTTGGCCGCGTGACCGGTCTTGGTCGCGACGACCTTCGCGTTCAGGTCGGCGCCGAGCAGGAACAGGTCGCCGAGCAGGTCGAGCGTCTTGTGCCGCGCCAGTTCGTCCGGGAAGCGCAACGGCGGCGCCCCGTCCGCCGGCGCGCCCACCACGATCGTGTTGTCGCGGTTGGCGCCCTTGCCGAGCCCGCGCTTCTGCAGTTCCTCCACCTCCTCGGCGAAGCAGAAGGTGCGCGCCGGCGCGATCTTCTCCCGGAACGTCTCGGCGGCGACGTCGACCGCGACGTACTGGCTCGTCCGGCCGGCGAAGTCGAGCGTGTAGGCCAGCGAGAGGCCGTCGCCGTCGTGCGGGACGGCGGTGATGAAGCTGTCGCCGACCGTCACCGCGACCGGTTCGCGCAGGTCGAGCCGCTTGCGCGCCGACTTCTGCTCGACGACGCCCGCCTTCTGGATCAGCTCGAGCCACTGCAGGGCGCTGCCGTCGAGGCCCGGCATCTCCGGCCCGGAGATCTCGACGCGCAGGTTGTCGATGCCGATGCCGGCGAGCGCCGCGCAGAAGTGCTCGACGGTGTGGACCTCGGCCTCCTCGTTCTTCAGCGTCGTGCGGCGCGGATTGTCGACGATGTAGCGGTAGGAGGCCGGGACTTCCGGGGCTTCGGCGAGGTCCGAGCGCACGAACACGACGCCGCTGTCGGCGTCGGCCGGCGCCACCCGCACGCGCGCCTCGGCGCCGCTGTGCAGCCCGGCGCCGGCGACCTCGAACGAGTTCTTGATCGTGCGTTGATTGCGCCGCATGAGCCCGGGCGACGCTACTTGCCGGCGTCGAGGATCGCAAGCACGGCATCGGTCGCGTCGATGGTGCCGCGATGCGCCACCACCGTGCGCACGACGATCTCCGGGATCACGTCGCTGCTCTTGTTGCCCTTCACCGGGCCGGGCGAATGCTGCAGCACCGCGTCGAGGTCGTGCGTCTCGAGGTAGACCCGGGCGCCCGCGCCGACGCGTGCGTGCGCCTCCGACAGCGCTCGCGCCATCTTGCGCTCGAATTCGTCGCTGATCATGTCGCGGTCGACCTCGAGCTGCGCCTTCTTGTGGCGGAGCTCCTTGCTCTTCTGCGCCCACATGTCGCTGCCCGGCTGGAACTGGTCGAGCGTCGCCACCTCGGCGCTGTACTTCTTGGCCTCCTCCGCCAGCAGCTTCTCGGCGGTCTCCCGCCACTGCGAGATCAGCAACTGCTCCTCGCGCGACTTCTTGTGCTGGCTCACCAGCCGCGACATGTCGATGACGGCGATGCGCGGCCCCTCGAAGGTGCGCGCCGCGCCGCCGACCCACAGCAGCGCCGCGAGGGCGCCGACCGCCAGGAACCGCTTCATGGTCGTCTCCGTTTTTCGCCGCGCCGGAACGGCCCGCGGCCGCAGGCGGCTCAGAACCGCGTGCTGAAGTTGATCTGGAAACTCTCGCGCTCGTCCTCGCTCGCCTTCTGCAAGGGAACGCCGTAGTAAAGCTCGAGCGGCGCCGAGAACAGCTGGAACGGGATCTTGATGCGCAGCCCGACCCCGACCGCGAGGCGCCACTTGCCGTCGTGGAGCCCGCCCCACGACTCCTCGAGCATGCCCTGGTCCGCGAAGACCACGCCGCGCAGGAACGGCTGGTTCTCGCGCA
Source organism: Planctomycetota bacterium (assembly GCA_016872815.1). GTDB lineage: Bacteria > Planctomycetota > B15-G4 > B15-G4 > SIAN01 > SIAN01. Next base: position 13,870 of record VGYY01000039.1, read on the forward strand.
GCCGCGGCTCGTAGATGTCGTAGAGCGGGAAGATGTATTCGGTGTTGATCACCCAGCCGGCGTCGCCGCCCACCGAGAAGTCGCCGTCATGCGGGCCGATGCCGCGGAACTCGAAGCCGCGCCCCTGCAGGAACGTGGCCGGACCGCCGGCGAACCAGCGCTCGAACAGCGGGACGTCGTCGGTGTCGCCCCAGGGCCGCACCTCGGCGATGGCCCCGCGCAGCGACAGCACGTGGCGCTGCTCCTCCTCGTTCTCGAACAGCGGGATCATCCACTCCGCGCCGCCGCTGGCCTTCCACAGGTCGTACTGCAGGCCGAGCGGGCCGCCGACCAGCTCCACCCCGGCGTTCAGGCGGTAGCCCGCGGTCGGGTTGCGCAGCGAGTCGAACGCGCGGTACTCCCAGTCGACGCCGAGTCCGCGCACCGAGTTACCGCCCTCGACCGCCAGCAGGTCCTCGATCGGATCGGCGCGATCGACGATGCGGTCGATCGCGATCCGGTCCTGCCGCAACCCGACCGCGACCGACTGCCGCCGCGAGATGCGCTTGCCGATCGAGAACTCCCCGCCGACCGTGTTCTGGTCGTAGTGACGCGAGCGGAACTCGCGGACATGGAAGTTCAGGTCGAGGAAGACCGGGTTCTGCCGCGGCCCGGTCAGGTAAGGCTCGGTGAACTGGATCAGGTAGTTGGAGAACTGGTTGCCCGGATTGGCGCGCAGCCGGAGCCGCTGCCCGGCGCCGTGGAACGCGCGCTGGTCGAGGAACTCGGGGAACAGGCCGCCCGGCGACGACGGCAGGTCGGCCATGTCGAAGTTGTCGATCGTCAGGTCGGTGCCGAGGAAGAAACCCTGACCCGAGGCGAGGCCGCCGAACAGCGTGAAGAGGCCGGCGGTGCCGTCCTCCACCTTCATCACGATGTCCTCGGCGTGCGGATCCTCGGTGCGTTCGTTCTCGACCCAGGCCAGCGGCAGCCCGCGGCTGTCGATGAAGAAGCCGGTCGCGCGCAGGCGATCCTCGGCCGCCAGCATCTCGTCGCCGTCGAACAGGTCGCCGGGATGGAGGTCGAGCTCGCGGCGGATCACGTCGTCGCGGGTGTTCTCGTTGCCGACGACGCGCACGGCCCGCACCCGCTTGCGTTCGTCCTCGTGCAGCCGGTAGGTCACGTCGACCAGCGCTGCGCCGTCCGCGGCGAAGCCCTCGATCGGCCGCACCGGCATCTCGGCGCGCACGAAGCCGAGGTGGCGCACGTGCTTCAGGATGCGGGCGCGATCCTTGCGGTAGACCGTCTGCCGGTAGGGCGTTCCCGGGGTCATCCGCAACAGCGCCTCGAGCTCCGTGCGCGTGAACTGCTCGTTGCCCACGAAGTCGACCTTGCGCACCAGGTAGCGCGGACCCTGCTCGATCCGGATCAGGATGTCGACCTCGCCGGCCGATCGGTCCGGCGTGACCGATTCCACCGCGACGCGCGCATCGAGCCACCCCTCGTCGATCAGGAACTGCTCGATCTGGACGATGTCATCCTCGAGCTCGGCCGGCTTGTAGGTCTGGGTGAAGAACCAGAAGGTGCGGCTGGTCTTCATCAGGTCGCGGATGTGGCCGGGATCGAAATGCTCGAGGCCGACGAAGTCGAGTTCGTTGACGGCGACTTCCGGGCCCTCGAGGATGTCGAACTCGAGCACCCGTTCGTCGCCCTGCCGGGTCACGTTCGGCACGATCTCGGCGAAGAGGTAGCCTTCGGCGCGGTAGTGGTCCTCGAGCTGGTAGACCAGCACCGCGAGCCCATCTCCGGCCACCGTACTGGCCGGCAGCGCGTTGTTCTCGGACAGGTCGAGCGCCGCGCGCAGCTCTTCCTCGTCGAGTTCGCGGTTGCCCTTGAACAAGACGCGCGAGACCGACGGGACCTGTTCCAGCGCGAAGACCACGTCGACCTGTCCGTCCGGCAGCGCCTCGACCCGGACCGTCGCCCAGACCTGGAAGCGCGCCGCCAGCGACTTCAGGTCGTCGTCGGCGATCCGCTCCGACCACGCCGCGCCGGCGCGCGTCTTCACCTGCAGCGCGAGCAGCTCCGGCGTGAGGCGCGTCGCGCCCTCGAAACGCACCGCGCGGATGGTCGCGCCCTCGGCGCTCCGGATCGGCACGACGGCGCTCGCCGCGGGCGCCGGGGCGCCGGCGGGCGCGGCCTCCTGGGCCGCGACCGGTGCGGCGGCGCAGAGGAGCGCCAGCGGCGCGAGCAGAGGCGCGGTCGCTCGCAGTCTCATCCGCGGAAGTCGAGATCCGAGTAGGCCTCGAACCGGACGTTCTCGGGGAAGAACGACAGCTTCACGTCGCCGATCGGGCCGTTGCGGTTCTTGGCGATGATCAGGGTCGCCTGATTCTGCGTCTGCGGATTCTTGCCGCCATCGTAGTAGTCCTCGCGGAACAGGAACAGCACCACGTCGGCGTCCTGCTCGATCGAGCCCGACTCGCGCAGGTCGGACATCCGCGGCCGGTGATCCTCGCGGTTGTCGACCGCGCGGTTCAGCTGCGAGATGGCGATGACCGGCACGCTCAGCTCGCGCGCCAGCTCCTTCAGCGCGATCGAGATCTGCGAGATCTCCTGCTGGCGGCTCTCGATCGGCCGCGACGACGAGATCAACTGGAGATAGTCCACCACCACCAGGCCGATGTCGTGCGACGCCTTCATCCGGCGCGCCTTCGCCCGGATCTGCAGGCTGGTCATGCCCGGCGTGTCGTCGATGAAGATCGGCGCGGTCGACAGCGCCGAGGCGGAGGCCGACACGCGCTGCAGCGCGTCACGGTCGAGCAGCGCCTTGCGCAGCAGGTGCGAGTCGACCTGCGCATGGCATGCGAGCAGGTTCTGCGCGATCTGCTCCTTCGGCATCTCGAGGCTGAAGACCAGCGCCGGCGTCGGCGGCTCGTTGCGCGTGGCCGCGCGCAGCGCGACGTTCAGCGCGAAGCTGGTCTTCCCCATCGACGGGCGCGCGGCGACGATGACCATCTGCCCGCCCTGGAGACCCGACAGCCGCTCGTCGAGGTCGGGGTAGTGCGAGCGGACGCCGGCCAGTTCGCCGGCGGTGCGCTGGTCGAGCGCGCGCAGCACGTCCTGCAGCACCGTCTTCAGCGCGACCGACTCGCCCTTGATGTTGCGCCGGGCGACGTCGAACACCACCTGCTCGGCGCCGTCGACGATCTCCTCGATCGACCGGCCGGCCGCGCGGGATTCCTCGAGGATCCGTCGCGCCGCCTCGATCAGCCCGCGCCGCATCGAACGTTCGCGGACGATGGCGGCGTGGAAGGCGACGTTGGCGGCCGAAGGGACGCGCTCGACCAGGCGCGCCAGGGCGAGGGGGCCGCCGATCCGCTCGAGATCGCCGGAGCGAGCCAGCGCCTCGCCGACCAGCGTCAGGTCGATGCCGCTGCCCTGTTCGTACAGCGCCAGCACGGCCTGGAACACCACCTGGTGCGCGACGACGTAGAAATCGTCGGCGCGCAGGCTCTGCGCGATGTCGCTGACGGCGTCGCGGTCCTGGAGCAGTGCGCTGAGCACCGCCTCCTCCGCCTCCCGATGGTGCGGGAGCGTCTTCGCCGCGAGTTCGTCGAGGATGTTCGCGTCGACCGACACCATGCGCCGCCCTCCCCTCTCCAGCAGGTGCGCGCCGTGCAACTTCCGCCCGCCTGGCGGACGCTCGGGCTCGTCGGACCAGGGGCGTGGCCGGATCGCGATCCGGTCACGCCCCGCAGCATCTCCTCCGGGGTCGCGACGCCATCCGCGTCGTCACTCCGCGGGTTCGGCGCAGAGCTGCCCGCCGCAGCAGCCGACCGCCGGCTCAGCCGCCGGCGGGGGGCGCCGCCTCCGCAGTGGCCTCCGCGGCCTTGCCGGTCGGGGGCGCGGCGCCCTCGACCGGTGCGTCAGCTGCGGCCTCGGTCTCTGCCGCCGGCGTCTGCCCGTCGGCGTCGACCACGACCGTCACCGGGACCTTGACGTCCGCGTGGAGGTGGATCGCGACCTCGTAGGTTCCGACCGTCTTGATCGGCTCCTTGATGCGGATGTCGCGCTCCTTCACGTCGTGGCCGCGCTCCTTGAACGCCGCCGCCAGGACCTGCGCGCTGACCGAACCGAACAGGTGGCCTTCCGCCGTCGCCCGCATCACCAGTTCGATCTTGAAGCCCTCGAGCTTCGACGCGACTCCCTTCAACTCGGAGACGATCTTCGCCTCCTCCTCCGCGAACTTCTTCTTCATCGTCGCCAGCCGCGACAACACGTCGGCCGTCGCGAGGACCGCCTTGCGCTGCGGCAGCAGGTGGTTGCGGCCGAAGCCGTCACGCACCTTCACCTCGTCGCCCTTGCGGCCGAGGCCTTCCACGTTCTCGAGCAGGATGACTTGCATGGATCGACTCCCCGGCTCAGCCGACGAACGGCAGCAGGCCGAGGTAGCGCGCCTGCTTGACCGCGTTCTTGAGCTGGCGCTGGAAACTCGCGCTGTTGCCGGAGCGCTTGCGCGAGAACAGCTTGCCCTGCTGCGAGCAGAGGCGCTCGAGCGTGTTGAGGTCCTTGTAACTGATGAGCAGGCCGCCGGCCGGCAGCTGCTCCGCCTTGCGCAGCGCCGCTTCCTTCCGGGTGAACCGGCACGGCCCGCGGTCGACGAACTTCTTGTAGCGGCGCTGGCGTGCGCGCGCGAGCGCGATGCGTGACTTCTTCTTCGGCATGGTTGGCTCCTTCGCTCAGCTCATCGCGCCGGCGCCGGACGGCTCGATGCCGCCGGACTCGCCGCGCGGACCGCGCCCGCGCCGGCGATCACCACCGCCACCGCCGCCGCCCTCGAACCCGCCCTCGCCGCGCACTTCCTCACCCTCGCGCAGCGCCTCCTCGACCGACGCGGCGCGACGCCGCTCCTCGTCCTCGGTCGGGATCCGGTCGAGCGCCAGCACCAGCATGCGAAGCACGAGCTCCGACAGCGCGGCCTCGCGCTTCAATGCGGCGATCTGCTTCGGGTCGACCTCGAAGTAGCAGAGGTAGAAGATCCCCTCGCGCTGCCCCTTGATCTCGTAGGCCAGCGTGCGCTGCTCCCACTTGCCGAAGCGGGAAGGCCTGGCGCCGACCTTGTCGAGCAGCGACTTCACGTGCTCCTCGAGATAGTCGTGCGTCTTGCGCGCCTCCTTGTTGGCGACGAGGAACATCGCCTCGTACGGACGAAGTCGCGCTTCGCCCGGCGCCTGCGTACTCGGACCACTGCTCACGTTCGCGTCTCCATCGGTTGCGCCTCCATCGGGTGCCGGCGAACCGGCACGTCTGCCCGGTGTCTCGGATCGACCCGATCCGGGACGGGGTCAGTCTCGGTGGTGGTCCGCATCGCCACGCGGCGACCGCGGTTCCTCGGGCGTCGCTTGCCCGGTCGGCGGCGGCGCCTTCGCCTTGGCAGGCGTCGGGTCGCGGTTCAACCGGTTCATCAGGGTCGCGAGCGGCGTCGAGTCGAGCCACGCTACCACGCCGTGGACCGCTTCGGCAACGGCGCCGTCGAGCAGCGCGCGCTCGGCCGGGTCGGGACGCTCAAGCACCCAGTCGGCGGTCACCTTGCCCGGAGGTGCGGCGCCGATGCCGAGCCGCAGCCGCGGGTAGCCGGCGCTGCCGAGCTGCCGCTCGATCGATTTGAGCCCGTTGTGTCCGCCGTCGCTGCCGCTGGCTCGCAGCCGCAGGCGTCCGGGCGGCAGCGCCAGGTCGTCGCAGACCACCAGCACCTCGTCCGGTCCGGCCAGCCGGCCGGGGTCGAGCTGCGCCAGCGCATCGCCCGAGAGGTTCATGTACGTCAGCGGGCAGACCAGCAGGATCTCGTCGCCGGCGCGCCGCAGGCGAGCGCTGCGCGCCGGCCCCTTGCCCTCGCGCAGGCTGATCTTCAGGCGACTCGCCACCCGCGCCACCACCTCGAAACCGAGGTTGTGGCGCGTGCCGTCGTATTCGGCACCGGGGTTTCCGAGCCCGACCACCACCTTCATGCCGACCACTCCGCCCCCGCCGCGCGCCGGCGCGTCGCACCGCCGCCCGCGCAACCTGCGCGGGGGCGCGTCGCAACCGCGCCAGCAGCACCGGCATCGC
>VGYY01000040.1 GCA_016872815.1 Planctomycetota bacterium
AGGGCCGTGGCGGATTCCGCTGCCGCCAGCCATGCGGCGGCGCCGCTGCTCCACCAGCGCGGCGCCTTCGGCCATCCCGCCGTCAGCGCGAGCTCGGCCGCCACCTCGATCCAGTGGGCGGATGGCGCGGCCGCCTCGATCACCTGAACCGCACCTGGCCACCGACGTGCACGCGCCGCCAGTGCCGGCTCGTCGCTGCCCGCGATGAGGAGCAGCGGCGTCGCCGCGAGCGCACGCCAGCTCTCCGGCGTGAACAGCGACTGTTCGAGACGGGCGCGCGCGGCCGCGAGCGCCGACAGCGGCGGCGCAGCGTCCCGCCGCGCGAAGACGATCCACGGCGCGAGCGCATCGCCCGAAAAGCCCCATTCGTCGGCGCTCATCGACAGCACCGCCGCGAAGTCGGCGAGGCCGGCGGCCGCCGCAGCGGCGGCAGAGAACGGCGCGAGCCCGTCCGGCCAGGCGCCACCGGCGCTTCCGTCGCCGCCGCGCGGGGTGGTGACCGACCCGCTCGCTCCCGCCGGAGCGGATCCTGCAGACGTGACGGGAGGACTCGATTCCTCCGCCACCTCTGCCGGCGCCTTCGACGTCGCGTCGGCTGGCGCGGGTCGCGCCACCTCGGCTGCTACCGGCGCCGCTTCCGGCTCGGTCGGCGCCACCTCCGGCTCGGTCGGCGCCACGGCGACGGGCGCCGACAACCCGGCGCCGGCTTCGGGCGCAGCTTCGGCGGCGACAGAGGCGGCGGGACCAGCGGTGGGACCAGCGGTGGGACCAGCGGTGGGACCAGCGGCGAGAACGGCGGCGGGGACGACAGCGGGGACGACAGCGGGGACCTCGGCGGGAACGAGTGTCGTCGCGGGCGACTCCGGCACCCCGCGCTCCGAGCGGACCTCACGCCCCGAGAGCAGCCACCAGCACCCGGCCGCGACGAAGGTCGGCAGCCAGACCCGGATCGGAATCGTCGCCTCGCGCGTCACGGGCGCGATGGTAGCGGCGCCGCTTCCTCCAGCGGAAGGACAAGGACCAGCGCCGCGCCACGACCGCCGTCGGCCGGCGCCCGCAACCGGAGATCGCCGCCGAGATCACGCGCCAGACCGCGCGCCAGCGCCAGACCGAGTCCGACGCCCGGACGCGCGTCGCCATTGCAGGCGCCGCGCTCGAACGGCTCGAACACCGTGTGCGCGAGGTCGGGCGCGATGCCCGGCCCGTGATCGCGCAGCGTCAGCTCGACCGTGCGATCGCGGCGGGCCAGCCCGAGCTCGATCTCCGCCGGTGCGACGTCGGCGGCGTACTTGCATGCGTTGTCGACCAGGTTGAGCAGGATCTGCTCCACCGCATCGACGTCGGTCGTCACTCTCTGCCCGGCGACGCCGGCCGCCTCGCCGCCCGTGACCCGCACCAAGAGACCGGCGTCGGCGGCGCGACGGTCGAGCGTCGGCCGGATGCGCTGGACCAGTTCACCGACGGTCGTGGTGGCGCGCCGCGCGACGAAACGCCCTTCCTCGACGCGCGCGTAGGCGAGCACGTTCTCGACCAGCAGCGCCAATCGTCCCGACTGCTCCTTCAGCGTGTCGAGGTAGCCCTGCCGCGTCGCCGCATCGGCGACCATGCCGTCGGCCAGCATCTCGGAGTACATGCGGAACGTGGTGAGCGGCGTGCGCAGCTCGTGGGTGACGGCGGCAGCGAAGCGACTCCGGCGCAGACCGAGCGCGACGCTCGAGCCGGTCAGGAACCAGCCGCCGACCAGCGCCGCACCGACCACCAGCCACGCCACGACCAGCGCCGTCCGCGTCGCCGACCAGGGCAGCGGCGCCGGTTCGACGGCGGGCACCGCCGACAGCACCAGGCGTGCGGGCACGGTCGAGAGCGTGAGCTCGCCCGGGTCGGCCGCGGCTCCGTCCGCCGCGACCGGTTCGAGCGACGCGCCCGGCACCAGCGCCGCCACCGCATCGAGCAGCAGCGCACGCAGCGCCGGCCAGTCGCACCAGAAGCCCTGCAGCAATTCGGTGCCGGCCACCGTGACGCGACGGACGCAGATGAGTTCGGCCGGCGTGCCGAGCCACAGCGGCACGAAGGTGCCGACGTCGACCGCCGGTGCCGGTTCCAGGGGATCGGCGCTGCGATTGCTCAGGTTGGCGTCGGAACGCGCCGCCGACTTGGCGTCGATCGTCTGCGCTCGCCGCGATTGCCACGGCGCTTCCGGCGCCGCGACGCCGGTCAGCGCCACGGCCGGCAGCACGGCCAGCTCGCATGCCTCGATCGTCGCCACCGACGCCAGCGCCAGCTGCGGCGACACCAGCTCGCGCACGCGGGCGAGCCGCGCCTGCCCCTCGGCGACGTCGAGCAGGAGCGCTCCGGGCGGCGGCTGGCTGGCCTCGGCGAGGTCGCGCTGGTTCCCCTCGGGCGCCTGCGGCGAAGAGAAGCGGCCGGCGGCATCGACCTGGAAGTGGAGCCGCACCGGCGGCGCCACCGTGAGCAGCAGCGGCGACGCCACCAGCACGTCGCCCTTCGACAGCGGCGCGAGGAAGCGGGTGTAGGCGCACTCCTGCGGGTAGTAGGCGAGGTACTCGAAGTAGGGCCGCGCCCCCTCCCGCGCCAGCAGCGGCAGCAGGCGCGAGTCGAGCTGCCAGAGCGCGTCGCTGCACCGATCCTCGCGCAGTTCGCGCTGCCGCGCCGCGTGCTGCGTGGCGGCATGCTCCCGCTCGAGCTCGAGCGCGATCCGCGAGACCAGCGTCAACGCCACGACGACGCCGCCGGCGCACGCGCCGTAGACGAGCCGCCAGCGGCCGCCGGACGCGCGCGCTCTCATCCGCCCACCACGGCGCAGTCGGGCGCCAGCAAGTAGCCCTGGCCGCGCACCGTGACCACCACTTCGCTGCCGCAGCCGACGAGCTTCTCGCGCAGGCGCGTCATGTGCATGTCGATCGTGCGCGTCTGCAGCCCGCGCGGATCGAGTCCCCAAACCCGTTCCAGCAGCTCGTCGCGGGAGACGACATGCCCGCGCGCCACCGCGAGGTAGCGCAGCACGCCGTGCTCCTTGTCGGAGAGCTGGCGCACCGAGCCGTCGGCCAGGCGCACCTCGCGGCGCGCGAAGTCGACCTCGCCGGACGGCAGTCGCAGCGACAACGCCGGTGCCACCCGGCTGGCGCTGCGCCGCAGCACCGCCTCCACGCGGGCCAGCAGCTCGCGCGCCGAGAACGGCTTCACCACGTAGTCGTCGGCGCCTTCCTGCAACCCGCGCACGCGATCTCCCTCGGCGCCGCGCGCAGTCACGAGGATCACCGGCAACGTCGATTTCGCCTGACGCAGCGCCTGCAGGATCGCGAAGCCGTCGAGGCCGGGCAACACGACGTCGAGCAGCGCCAGGTCGATCGGCAGCGACAGCGCCATCTGCAGTCCGGCGCGACCCTCCTCCGCCTCGTGCACGGCGTAGCCGCCGAACTTCAAGGCGTCGACCAGGCCGCGCCGGATCGCGCGGTCATCCTCGACCACCAGCACCGTCGTCGTGGCGATCACCCGCCGCGGTTCTCCTGCCTGGACGGCTCCTGCCGGCCCGGCTCCGGCTTCTCCCCGCCCGCTTCCGGCGCCGGCGCGGGCGCCGGCTTGAATCGCAACCCCTTCGCCGCGGCCTGCTTGCGCAGCGCCGCGCGCACCGCGCCGTCGAACGCCGCCAGCTCGGTGGCGCCGCGCTTCTCCATCTCGACCGCCACCGCCGCAGCGCGCTTCGTCGCGGTCGCGCCGATCTTCTGCTGGAGTTCCTGCCGCCGCGCCCAGTTCTCGTCGACGCACTTCTGCTTCGCCTCGAGCGAGAGCTCGCGCAGCTTCTCCGGCAGATCCTCCTTCTTCACCTCCTCGAGCTTGAGCTGGCCGCTCTTCACCTGCTCGACGAGGTCCCACGAGCAGCTGTAGAGCCCGCCGGCCTTGCTCAGCGCGCGCGAGGCCGCGGTGGCCGAGTTGCACTTCTCGGCGTTCGCATCCTGCGCGCGCTGGTTGCCCCAGGCCACCGCGCCGGCGCTGCCGAGCGGCAGGTAGGTCTCGTTCATCGCCGTCGAGAGCGTGGCGAGCTCGCCGTCGAACGGCGTCTCGATCACGATCGTGCCGTTCTGCTGGTCGATCGAGGCGAAGTGGCCGTCGGCGAGCTTCGCCACCTGCAGCCAGGCGGGCGCCAGCTCGTCGGCCGGGCTGCCGCAGTAGATCGAGTTGACCACGATGCCGCGCTCGATCAGCACCCGGCAGGCGTCGGCGTTGCGCACCTCGGTGTCCTGTTCGGCCGACTCGTTGCCCGCCACGACGACCAGCTTCAGGTCCTTCGGGTCGGCCGACCAGTCGAGCTCGCGGTGCGCCGCCGACAGCACGCGCGCCACCAGCTCGGTGCCGCCGTTCGTCGTAAGAGCGAAGAGCTGCTGCGACACCAGGTCGAGATCCTCGGTGAACGGCACGTCGACCCGGGTCCAGCCGCGCGCCGGATCATGGCCATCGTTGCCGAAGGTGAGCAACGCCACCCGCAGCTTCGGCGTCGGCTCGACCAGGGCGAGCTCGTTGACGATCGTCCAGATCTTCTGCCGCGCGGCGTCGATCAGTCCGTCCATGCTGCCCGAGGTGTCGAGGCAGATCGCGAGCTCGACCCGCGGCGATGCCGCAGGCGGGAGCGCGGCGCGCGTCCCGGCGGGCAACGCCGGCGCCGGCTTCGCCTCGTCGCCCGTCCGCGCTCCACCCGGCTCGGCGGAGCTGGCGTCGGCGGCGAGGCCGACCGTCGGCACCGCGCCGGCGAAGGCGAGGCCGGCCCATGCGATCGTGACTGCTGCGGAATGCATCATCGAGATTCTCCGTCGGCCGGCCCCGATCGGCACGGCCCATGGTCGGGGGCTCTGTTTCACTCGGCGCTCAACTGCAGCTCGATCCGCGCGCCGCGGTGCTCGAGGCGCACGGCGCCGCGCAGGCTGAAGACCGACTGGCGGCCGTCGGCGATCAGCTCGTCGACGACCTGATGCCATTGCGGCGTGCCGAACGCCACGCGCGGCGCGGCGACCGGCTCCGGCTGGCCGATCAACCGGGCATCGAGCCATGCCCCGGCATCCTGGAAGTAGCAGCGATCGGCGGCGAGCTGCACGGTGGCCACTTCGACCCGCGCGAGCTTCTCGCCATCCGCCATGTTCCACGCATTGCGGGCGTCGACCGACGACTTCGACTTGCGCTCGTTGAAGTTGGCCCCTTGCGCCACGGCGACGAAACCCGTCCGCTCGAGGACCGCGCGCTGCTCGAGCTCGGCGTTGCAGCGCAGCGCCAGCCCGTTCCAGTCGTGGAAGCGGTTGCCGTCGGTGGCGAGGAACGCGGTGTACTCGGTCAGGATGCCGAACTCGGTCGACAGGCGCAGGATCTCCTGAGTCAGTTCGGCGAGGCGCGGATCGCCGGCGGGCACGCCGGGACGCAGCGGATCGCCGCCGACGCCGAGCGCGCGCACCTGGTCGACGAGATAGGCGATCTGGCGGGTCGCCCACAGCCGCGGCACGAAGGCGTTGCGCGTGCTCGCCCGCTTCACGTCGAGCTCGAACCGGTAGTCGCGCGGCTCGCCGCGCTGGCGGCCGGTCACGCGGAACGAGAGCGGCGCCTCCCCCACGTACTGGCCGAGCACGATCAGCGAATCGCCGTCGAACAGGTCGGGGAGCGTCGGCGGCATCAGGTCGCGCACGCGGCGCGGGTCGACCTGGCCCTCGGGCGCCAGCGTCTGCAGCGCGACGTCGGCCAGCACCGGACCCGACAGGCGGCGATAGACCTTCTCGACCGCGAGCTCGACGTCCTCGCCCGGGAGCACGTAGGTGGCCGAAGCGCGCGTCGCGTCGGCGATGCGGTCGAGCAGCGGCACGTTGACGTCGCCGCCGACGCCGAAGGTGAAGAACCGGCGCTGGTGGACGTTGCCCTTCTCGACCAGCTCGCGCAGCACCGCCTCGGAGGTCGAGCGCACCGTCGGCAGCCCGTCGGTCAGGAACAGCACCAGCGGCAGCGTTCCGTCCGCGTGCGGCTGGCGGAGCGCCTCGACCAGCGCGTCGTGGATGTTGGTGCCGCCGTTCGGGCGCAGGGCCGCGAGGTAGGCGCGCGCCTGCGCGATGGTCGCCGCGTCCTTCCGCACCGGCCGCTCGGCGAAGAGCGACACCGTGGTCGAGTAGTCGACGACGTTGAACTCCTCGCCGTCGGCGAGCCCTTCGATCACCTGCAGCGCCGCCGCGCGCGCCTGCTCCATCTTCCCGCCGGCCATGCTGCCGCTGCGATCGAGCACGACGGTCACTTCGCGCCGCTGCCGCTGGCGTTCGCCGGCCGGGAGCGGCGGCATCCCGGCCATCAGCAGGAAATAGCCGCCGCCGACCCGCGGGTCGGGGTAGGCGAAGAGCGAAGCGGTCAGCTCGCGCTGCGTGCGCAGGTAGGAGAGGCGGAAGGTGCCGGGATTGCGCCGGCTCGCGTCGGCGAGGCGCACGGCAACCTGGCCCGGGCCGCTGCGCGTGGTGACGATCTCGTGGCTCGGCGAGTAGGCCATCGCCACGCCGGCCCGGCTCGCCACGTCGACGTCGATCGACCAGAGCGCGTTGGCGGTGAGCGACTCGCTCCGCGGCAGCTCGTAGTCGATCCGCTCGCCGTCGCGCTCGAGGAGGTGGTCGTAGGCGAGGCGCACGCGCTGGCGGCCGCCGGGCGGCACCGGGAAGACGCTGCTCTTCACCAGCGCGTGGCCGGCGAACTCGAGCAGCGCCGGGTCCTTGAGCCGCCGCACGATTTCGTCGTAGATCCGGCGCGCCTCGCCGCGCGGCAGCAGCTGCGCGGTCGCCTCGGGATTCAGGCCTTCGAGCGCGAAGCCGGAGACCGCCGCGCCGTCCGGCACCGGCAGCAGGACGATCGCCTCCGCCGGCGCGTGGCCATGGTTGACCAGCTCGAGCTCGAGGGTCGTGCTGGCCGTCTCCTCCAGCACCTTGACCGTCGCCTTCACGGTGGCGAGTTCGACCCCGGCCGGGCGATGCGGCAGCGCGAAGCTGCGATGGGCCGGCACGACGAAGTCGGTGCAGCGCTCGAGTTCGCGCCAGTCGGCCACGGCCGGAACCTGTGCCGACGCCGTGCCGGCCAGCAGCGCCGCCGCCGCGAGGCTGCACGCCGCCGACCCCGCCCTCGCACGAAGAGTCGATCGCATCGGAGTCTCCTGCCGGACCGCGCGCGGACGCCCGGGTTCGACCCGGGCGGATCGCGGCGGTTCCACGCTCGTTCGTCGGCAGAAGGTACGGCGCGGCAGCGCGCCGGCAGGTCACGACCGCGCAACGGCCGCCGTCCAGGGAGGCGCCGCGGCGGGCTCGGACCGGGATCTCGTCGCACCGCTCAGCGCTGGACGAAGACTCCCCGGTTCTCCTCGGCGAGGCGCTTCAGGAAGTTGTCGTCGATCCCCTTGCCGAGCCCGATGGTGTGGACGATCACCCGCTTCAGGGGATTGAGGCGGCGCACCAACTGCAACGTGCGCTCGGGGTTGTCGCGCCCGCTCGGCAGGAACGGTTCGCCATCGGTGAGGAGGAAGACCGTGTCGACCGTGGAGTCGTAGTACTTGTCGGTGGAGCCGCGGCCGGCCAGGCCGAACGCGCTCTCCATCGCGTCGTGGATGTTGGTCGCGCCGCCCGGTCCGAGTTCGGCGATCCACTTCTGCGCCTTCTTCACCCGGTCCGGCGACGCCTCGACCAGCTTCGGCTGCCAGCGGTCGGCGCCGTTGCTGAAGTAGATGATGTTGAACTTCGTCGCCGGCGGCAGCTCGCCGAGCGCCTTGATCAGCTCCCGCTTCGAGGCCTCCATCCGGCTCTCCTCGCCGGGCGGCGCGGGGATCGGCTGGGTCTGGTTGCCGTCCTTCCACTTCGGATCGGTCATCGAAACCATCATCGAGCCCGACACGTCGATCACGTAGATCAGCGTGCGCGCGTCCTGCGGGATGCCGTGGAAGTAGCCCGAGGCCTGCAGCTGCACCGCCGGCTCGCCGCCGCCGAGTTCGACCTGCCCCGAGGTGTAGCGCAGTCCTTCGGCGGCGAACCAGCTCTTCCAGGCGTTCGGGCTGGCGCCAAGTTTCTGCCGGGTCAGGATCTCGAGCGCCGCGGCGATCTTCACCTGCGTGCGGCCACTCTCCTTCTCCAGCCGCCTGACCAGCGGCTCGATCGCCGCCGGGACCGCCAGCTTCGCCAGCGCCAGCGCGGCCTCCTCGCGCAGCGTCGCCTCGGCATGGTCGACCAGCGGCAGGAGCTGCGGCGCGAGCGGCTTCGCCGCCGTCCCGAGTTGCTGCACCGCCACCAGCAGGGTGACCCAGTCGTCCTGCTTCTTGAGCGCGGTCGCCTCCTGCTGCAGCAGCTTGACCAGCGGCTCACCGAGGAAGCCGGCGGTGCGGACCGCCGCGAGCTTGACCGACAGCCCGCACTTCTCCTCGCCGAGCGCCCGCTCGATCAGCCAGAGCAGCGCCTCCGGCGTCCGCAGCAGCGTGATCCGGTCGAGCAGGCGCGCCTGCACCCGGCGGATCGGGTCGATCGTCGCGCGTCGTTCGACGATCTGGCCGTCGGAGAGATCGCCCTTGCTCAACTCGGCGTGCGCGGTCTTCTCGGCCGACGCGGCGCGCGCTTCCACGGCGAGGAAACTGTCGAACAGCAGCTTCGCCACCGCGGCCGAGTCGCAGCCGCCGAGGCCGTCGAGCGCCTCGATGCAGCGCTCGGCGTCGAGTTCGGCGGCACGCAGCGCGCGTTCGACCGCCTTGATCGCTTCGGCCTCGCCCTCGCCCTGCGCACCGGGCGCGGTCGTGCGCCCCCCGGCGCCGCCGGTGATCAGCAGGAGCGCCAGGAGCGGGGCGAACGGGCGGACGCGACGGACGATGGCGAGGGTCATGGCGGCGGTTTCCTGCGGCGGCGGGCCGAGCGTCTCTCCCCGACCCCGGCCGGTCGGGTCCCCGCGGTGGTGCCGTATTACCCCGGGGCGTCCGGGGGCAACCGGAGCGCGTGAACCGCCGCCGGAGAAATCCGTCGAAGGGGCCGAACAGCCGCGCACCGGCGGCGTTGTCGGGGCGAACTCCGCAGCGGGAGCACGAACGACGGATGGCGGCGTGAGCGACACGAGAGCCGGCAACGACGACGGCGACGACCTGCGCCGCTTCCTCGCCGGGGAGCGCGAGCGGTTCACGGCGCTGGTCGAGCGGCACTAGGCCGCCCTGCTCCGCTACGCCCACCATCGTCTGGGCGACGCGACCGCGGCGGAGGACGTGGTGCAGGAGACGTTCCTGCGGCTGCTGCGCGAAGGGGCGGCGCTGCTCGGGAATGGCTCGCTGGCACCGTGGCTGTTCCACGTCTGTCGCAACCTGTGCGCCGACGCGGGGCGCAAGGAGGTCCGCATGCAGCAACGCCAGTTGCGAGTGGCCGTGCCCGATCTCGCCGCGCCGGAGCCGTGGCGCATCGAGCAGGACGAGGAGCACGGCAAGGTGCGCGAACTCCTCGCCGCGCTGCCCGACCATGAGCGCGAGGTGCTGACGCTCAAGCTCCAGCAGGGCAAGAGCTACCGCGAGATCCAGCGGCTGCTCGGCACGTCGCTGCACGACGTGTTCACCACCGCGCAACGGGCGCTGCGCCAGGTCGCAGCCGGACTTCGCGCCGCCGGCCTCGCCTGACGCGCGCCGCGCGCCGACGGCTGCCCCGATTCTCCGCCTGAACCACTCGCCTCGAAAGGAGGCGCACCCCATGAACCCTGACCCGACGACTTCCGGATCCAACGACCCCCTCGGCAGCAACGGTCCCGACCGCTGCGCCGCCTGCCGCGACGCACTGGTCGATCTCGTGCTGGGCGAGCTGCCCGCCGAGAAGGTCGCCGCCGTCGAGGCGCACTGCGTCGACTGCGCGAGCTGCCGCGCCGAGCGCGAGCTGCTCGCCAGGTCGGCCGCGCTGGTGGCGGCCGACACGCCGAAGCTGGCGCCGTTGCTGGCGCTGTCGGAAGCGCGCCAGCAGTCCCTGCGCGCGGCGGCGGCCGCGAGCGGCAGCGGCGCGGGCGCCGCCGACGCGGCCGGCGTGAGCACGGACCGCGCGACCGTGGCGATTCGCCCCTTCTGGAACCGGCGCCGGCTGGCGGCGGCGGCCGCCGCGATCGTCGTGGTCGCGATCGGCGGCCAGTGGCTCTGGCGCGGCTACGACCTGGGCGGGCACGGGAAGACGCGCGAGCTCGAGCCGTGGCAGGTGGCGCGGAACGAGAAGGGACGGGTGACTTTCCAGATCGACGATGCAGCTGCGGCAGGAGCGCCGGTTGCGGCGGACGCGGGGTCGGGCGGCATGGCGTCGGTGGATGGCGCCCGTGCGGAAACGCGCGAGTCCCTGATCGATCAGCTCTCCACCGCGACCGACGCCCGCGACGCTGAAGCCGCGCGTGCCGCGATCGCCGAACTGCAGAAGCAGCCGGTGCCGCTCGACGCCGCGCAGATCGCTTCGCTCAGCGTCGACCTCGCCCAAGCCGAACAACCGGAGCTGGCGCTCGAACTGCTCCGCCAGGCGCCGAAGGCCGACACCCTCGACGACGTGACGCGCGACAAGCTGGAACGCGTCAGCCGCTACGTCGAGGAGAAGCTGCCGAAGTCAGAGGCGACGCCCACCGCGCTGAGCGCAGCGGCGCTGCGCGAGTTGAAGACCCTCGGATACCTCAGCAGCGAGGAGGCCGAGGAGACGGCGGCGACGAAGGAACTCGCCGCAGCAGGCCACTCGGGTGCGGACGACTCCAAGTGGACTCGCCGCGTCGCCACGTCGCTTGAGAGCGCACTGGAAGAGCAGCGCCAACTTGGCGAGTCGTTGCAACTCGAAGTTCCTCCCGTCGGCGGACTCGGGCAGTCCCAATCGATCCTCTTCGACGACAGTGGCGCCGAGGCGTCGTGGCGCGTCTTCGATCCGAATGCGGCGACCGATGCATTCGGCGTCCAGCTCGACCTGGCGGCAGGCGGCGGCGACCCGACGACATTCGCTCTCTCGACGTTCTTCACCGACGCTGGCGACGGCGACATTCGCGCTCGCCCGGAGTTGTACTTCGACGTCCCCGATCCGAGCGTCGAGGCGACGCTGCGTGAGCTCGGCTACCCGGACGACGACAGCGGCGGGAACGTGGCGCTCGCGCGTGGCGCCGTCGCCGATCCGCGCGCGCAGCAGTCCGCCCTCGCCGTGTTCCTCGCCAACGTGTCGATCGTCGCGCCGAGCGACCTGGTCGCGTTCGAGGGCGCGCTCGGGCGGGCGGCGGCGCAGGGGGCGAGCGTCGACGTCGACGCGATCGTGAAGTCGTTCCTCGCCAAGCTCGCGCCGCAGCAGGGCGAGGCGCCGCGCGACATGTTCTTCCGCTGGTTCGGCGACAACGCCGTGGTGCCGACGCGGATCGACTGCCGTTCCACGTTCGGCATGGACGTCGACAGCGCGAGCTACAACCTGGCCCGCGCCTACCTCGCCAAGGGGACGCTGCCGCCGAAGGCGGCGATCCGCACCGAGGAGTTCGTCAACGCCTTCCGGCAGGGGCTCGCGGCGCCAAGCACTGCGATCGTCGAGCACGTTGCCGACGGGATCGCCACCCATTCCGCCGCCGACGTCTTCGCGCTCACCACTGAGCTCGCCCCGAGCCCGTTCGGCGAAGGGAAGCACCTGCTGCGCGTCGGCCTGAAGGCGCGCGAGATCGACCGCGCGGCACGCAAGCCGGCGGTGCTGACCTTCGTGATCGACGTCTCCGGCTCGATGAACGAGGGCGGCCGGCTCGAGCTGGTGAAGCAGGCGCTGCGCCTGCTGGTGGCGCAGCTCGACGAACGTGATTCCGTGGGGATCGTGGTCTTCTCCGAGAACGCCCGCATCGCGCTCCCCCCCACCCGCGGCAGCGACCGCGAGCGGATCCTCGCCGCGCTCGACCCGCTGCGACCCGAGCAGTCGACCAACGCCGGCGCCGGGCTGCGGCTCGGCTACGACCTCGCGATCGCGGCGCTGTCGCCCGACGCCGACAACCGCGTGGTGATGTGTTCGGACGGCGTCGCCAACAGCGGCGTGACCGACCCCGACCAGCTCACCGCGCGGATCCGCGAGTGCAAGAACAAGCGGATCGCGCTGACCACCGTCGGCGTCGGCATGAACAACGTGAACGACGCGCTGCTCGAGCAGCTCGCCCGCGAGGGCGACGGCAACTGCCACTACGTCGACGGGATCGCCGAGGCGAAGGAGCTCTTCGTCGACAAGCTGACCGGCACGCTCACGACCGTGGCGCGGGACGCCAAGATCCAGGTCGAGTTCGAGCCGGGCGCGGTGGTCGCCTTCCGGCAGTTGGGCTACGAGAACCGCGCGCTGGCGCACCAGGACTTCCGCAACGACCGGGTCGACGCCGGCGAGGTCGGCGCCGGCCACGAGGTGGTGGCGCTCTACGAGCTCGATCTCGCGCCGGATGCCGCCGGGCCGCTGGCGACGGTGCGCTGCCGCTACGAGGATCCGCGCACGGCGAGCGTGCGCGAGCAGGCGCGAATCTGCTTCGCCGCCGAGGCGGCGAGGAGCGCGGGCGAGATGGGGCCGCGCTTCCGGCTGGCCGCCGCGGTGGCCGAGTTCGCCGAGCTGCTGCGCCAGAGCGTCCATGCCCGCGCCGGCTCGCTGGCCGGCGTGCTGCAGTTGGCCGAGCCGCTGGTCGCCGAGCTGCCGGACGACCCGGACGTCCCCGAGTTCGTGGCGCTGGTCCGGCAGGCCGCCCGGCTGCCCGACCTGCTGCCGCCGCGCACCGCGATCGTCCGCTGCGTCGACGAGCTGAAGCGCACCCGCTGCCTCGAGCAGGAGCTGCGTCGCCTCGACCCGCCGCAGCAGGCCGCCAACGACTCCCTGCTGCGCCAGCTCGAGCAGCAGAACCAGGACCTCGAACGCGCGCTGCGCGACGCCCTGACCCAGGCGGCCACGAAGCGCTGACCGCCGCTCCAGTCCGGGACGGAAGCGGCGCACGCAGCCGCTCCTGCATCGCCGGCGCCACCCCTCCCCCGGGGGGTGGCGCCGGCGGCCGTTTCAGCCCCCCTTGCCCGGACGACTTTCCATCGGTAAATCGCGATCTACCGATGGACGAATTGACCGCCACCGCCCGCGCCCTGCGGGCGCTCGCCGACCCGACGCGGCTGCGCCTGCTGGCGCTCCTGTCGCAGGCGGAGCTGTCGGTGGCGGAGCTCACCCGCATCGTCGACGTGGTCCAGTCGACCGTGTCGCAGCACCTGGCCCAGCTCCGCGACGCCGGCCTGATCGTCGATCGAAAGGACGGCACCCGCTCGTTCCATTCGCGCGCCACCGGCGCCGCCAGCCCCGCCACCCGCGCGCTCGCGCAACTCTGGGACGAGCTCGCCGGCGCCATCGCCGGTTCGCCCGAGTCGCGCCGCGACGCCGCCGCGCTGAAGCAGGTCCTCGCCGACCGCGCGCAGGAGGCGCGCGCCTACTTCGACCGCATCGCCGACGCGATCGAGCACGAGTACCTGCCGGGCCGCACCTGGGAGGGGCTCGCCAAGGCGCTGATCCGCCTGCTGCCGCGCGGCGTCGTCGCCGACCTCGGCATCGGCGGCGGCGAGCTCACCCTGCTGCTCTGCCAGTCGGCCGAGAAGGTGATCGGCGTCGACGCCAGCCGCCCGATGCTCGACCGCGTCCGCGCCAAGTCGGCGAAGGCTGGCATCGAGAACCTGGAGCTGCGCCACGGCGAGATCGAGGCGCTGCCGCTCGCCGACGGCGAGGTCGACCTGGTGGTCCTGTCGCAGGCGCTCCACCACGCCGCCGAGCCGCCCCGCGCGCTGCACGAGGCGTGGCGCGCGCTGCGGCCGGGCGGCCGCCTGCTGATCCTTGACCTGCAGAAGCACAAGGAGCGCTGGACGGCCGAGAAGTTCCAGGACCGCTGGCCCGGCTTCGAGCCGCGCGAGCTGTCCGACTGGCTCGATGCCGCCGGCTTCACCGAAGTCTCGACCGCGATCGTCGCGCGCGAGCGGCAGGAGCCGTGGTTCGAGACGCTCCTCGCTCTCGCGACCCGGCCCGCCGCGCCGGCCCGCGCCCGTACCCAGCGTCGTCCTCCCGCCCCCACCCGCCCGAGGTCGCGATGACCCGCCCCCCGCTCCCCGATCTGGCCCGCGAACGCGTCGTCGTCTTCGACGGCGGCATGGGCACCTCGCTGATCGCCCGCAAGCTCTCGCTGTCGGACTACCTCGACTGCGAGAACTGCTCCGAGACGGTCAACCTCGCGCGCCCCGACGTCGTCACGGCGATCCACCGCGACTTCCTCGCGGCCGGCTGCGACTGCGTCGAGACCAACACCTTCGGCGCCAACGAGGTGGTGCTGGCCGAGTTCGGCCTCGCGGCGCGCACGCGCGAGATCAATCGCGTCGCGGCCCAGCTCGCGCGCAAGGCGGCGGCGGAGTTCGAGACGCCGGCCCGCCCGCGCTACGTGGTCGGCTCGATCGGGCCGGGCACCCGCCTGCCGTCGCTCGGCCACACCACCTTCGCCGTGCTCGAGCAGAGCTACCACGAGCAGGTGCAGGGGCTCCTCGACGGCGACGTCGACGCGCTGCTGATCGAGACCTGCCAGGACCTGCTGCAGACCAAGGCCGCCCTGTGCGGCGCGCTGGCGGCGCTGGAGCAGCGCCGGAAGAAGCTGCCGCTGATGGTGCAGGTCACGATGGAGACGACCGGCACGATGCTGGTCGGCACCGAGCTGCCGGCCGCGCTAGCGGCGCTCGAGCCCTACCCGATCGACGTGCTCGGCTTGAACTGCGCCACCGGCCCGCAGGAGATGGGCGAGCACGTCGCGTGGCTCTGCCGCCACGCGCCCCACCTGATCAGCTGCCAGCCCAACGCCGGACTGCCGCAGATGGTCGACGGCCAGCCGCACTATCCGCTCAAGCCGGCCGACCTCGCCCGCTGGCTCGAGCGGTTCATCCTCGAGGATGGCGTCCGCATCGTCGGCGGCTGCTGCGGCACGACGCCGGAACACCTGCGAGTGGTCGCCAATGCGTGCGCGGCGCTGCCGCCGGCGCGGCAGTCGCCCAGGTTCGTGCCGTCGGTGTCGAGCCTCTACGGCGCGGTCACGCTGCGCCAGGACAGCTCGTTCCTGATCCTGGGCGAGCGCACCAACGCCAACGGCAGCAAGCAGTTCAAGCAGGCGCTCGAACAGGGCGACCTCGACGGCATGGTCGCGATGGGCCGCGAGCAGGTCGCCGAGGGCGCTCACGTCGTCGACCTCTGCACCGCCTACGTCGGCCGCGACGAGGTCGCCGACATGAGCGCCGCGGTGAAGCGGTTCGCGACGCAGGTGACCGCGCCGCTGTCGATCGACTCGACCGAGGCACCGGTGATCGCCGCTGCGCTCGAACTGCTCGGCGGCCGCTCGATCATCAATTCGATCCACATGGAGGATGGCGAGGAGCGGATGGCCCGCGTACTCCCCCTCGCCAGGAAGCACGGCGCCGCAGTGGTCGCGCTCACCATCGACGAGCGCGGCATGGCCAAGACCTGCGCCGAGAAGGTCGCCGTCGCGGAGCGCATCGTCGACCTGGCGTGCTCCAAGTGGGGCATGCGGCCGTCCGACCTGCTGATCGACCCGCTCACGTTCACGATCTGCACCGGCAACGAGGACGACCGCAAGCTCGCGCTCGAGACGCTCGACGCCATCGAGCAGATCAAGCGCCGCCTCCCCGATTGCCACACGCTGCTCGGCGTCTCGAACGTCTCCTTCGGCCTCAAGCCGGCGGCGCGCCACGTGCTGAACTCGGTGTTCCTCCACCATGCGCGCCAGCGCGGCCTCGACGCGGCGATCGTCCACGCCGGCAAGATCAAGCCGCTGTTCCAGGTCCCGGAAGAGCAGCGCACCATCGCCGAGGACCTGATCCACGACCGCCGCCGGCCGGGTTACGACCCGCTGCAGGCGCTGATCGCCCGGTTCGAGGGGGTGACCGAGGAGAAGAGCGCACGGAAGGTGGCCGCCACCATCGAGGAGCGGCTGAAGGAGCGGATCGTCCGCGGCGAGAAGCCGGGCCTCGAGCAGGACCTGGTGCAGGCGCTCGAGCGCTACGCGCCGCTGTCGATCATCAACGACCTGCTGCTCGACGGCATGAAGACGGTCGGCGAGCTGTTCGCCAGCGGCGAGATGCAACTGCCGTTCGTGCTGCAGTCGGCCGAGACGATGAAGGCGGCGGTCGCGTTCCTCGAGCCGCGCATGGAGAAGGCGGCGGGAAGCGGCAAGGGGAAGATCGTCCTCGCCACCGTGCGCGGCGACGTCCACGACATCGGCAAGAACCTGGTCGACATCATCCTGAGCAACAACGGCTACACGGTGGTGAACCTCGGCATCAAGCAACCGCTCTCGGCGATGCTCGAGGCGGCGAAGCAGCATCGCGCCGACGCGATCGGCATGTCGGGGCTGCTGGTCAAGTCGACCGTGGTGATGAAGGAGAACCTCGAGGAGATGAACCGCCTCGGCGTCCGGCTGCCGGTGGTGCTGGGCGGCGCGGCGCTGACGCGCAGCTACGTGGAGCGCGACCTGCGCGCGATCTACCAGGGGCCGCTCTCCTACGCGCGCGACGCCTTCGAGGGGCTCGAGATCGCCGGGCGGATCTGCGGCGGCGGCAAGCCGGCGGGCCCGGCGCCGGAAGCGGCCGCCGGCCCTGCCGAGAGCGCGCGCCGCGACGAGCAGCTCGAGGCGCGCGTCGAGGGCGAGGCCGAGCGCGCCCGCGTCGCTCCCGCCGAGCTGCCGCGCGTCTTCTCCCTGCGCGAGCGGCCGGTCCCCCACGACGAGGCGCAGGTCGCGCCCGCCGCGCTGGCGAAGGTGGCGGTCCCCGACGTGCCGTTCTTCGGCACGCGGGTGATCGAGAAGATCCCGCTCCAGTCGCTCGTGCCGCTGATCAACGAGCGGCTCCTGTTCCAGTTCCAGTGGGGCTTCAAGCGCGGGCCGCGCAGCGAGCAGGAGTGGCTGGCGCAGCTCGAGGAGCACGCGCGGCCGGCTTACATCGAGCTGCTCAAGCGCTGCGCGAAGGAGGAGATCCTCGAGCCGAAGGCGATCTACGGTCTCTTCCCGTGCCAGAGCGTCGGCGAGACGGTGATCGTCTACGACGAGACCGCCACCCGCGAGCTCGCCCGCATGTACTTCCCGCGCCAGCAGCGCGGCGCGCGCCGCTGCATCGCCGACTTCTTCCGGCCGGAGAACTCAGGCGAGATGGACGTCATCGGCATCCAGCTGGTCACGGTCGGCCAGCGCGCGAGCGACATCGCCCGCACCTGGTTCCGCGCCAACCGCTACCGCGATTACCTCTATCTGCACGGCCTCTCGGTCGAGGTGGCCGAGGCGCTGGCCGAGTACGTCCACCGCCAGATCCGCAGCGATCTCGGCATCGCCGGCGACGACGCCCGCGATCTCGGGGCGCTGCTGCGCCAGGGCTACCGCGGCTCGCGCTACAGCTTCGGCTATCCGGCCTGCCCCGACCTCGCGATGCAGGCGGTGCTGAACAAACTGCTCGGCGCGCGGCGGATCGGGGTGACGCTGAGCGAGGAGTTCCAGCTCGACCCGGAGCAGTCGACCTCGGCGATCGTGGTCCACCATCCGAGCGCGAAGTACTTCGCCGTTTGAGCGGACGGGCCGGAGGCCCGCCGGTCAAACCCGCGCCGGGCAGGCGGCGCGGGGCGCCGCTGCCCTCTCGGGCCATCCAGCGGGCGGACGAGCGCGCGCAGGCGCGCGCCGTCCGCCGCTGATGGCCAGCGCGCCCAGCCGGACGCACTGCAGGCGCTCGCAGCCGCATGGACCGCCAGCAGTTCCAGCCGCCGGCGGTGCAGACGGCGGGAGGAACCGGGCAGCGGCGGTAACGTCCCGCGCCCCATGCCGAAATACGACACGATCGACTGGTACGACACGCCGCTGCTCTACGACATCGTCTTCGAGGAGGACACGACCAAGGAGGGGCTCTTCCTCGAGCAGGCGTTCGAGCGCTTCGGCCGCACCGCCCGGCGCCGCTCCCCGCGCCGCGTGCTCGAGCCGGCGTGCGGCAGCGGCCGGCTGCTGGTCGAGATGGCGCGGCGCGGCTGGCGGCCGACCGGCTTCGACCTCTCGCCGTCGATGCTCGAGTTCGCGGCCAAGCGCCTGCGCTCCGCCCGCCTCGAGGCGACGCTGCGCGAGGCGCGCATGGAGTCGTTCCGCTTCAAGGAGAAGTTCGAGCTCGCCCACTGCCTGGTCTCGACCTTCAAGTACCTCCCGACCGAAGCGGCTGCGCTCGCCCATCTCCGCCACGTCGCCGACGCGCTGCTGCCGGGCGGCATCTACGTGCTCGGCTTCCACCTCACCTGGTACCCGTGGCGCCGCTGCCAGCACGAACGGTGGATCGGCGAACGGGACGGCACCCGCGTCGTCTGCAACATCCGCAGCTGGCCACCCGCCCACGGCGAGCGTCGCGAGCGCGTCCGCTCGCGGCTGCTCGTGACCGAGACGCCCCGCCGCGGCCCGCCGCGCATCCGCCGCCATGAGACGCACTGGTGGTTCCGGACCTACGACGCGCGCGAGGCGAAAGCGCTGCTGGCGCAGGTCCCGGCGCTCGAGCACGTCGCCACCTACGACTTCTGCTACGACTGGACCCGCCCGCGCGATCTCGACGACAAGCAGCTCGACACGCTGCTGATCCTGCGGCGGCGCTGAGCGGCGCGCACGGCAGTCACCCGCCGGCCGCCAGCCGCTCCACCAGCGCCGCCAGCGTCCGCACCCCCATCCCGTTGCCGCCGCGCGGCGTCTCCGGCCGCCCGCGATCCTCCCACGCGTAGAGGTCGACGTGTGCCCACGGCAGCCCGCCGGTGAAGCGGCGCAGGAACAACGCCGCGGTGATGGCACCAGCTCGCTTCTCGCTGCCGGTGTGGCTCACGTCGGCGAACGGCGTGTCGAGGCTCTTCTCGTATCCGTCCCACAGCGGCAGGCGCCAGACCGGTTCATCGCCGGCGCGCGCGCACGCCTCGAGCGCGCTCGCCAGCGTCTCGTCGCTGCAGAAATGCGCCGGCAGATCGGGCCCGAGCGCCACGCGCGCAGCGCCCGTCAGGGTGGCGTAGTCGACCAGCCGCTCCGCCCCCTGCTCCCGCGCCCAGGACAGCGCGTCCGCGAGCAGGAGCCGCCCCTCGGCGTCGGTGTTGCCGATCTCGACGGTGGTGCCGTCGTAGGCACGGAGCACATCCCCCGGCCGGAAGGCGTCGGGCCCGACCATGTTCTCGGCCGCCGGGATCGCCGCCACGAACGGCAGGTCGAGCTGCAGCGCGGCCATCACCTCGAGCGCGCCGATCACCGCAGCGGCGCCACCCATGTCCTTGCGCATCAACTCCATCGCGTCGGCCGGTTTCAGATCGAGCCCGCCACTGTCGAACGTGACGCCCTTCCCGATCAACGCGATGCGCGGCGAGACGCCGCGACGGACCAACGTCACCGTCGGCGGCTTCGCGCTGGCGCGCCCCACTGCCGCCACCATCCGGAAGCCGCGGGCGGCCACCGCGTCGCCATGCAGCACCTCGACTTCGGCGCCGCAGCGCAACGCGGCCGCGCGCGCCGCCTCCGCCAGTTCCGACGGCCCGAGCTCCTCCGCCGGAGCGTTGACCAGATCGCGCGCGCGCAGCACGCCGGCCGCCATCGCCGCGCCGCGCCGGACCGCCGCCGCGGCGACGTCCGGCGACAGCGTGCTCTCGATCGACACCGACGGCTTCGCTCGACTCGGCTCCGGCTTGCCGCTGCGGCGCGTCCGCTCGAG
Organism: Planctomycetota bacterium; assembly: GCA_016872815.1. Classification (GTDB taxonomy): domain Bacteria; phylum Planctomycetota; class B15-G4; order B15-G4; family SIAN01; genus SIAN01. The sequence goes on from VGYY01000040.1 coordinate 19,751, forward strand.
CGAGAGCAGAGCGCCTTCGGCGAGCGCCGTCACCGCGGCCGCCTGCTGCGGCGCGTCCGCGGCCATGGTGCGCGGCACGGCGACGACCACATGCCCGCCATCCGCCACCGCCTGGACGGCCGCCGCCATCGCGCTCCGCAGCGCCGCAGTGGCGCTGCCGCGCGGTTCGCGCCCGACCAGCAACCCGCGCCGCCCATCGCCACGGAG
>VGYY01000041.1 GCA_016872815.1 Planctomycetota bacterium
CCGAACGCGGTCGCGCCGAGGCGGCGTGCGAGGCGCGCGGTCGCCGCGAGCAGCGCCAGCAGCAGCCCTGCGTCGAGGGCGATCGCGCCGGCCGCCGCCCGCTCGGGCGGGAGCAGCCAGTGGAGCGGCGCCAGCAGCAGCGCCCACAGCAGGTTGGTGATGCCCTCGACCTGCTCGCCGGGATTCCAGACCAGGCCGGCGCCCGCGGCGAGGTTTCGCGCGTAGCGCAACGTGATCATCATGTCGTCGTCGAGGGACCAGATCGTCCCGACGTCGGACAGTTCATGCCGCTTTCCGGTCAGCGCCAGATGGGCCACCGACGCCAGCGCCAGCAGCGCGGCGAGCACGACGCCGATGCGCGTGGCGCAGCGTCCCTGCGCCAGCCAGCTGGCCGCGGCCAGCAGCGTCGCCAGCAGCGGCGCGGCCAGCAGCCATGGCAGCGGCGTGCGCGTCGTGGCGGCCGCGGGTGCGGCGGCGTCGGTGGTCGCTTGCGCCGCGGCAGGATCGCCGGCGAGCGCCCAAGCTGCAGCTGCCAACGCCAGCGCGCCGACGATGGAGCATGCTCGACTCGGCCTGTCCTGCATCCGCGGCAGTGTATCCTCCGCCCATGGCACGCTCCCTCGCGCCGCGGCGATCGATGCCGCGTCACTTCGCGCTCGCTGCGCTGGTCCTGACCGCCCTGCCGTCGTGCGGCGAGCCGTCGCTCGCCGAGGTGAGGCCGCGCGAGCGCAAGGTCCTGCTGATCGCGGTCGACGGTCTCGACTTCGCCATCCTCGGCAAGTTGTTCGAGAGCGGTCAGCTGCCGACGCTCCAGGCGCTGCGCGAGCGCGGCATCGCGGTGCCGCTGATCGGCGAACAGGCGTACCTCGACCCGTTCAGCGTCGGTCTCGATCCGGCGGAGACATGGACCACCGTCGCCACCGGGTTTCCGCCGACGCAGGCGGGCGATGATCTCAAGGTCGGGCACGGCGTGCGCGACCTCGCCGTGCCGATGAAGGACGCCTACGAACGCGCGCCGACCACGACCGCCCATCGCCAGACTCCGACCGTCTGGCAGGTGCTCTCGGCCGTCGGCACGAAGTCGGCGATCGTCAACTGGCCGGTCACGTGGCCGGCGGAACCGCTGCACGGCTATCTGGTCAGCGATCGCTTCTTCCATGCGAAGTTCGGCCTCAGCTGGCTCGGCCCGGCCGGGCGGGTCGATCTGCCCGAGGTCCCGGCCGAGTTCAAGTCCGCCGCCGAGCACCTGACGTGGCCGCCCGAACTGGCGGAGCCGCACGCGGCTGCGGTCGGGGCGTCGCTGCAGGCGGCAACCCCGGTGCTCGACGGGCTGCGGCAGCTGAAGGGCCTGGCGCGCGACGCGGCGACGCTCCGGAACCTGAACCAGTTCGAGCAGGCGCTGCGCACCGACTTCGCCACGCGCCACTCGCTGGTGCAACTGCTGAAGAGCGACCCCGGGATCGACTTCGCCGCCTGCTACCTCGACAGCCTCGACGTCGCCTGCCACCTCTTCTGGGCGCACCTCGAGTGGCAGGAGTGGCGGAACAGCGAGGACAAGGCGATCCGCGACAAGCTGCCGCGGAACTACGCCGACTTCGCGCGCGTGATTCCGTGGGCGGCGATGGCGCTCGACGGGCTGATCAAGGACATGGTCGAAGCGATGGGGCCGGAGACGACGGTGCTGATCGTCTCCGACCATTCGCTGCAGCCGGATGCCAACCCGACCAATCGCGACTTCAGCATGAACCGGCTGTTCGCGCGGATGGGCTGGCTCGCCAGGGCGGCCGACGGCTCGATCGACTGGGCGAAGACCCTTTGCTTCGACCGCACGAAGTGGGAGACGAGCTTCATCCGCCACGTCTCGATCAACTTCGCCGGCGAGTGGCCGCAGGGCTGCGTGCCGGCGCCCACGGCGCAAGAGCGCGGGATGCGCTGGAGCGAGCTGCAGAACCAGCTCATGGCGTTGAAGACCAGTCAGCCGGTGCGCGTCGCCGACGAGAGCCTCCGTCCCACGCTGTTCTGGGACATGAACATGGGCGACACCGACTCGCACTTCGTCCTGTTCCAGACGCTGCCGGGGGCGACGACGGTCACCTTCCCGGACGGATCGACGGCGACGATCGACCAGCTGTTCCCGCCGCGGATGACCTTCGCCAAGCACACGTCCCACGCGGCGCCGGGGACACTGCTGCTGTCGTATCCCGGCGCGCACGGCCTCGAGTACGGCAAGCGCGGCATCCCGATGGGGAAGGGCGGCGGCCGCTGCATCCATGTCGCGCCGCTCGTGCTCGGCCTGTTCGGCGTGCCGCTGTCGGCGAACGAGCTCGAGACCACGCCGACCGCCGACTTCCTCTGGTGGATGCTCGACGTGCCCGAGGCGCAGGCGATGGCGATCCGGCCACGCGTGGCCAGCTACGACGCGCGGGTCCGGTTCTCCGATCCGACGAGCCAGCTCGGCACCAAGCGGGCCGAGTTCCGTCGCTACGTCGAGGGGCTGCGCTACACCTTCGACCAACCGGCGACGCAGGCGATCTCCGGCGTCAACCTGCCGTCGGGCGTGAGACCCGAGGAGGCGCCCGACGGCGGCGTGCACGACGACGTCGACAGCGGTCGGTGAGAGAGCGCGGCAGCGCCGCGCCCCCCGGCTCAATCGCGTCGGCGCATACGGCCGGGTGGCCCACCCGGACGCCGGATGCCGCGCGGCAGCGGAGCGGGCTCGACGGCGACCGGCGCGGCGGGCTCGAGCGCCTTCAACGCGTCGACTTCCCAGCGCTCGAGCACGCGCCATTCGGCGCGCTTCAGCGTGCCGAGCTTGACCGGGCCGACCTGCACCCGCAGCAGCTTGGTGACCGGAAGCTCCACGCGCGCCAGCATCCGACGGATCTCGCGGTTGCGGCCCTCGCGCAGCGAGATCAGCAGCGTGGTGAACTCGCGCGTCTTGCGCAGCACGGTGACGCGCGCCGGCGCGGTCTTGCCCTCGGCGAGCCAGACGCCGTGTTGCAGCTTCTGGATCGCGTCGGCGTTCGGCTCGCCCTTCACGGTGACGCGATAGATCTTGGCCACCTGGTAGCGCGGATGGGCGACCTTGGCGGCGAAGTCGCCGTCGTTGGTCAGCAGCAGCAACCCCTCGCTGTCTTCGTCGAGCCGGCCGATCGGGAACAGGCGCGCCTTCACCCGCGCGACCAGATCGACCGCGCGCGGGCGACCGGCCGGGTCGTCGTTGGTGCAGACGACGCCGGACGGCTTGTGCAGCGCGATGTACCACGGCCGCGTCGGCGCGCGCACGCGCTCGCCGTCGACGCGCACCTCGTCGCGTTCCGGGTCGACCTTGGTGCCGAGTTCTGCGGCGACCTTGCCGTTGACCTGCACGCGGCCGGCCAGGATCAGCTCCTCGCAGTGGCGGCGCGACTCGACGCCGCACATCGCCAGCCAGCGCTGCAGCCGCATCTCGCTCATCGCGGATCCCTAGCTCGATCGGTGGGCGCCGGCAGGAAACGGAGCAGTTCGCACGGCGCAGCGGGCGTCACGACGTAGTCGCCGAGCGGAGCGGGGACCAGGACGGCGTGTCCGCGCGGGGCGTCGGTGGCGCCCGCCTCGCCGCGGACCCGCAGGTCCGCGTCGAGCGCCAGCAGGATTTCGAAGCGCTCGTCGTCGGTCGCGAGGTGGGTCGGCGCACGGATCTGCATGCTCTCGACGCGGTAGGCGTCGCAGTCGACCAGCCGCTGGCAGGGCGGCGAGCGCGCCGGATCCGGCGTCGCATACAGCAGGCGGGGTCGCTGATCGGGGCTGGTGTCGCGCGCCGCCGCGTCGAGGTGAAGCAGGCGCTCCGGCTGCCGGCCCCAGTCCCAGACCCGCCAGGTGGTGTCGGCATTGGTCTGGAATTCGAGCGCGACGATCCCGGCGCCGAGCGCATGGATCGTGCCGGGCGGCAGGTGCGCCAGCAGGCCGACTTTGGCGGCGTGACGCGCCAGCAGCGGCTCGGGCGACTCGCCGCGCCGTGCCGCGGCGATCACCTCGGCGGGCGCCACGCCGTCCCGCAGCCCGAGCCAGAAATGCGCGCCGCTCGCGGCCTCGACCACGTACCAGCTCTCGGTCTTGCCTTCGCCGGGAAGCGCCGCGTCGGTGGGGTGCACCTGCACCGACAGCGGCGCGGCGGTGTCGAGCAGCTTGAGCAGCAGGGGAAAGCGGGCCGGAGGGCGTGCCGCCGCCCGTTCACCCAGCAGCGCCGGCGCGGCGCGGGCGATCAGCTCATCGAGCCCCTCGCCCGCGTGCGGTCCGCCCAGCACGCGCGTGACGGCGCCGCTGCGGGCGGAGGCCAGCCACCATTCGCCGATCGGCGCCTGCTGCGTCGCCGTCGCCGCGGAAGGGGCGGCGGGCAGGACCGCGCGCTCGAATCGCGCCGAGACGCGATCGCCGCCCCACGGACGCGCGACGGGCAGCGGCATGAACGTCAACGGCGGAGCGACGAAGGAGCGCATGAGGACGGGGAATCATGCCAGAACCGCAGTTCCGGCGCGTACCGCGGCGGTTCGAAACGCGACCGGCCGGGCGGGGCCCGGCCGGCGGGCGCGCGGCGCGTCAGCGACCGTCGCTGCCGTCGGACTCGTCGACATCGTTCACGTCGTCACCGTCGGCCTCCGGGACCGGCGGCAGCGGTTCGCTCGGCTCGCCCGATTCCTCGCTCGGCGGGCGGGTCTCGGCCGGCTGCGGTTCGGTCGCGTCCGGGGCCGCGTCGTCGCCAGGCGTCTCCGTCACCGGCTTCGCGGGCGGCGTGCTCGGCGCATCGCCCGAAGGCGTCGGCGGCGGCGCGACCGGCGGGCTCGAGTCCTTCGGCGCTGCGGCCGGGGCCGGCGGCGGCGCCGGCTTGCCGACCTGCGCCACGTCCTGGTCGCGCAGCAGGGCGACCTGCGCGCTGGCGCGGTCGAGCAGCGCGGCGACCTGCTTGTCGTCCTGCAACTGCGGCCACGCCTGCTGCAGCGCCGTCATCGCGCGCTCGGGCTGGTTGGCGGCCAGCGCGACCCGCCCCTCCTCGAGGCGGCAGCGCGCGACGAAACGCGGCGGCACGTTCAGCAGGCGGGCGAGCGAATGCTCGACCAGCGCGCGCTCGAAATTGCCGCCGTTCGCCAGCGATTGCGCCCGGACCAGATGGCGCAGATCGACCGGATCGAGCACGGCACCGGTCGACTTGATCGCCAGCACCTCGATCCATGCGCGCCCCTGCGCCGTGCTGCGCACGATGCAGCTCGCGGTGAACCACGTGTACGGCTTCATCTCCATCACGGCGCGCTGCAATGCGTCGGAGCGGCGCTCGACGTAGAAGAGCGGATGGTCGTCGAGGTAGGCCTCGCGCCGGAACAGCGGGGTGTCGCCCGGCCAGGCGGCGAAGTTGGCCCAGCTCGACGGCTCGAAGATGGTGAAGAACGGGTTGTAGACGTTGCGCGGGCCGTGATAGAGGAGTTCGAGGTCGAATGGCACGCGCCGGTAGGCCTCGGGGAACGCCGTCACCTCCCCGAGCGTGATCGCCGTCGTCTTCGCCGGCTCGTCGCCGCGCGCGACGGCGGCGAATCCGGCCAGCATCGCCGCGACGAGCAGTCCTTTGCAGCTGCGCATCTTCACGTGCCGCTCTCCTCTCCTCCGCGTCACGGGCGGCGCTGCATCTCCTCGAGCAGTCGCGTCCAAACGCAGTCGATGTCTTCTTCGCGGATCCGGTCGTCAGCGACCGCCTGCTTGATCAGCTGCAGGCGTTCGCGGTGGCTCATCGCCGACCGCGGCAGGTGGAAGAGGAGGTCGCCGACGTTCTTGTCGGCCGCAGAGCGGAGTTCCATGGCGGTGTCGATCCTTGGTGCAAGTCATGGTGATGGTCCTCCTTCCCGAGGCCGAGGGGGCTCTTCGGCTCGCACCCCCGGGAGGCTTGAGTCCTGCTCCGAAAAGCCTGCGGACCACCCGACGGCGGGTCAGCCGACCCAGCGCAACCGGCGCATGCGCGAGGTGATGCCGTGCTCGCGGCGCGCCTCCTCGGAAAAGCCGTCCGGAAGTTCGGCCGCGAGGTCGCCGGGCTCCTCGTAACAGAGCAGCGCGGCGGGCGCGAACCAGCCGCTGCGACCGGCGGCGGTCAGGCCCGCGTGGAGGGCGGCGCGCGCGGCACTGTCCCGCACCAGGGGGAATGGCGGGTCGAGGGCGATGAAGTCGAAGGGCGCTCCGGTCGGGGGCGGCAGCTTCAGCCGTTCGGGCAGGCTGGCGGCGACCAGGTCGACCTCGGGCGGCGCGAGTCCGAGCCGGCCGAGGTTGTCGCGCAGGCAGCGCAACCCCTCGCGACCGGCCTCGATGAAGGTCGCATGGCTGGCGCCACGCGACAGCGCCTCGAGCCCGAACGACCCCGAACCGGCGAACAGGTCGAGCCAGCGGCTGTCGGCCAGTTCGAGCTGCAGCGAGTCGAACAGGCTGCGCCGCACCAGCGCGCGGACCGGACGCGTCACCTTTCCCTCCGGGACGAGCAGCGCACGGCCGCGGAAGCGGCCGGCGAGGATGCGGGGGGCGCGATCGGGGTCGGGTCGGCGCATGCAGTAAAAGGGCGTCCTTGGGTGCGCCCGTTCGTCCCGTCGCCCGGGTCCTGAGCCGGTAGTGTCCGGCATCGCGAGGAGTGGGTTCGATGTTCGAGGGATCGATCGTCGCCCTGGTCACGCCGTTCCGCAATGGGCGCATCGATCACGACGCGCTCACCGCGCTGGTCGAGAAGCAGGTGGCGGGCGGTACCTCCGCCCTGGTCGCCTGCGGCACGACCGGCGAAGCGCCGACCTTGTCCGAGCACGAGCAGGCCGAGGTGATCGCCACGGTGGTGAAGGCTTCGCGTGGGCGCGTGCCCGTCGTGGCCGGCACCGGGACCTACGACACCGCCGAGACCATCCGTCGGACCCAGGCCGCGGCAGCGGCCGGTTGCCGCGGCGCGATGGTGGTGACGCCGTACTACAACAAGCCGACCGTGCGCGGGCTCGAAGCCCACTTCACCGCCGTCGCCGACGCGTCGCCGGTGCCCTTGATCATCTACAACATCCCGGGTCGGACCGGCACGCGCATCCCGCCGGCGCTGATCGCGAAGCTGGCGCGTCACCCGCGGGTCGCGGCGTTGAAGGACGCCACCGGTTCGCCGGCCGATTGCATGGACGTCGCCGAGCTCTGCGAGCTGACGATCCTCGCCGGCGATGACGCGCTGACGCTGCCGTGGATGGCGCTCGGCGCCAAGGGCATCGTCTCGGTGGCGGGGAACGTGGTGCCGGAGGAGATCGCCGCGCTGGTGCGCGAGGCTTCCCGCGGCGACTACGTCGCGGCCCGGCGGCGCCACTACCGGCTGCTGCCGCTGTTCAAGGCGCTCTTCGTCGAGAGCAATCCGATCCCGGTCAAGGCGGCGCTCGCGCTGCAGGGCATCGGCACGCCGGAAGTGCGGTTGCCGCTGGTGGCGGCCGAGGAAAGCACGTGCGAGCTGCTGAAGAAGGCGCTGGCGGGGCTGGCGGCGCCGGCGGCGTCGAGCGCGCGGGGTGCCGGCTGAGCTCCCGGCGCGCAACCTCCGTTTCCGATCGGGGTGAAGGCGGCTAGCCCGGGTTATTCATGAGCCCGTCGGCGAGCGACGGGATGGCGGTGCAGGAATCCGATTGGACACGATGCATCGCGTGTTCGCGCTGCGCCTCGAAGGCGGCGATTGCGAGCTGCTCCGGCTCGCGCCGGGCGACGTCGCGTCGATCGGGCGCGATCCGCAGAACCGCGCGCAACTGGCGCACGGCTCGATCGAGCCGTTCCACGCACGGTTGCGCTGCGACGAATGGGGAGTCTGGCTCAGTGTCGTCCCGGGCGCCGTCGCGAAGGTGCGCGGCGAACTGGTGGCGGACGAGCGACTGGTGCCACCGGGCACTGCGGTCGAACTCGGTGTCCTGCGCTTCGAGTTGATCGGCGTCGCCGAGGGGGCGTCGCCGCCGGTCGCCGCAAGCAGCCGCGCGCCGGGCGCCGTCGCCTTGCGGCGTCGATTCGGGCGACTGCTCGATCGTCTGGTCGGTTACGCGGTCTCGGCCGTCCTGCATGCGGCCGCGCTCTGGCTGCTGCATCGACTCGCGGTGGCGCTGCCGCCCCCGCCGGCTCCCCTCGCGTTGCACAGCGATGCGCCATCGATCCCGGACCACTCGTACGTCGCCCTCGAACCGGAGGCACCCGCGACGCCGGAACTGCTGCCGGAGGTGGAGCCGGAGATCGAGCCGCTCACCGAGATGGCGCCGCCCGATCCGGCGCCATCACCCGCAGGCATGGGTGCCGGTGATGACTTCGAGCTGGCAACAGCGGTTCGCGCGCTCGGCACCGGCGCGCTCGGCAGCACCGCCGGAATGGAGGGCATCGGCCGGCTCTCGCTCGAGGGCGGCGTCAGCGGTGTCGGCGCTGGGGTGGTCGCCCGCCTGACGGCCTTGCGCGGAGCGGGTGTCGATCTGGTCTTCGTGATCGACACCACCAGCAGCATGCAGCCGTTCCTCGACCAGGCGCGCACTGCCGCCGACGCCCTGGTGACCACGCTCTCGACCCTGATCGGCGATCTTCGCGTTGGCGTCGTGGCCTATCGCGATGGCGGCGACGCCTATGCGACCAAGACGCTGCCGCTCTCCGCCGATCGCTACGCCATCCTCAATTTCCTCTGGACCCTCCGCGCCGAGGGGGGCGGCGACGTTCCGGAGGCGATCGCGGCCGGGCTGGCCGATGCGGTCAGCCTCGCGCAATGGCGCCGTGAAACCCATCGGGTCATCGTCGTCATTGGCGATGCGCCGCCGCACGAGCGCGACTGGGGGAAAATTCGCGGTCAGATCTCGGGCTTCGTGCGCGGCGATCCGAAGCGCATCCCCGGAGCCGTCGTCTCGGCGATCTACACCGGGCCGCCAAGGGAAGGGCTGAAGCCGGAGGAGGACGGTGCTCGGGCGCTGGCGGAGATCGCGGGGATCGGCCGCGGCGACTATCTCGACCTCGCGGGAAACGCGAATTTCGGCGATCGGCTGGTTTCGACCATCCTTGGTCCGCACCACGCCAATGAGCTTCGCGTGCTGCTTTCGCGCGTACGGGAAGGCCCCAAGGAAGCGCTGGTTCGACAGAAGGTCGCGGCGGGGGACAAACGGTGGCTTCTGTCCAAACTGCGCCGTCCACCGGTTCACCCCCTCATCGTCGAGGCGCTGATCGACCAGGCCGACCGGGAGGTGCTCTGGGAGGCGCGACGGCTGGTCAGCGACGCGGAGGAGCCGCAGGAGACGCGCGAGGCGGCGCTCTACCTGCTCCGCCGCCACCTCCCGCTGGCGCTCGAGGTCCGGCTTGACGTCTCGGCGGAAATTCAGCGCCATTTGTTCGATCGACTCGACGCGCTCATTTTTCGGCGCTAGCTACCGGGTGGGCGACTGAGACCCTCCGGCCCGGAACCGTGCGGTCCCGGGCCGGGTTCCGGCGCCAACTTGCGGGGCCGCTCGACGGGCGTACCATCCCTTTGCCGCCTCGACCGACACCGCAACGTCGATTCCCGGATCCGACGCAGATGAGTCCGATGGCAGCTGAGAGAGTGCGAGAGAAGGCGAGACCAGACGCGAACCGCAGAGCGATGGAGACGGATCGACGAATGCAGTGAAGAGGTCGCAGCTCGGCTGCGACGGCGGGTTCCGACACGGTTGGTTCGATGCAGTTGCGAGGTGCGCCATGTTCCTGGCTCGGCGCAAGGACAGCATGACTCGATGGTGGCGCACCGGTGAAGGTGCGGTCGCCCGTGGCTCGTTCGTCGCCACCCTCACCGCAGCGTTCGTCGCCAGTTTCGTCGGGGCTGCGCCGACTTCCCCGCGTTTCGAGTTCGGTGCGACCTCGGCGCGCGCCGAGTTCCCGGATGGTGTCGATTCCGACGGCGACGGGCTGTCGGACGATCTCGAGAAGTTCAGCGACACCAATGCGAACAACGCCGACACCGACGACGATGGCTACGACGACGGCGCCGAGTGGGTGCTGCGTTCCGATCCGAACGATGCCTCGTCGCTGCCCGATCCGCGGCCGGCCCTGCGCACCTACGCCTATGAAGCCGAGGGCGTCTTGCGCGTGTCGACGACCTTCTATCCGTCCAACCTCGACCTGATCGAAGCGTTCGCTTTCTTCGCCGCGAGCCCGCAATTCACCGATGCCGTGGAGGGTGATCCGGGATCTGGACTCGGCGTCATCGATCTCTCCGACGTCGTTCCCGTGCTGGCGACGAACGTGTGCGCCACGTCGTTCCTCGGACTCGGGCTCGCCAGCTTCGACATGGACATCGATCTCTCGGTCATGCGGTCGGCGCCGATCGTCCTCGGTTGGGCGGCGCGGCTCGCCGGCGGTGAGACCATCGATCAGCTGTACCTCGGCACCGAGGGCGCGACGAATTTCGTCGTCGCCAGCGGTGGCACGGTGGCCGGTGTCGGTGTCGCCTTGGTCGCGCAGCCGCTGCAGCCGGTGCCGCCGCCGTCCGAGGAGAACCGCGAGTACTGCTCGATTGGCTTCAGCGACGGGGTGCCCGTCGGCGTCGCCACGCTCGAGTACACCGTGACGTCGGCCGCATGCGCGCCGGACGGATTGCTCTACTGCATCGACACGGACTGCACGGCGCTGGCCGATCAGACCTTCCTGATGCTCGATTACGGCTACCTGCAGGCCAAGCTCGACGGCTGACCCACCGGCTGCATGGCCGCGACTGAGCTCCGGCTGAACCCCTACTGAACCTCGGCCGAACCCCGGCTGCGCCCGTGCCGAGCCTGTCCGAGCCCCGTCGGGGGCAGCAGCGCGGCTTGAACTCGTCAACTCCGGCGCGCGCCGACGGGACGACAGCGCAGGATGAGGAGCGGGAGCGCGGTTTTTGCGGCGCGGATCGCTCGCCCCGCGGGGGGATGAACGCGGTGCTCCGGCGAAGTCCTGCGCCGACCGATCGGGCCGGGGACGGGGAGGCAGGTCGGCACTGGGTCAGGTGCGAGCGCGCCGGTCGCTCATGCAGTGGTGCCGAAGCGGTCCGGACTGAAGCCGAAATGTGCCCTTCTTGGCGCGAAATGTCCGCCTCGATTTGGTTCTGAATCCGAACTTCAGGATTCCCCTGCAGCGGTCGTCGCGAGCGGTCGTGAATCCACGCAAGCCGTTGCGGGCGCCTCGCTTCTGCATACTGCGACGACGCAACCAGTGGTCGACGGTGGTCACTTCGTTGGAACATTCGATCGACGCCGTCGCGTCGAAACGGCGCCTAGTGAGAGCATGAACCAGGATCCGGACTTCGAGCTGGTAAGGAGGTGCCAACGAGAGACGGGGGCGGCGCGGGACAACGCGTTCCGGAACCTCTTCGAGAGCTATCGCGATCGGGTCTTCAATCTCGCGGTGCGCCTGCTTGGCAATGCTGCGGATGCGGAGGACGTGGCGCAGGAAGCGTTCGTCACGGTCTTTCGCAAGATCCACGAGTTCCGGTTCTCGTCGCGGTTCTACACGTGGCTGTATCGCGTGGTCTTCAACCTCTGCGTCGACCATCGTCGCAAATCGACGGGTGGGTCGATGCCGGTGGCGGGTGACTCAGGGGCGCAACTCCTGGCGCGCGTCACCGACCCGAGCCCAGGCCCCTCCGAGTCGTTGGGCGAAGGTGAGGAGCGGCAGCAACAGGTGGAGCGAGCGCTGCGGCGACTCAGCGAACCCCTGCGCGCGGCCGTGGTGCTTCGGTACATGGAGGACATGCCGTACGAAGAGATCGCGGACGTGCTCGGGATCTCGCTCGGAACGGTGAAGAGCAGGTTGAATCGCGCGCACGAACAACTCGAGCGGGCGCTCGGGCGCAAGAGTGCAGATGAGGCATCCGGGACGGGAGGCGATTGAGATCGATGGCTGGCGGGGGCGACAGGTTCACGGAGGCGGGGCAGTCGGCGGCGGGGGATGAATCCGTCGCCGCGTTCGACGCCCGCGCTCTGGCTGAGGACCTGCACCGGTTGGTGCGAATCCCCGCTCCAGCCACCCTCGAATTCGCCGCCATCCACGCCGAACTCGATGCGGCTGCGCTCGACGCCAGGCTCGAACGCGCCGCGGCGCGACTGCGGCCGGCACTGGCCCTCCTCGGGCGAGTTCCGGCGCCGCCGACGTTGCGTGCGCCGGTCGAGATCGCCGGGCCGGCCTTCGGACGACCCGGCGCGGGAGTGCGGCCGCTGTGGCGCCTTCTGCCGCGCCTGGCCGCGGCTGCGGCCGTCGTCGGCGGCATCGCCGCGGCGTGGTGGTCGTCGACGCAGCCGCCGCCGCGAACCGGTCGTTTCGCCGCCGAGACCGCGGCGCTGGCGGATCGCGCCATCGTCCCGGTTCGCGTCGTGATGGTTGCCGCCGCGACCGCATCGGATCGTGAACGCGAGCCCAAGCCGGCGCGGGGTGGGCCATGAACGGTCAGCGCGTCGCTGCCCGCCTCTGCGCCCTGCTCCTCGTCACGGCGGCCGCCACTCTCGGCGGTTGCGACCAGGAGTGGGTCGATTCGAGGTGCGAGAAGGTCGTCTTCCATTCGGCGGCTCACGCATTCACCGCAGAGCGCACTGTCCGCACCGATCCGATCGACCCGGCATCGGCGGAACTCCCGGTCGAGTGGACCGAGCGAATCCAGTCCGATGGCACCGGCCAGATCGCGGTGACGTTGTTGACCCGCAACGGGCGCACTCGCGAGGAGATCGCCGACCCCGCGGCGCTCGGCGCGTTCGATCGGTTGGCGGCGCAGCTCGCCACCGGCGGCGGCCATCGCGCCTTCTTCCAGCGCGATCCGGCGCCCGACGACCTCGATCGGATGGTCGCGAACTACTGGGTGACCATCGTCGGGCTCGTCCGCAAGCCGATCACCTCCCGCGGGGAGCCGGCGCTGACCTATCTGATCGAGCCGCTGGCGGCCGACCGTCCGTCCTACCTGCTCACGGCCAGCACCAAGTCCGGCCGCGAGGGCTTCCCGCTGGCTTGCGAGGAACACATCACGCTGGCCGACGGCTCGTCGCGGTGCGTCAGCCGGATGGAAGTGACCAGCCTCGTCTGGGGCGCGCCGAGCGGGTTCGTCCCCAATCCGCAGCCGATCGTGAAGCGCACCGCGCTGGCGTCGCTGGAAGCCGCTCGCGTTCGCGCGGCGGCCGCGGGGCTCGACCTGCTGCTGCCGCGCGACGACGCCCTGCCGCCCGGCTTCGAGCTGATCATCGCCGAGGAGGTCGTCATGACCTCGACGGCGAACCTCGCTCGCGTCGAACGTCCGGTCACCCTCTGGCGGTTCGTCTACAGCGACGGCATCGAGCACATCGACTTCATCGAGCATGGGCCGCCCGAGACGATGCCGCGGGAGTTCGCCGACAACGACCTGTTCGAGGTCGCCTTCGTCAGCCGGTTCGGGTCGATCGCGTCCGCCTCGCTGCTCCATCGCGGCACGCAGATCACGGTCGAGTCGCGCATCTCGACCGAGCGCTTCACCGGCCTGCTGCAGTCGCTCGTCCGTCTCTGAGAGCGTGGATCGAGCGGGCCGCGACATCCGGCCTTCGGTTCGCTAATCCATGCCGCTGGTCGCAGCAAGGAGCGATGCGCGAATGGCGTCGATGATTCCGCGGCACGGCGGCAGGCACCGCCCGGTCGCGCCCGTTCCAGCTCGGGCTGTGCGGTGGATCGCCGCGCTCGTGGCCGTGAATGGCGCGTTGGCGCCGGCGCAGACCTCGCCATCGAAGCCGGCTGACCCACTTCCGGTCGGAACTCTCGGCAAGGCGCGCCTCCATGACGATCCGCGCGAAGACGGCTGGCTGACCGAGCAGATCGCCCGGCGCTGCGACAAGACGCTGAAGCAGTGGGCCGCCCACCTGTCGGCCACCACGCCGCCGGAAGTGGCGCAACTCGGGAAGTTCATCGTTCCGGAGTTCCGCATCGGGCGGCTGCGACCCGACGCACTCGAGCGGATCGACCACCAGGCGAGCTTCCTGGTCAGCCGTCCGTCCGAAGCAGCTCTCGAGCGCGCGCGGACGCTCGACCGGGCTGGCGCCGAGGGCTTTCACTCCGCGCTGCTCGAATTGCTCGAGCCGCTCGCGGGGGCGACCTCGCGCCGCTTCACCATCAAGACGATCTTCGTCCACGCCGACGAGATGCCGCTGCGCACATGGGTGCGGGTCGAGACTGCTGCACGGCTGCCGCGCGGCGCCGTGCAGCAGATCTCGTACTGGAGCTGCCGCTGGCGCCTGCCCGACGGCGAGGCGCCGGGACTGCTCGAGTCGATCGTGCTCGAGGGATTCGAGGAGGTCGAGGCCCGCGGGACGACCGGAACCCTGTTCGCCGACTGCACGGTGGCGACGCTCGGCAAGGTCGCGGCGTGGGAGCGGCAGCTGCAGATCGGCAGCGAGGAGTGGCTGGCGCGGATGGACACGCGACTCGGCTACGACACGCGCGGCCATCAGGGCGTGGCGATCGGCGACGCCGACGGTGACGGGCTCGAGGACGTCTACATCTGCCAGTCGGGCGGGCTGCCCAACCGACTGTTCCTCCACCAGCCCGATGGCACGGTGCGGGACTACTCCCGGGAGTCGGGGACCGACTGGGTCGAGCCGACCCACGGCGCGCTCTTTCTCGACCTCGACCGCGACGGCGACCAGGATCTCGTCATCGGCACCGGGTTCGAGCTGATGCTGATGCGCAACGAGGGGAAGGCGCGCTTCGTCCGCGCCGGCCTGCTCCGCCTGCCGCGGCCGTCGATCTCGCTCGCCGCCGCCGACGTCGACCTCGACGGCGATGTCGACCTCTACGCCGGCGTCTTCCATGACGCCGACGCCGATCCCGGCAAGCTGGCGCACCCGATCCCGCTGCACGACGCCAACAACGGCGGGCGCAACGTGCTGTTCCGCAACGAGACGCCAGCGGGCGGCGAGTTCTCCTTCGTCGACGCGACCGCCGAACTCGGGCTCGAGCAGAACAACCGCCGCTGGACCTGGGGCGTCTGCTTCGAGGACTACGACAACGACGGCGACCAGGACCTCTACGTCGCCAACGACTTCGGCGCCAACAACCTCTATCGCAACGACGGCGGTCGCTTCCGCGACGTCGCCGAGGAGGCGGGTTGCATCGACCGCTCGTTCGGGATGGGCTGCACGTGGGGCGACGTCGATCGCGACGGCTTCATGGACCTCTACATCTCGAACATGTGGTCCTCCGCGGGTCATCGCATCACCTACCAGCGCAACTTCAAGCCGGAACTCGGCGACGGCGACAAGGCGCGCTTCCAGTTCCTCGCGCGCGGCAACTCGCTCTACCGCAACCGGGGCGACGGCCACTTCCTCGACGTCTCGGTCGAGACCGGCACGACACTCGGGCGCTGGGCGTGGGGCTGCTACGCGCTCGACGTCAACAACGACGCGTGGGAGGACCTGCTGGTCTGCAACGGCTACCTGACCAACACCGAACCGGAGGACCTCTGAAGCTTCTGGTGGCGACAGGTCCTGTCGCACTCGCCGGCCCAGATCACCCCGGACAAGGACGTGGCCGCGTACCACCAGGCGGTCGACCAGCTCGAGTGGATGCTGGCCGAGGGCGCCGGCTTCTCCGGCAACGAACGCAACGTCCTCTACCTCAACACCCACGGCACCCGCTTCGCCGATGCCTCGTTCGTCAGCGGGCTCGATTTTCCCGACGACGCCCGCGCCTGCGGCAGCGTCGACTGGGACCGCGACGGCGACCTCGACCTCTGGCTGGTCAATCGCAACGGACCGCAGGTCCGATTCATGCGCAACGATGCCGACCCGGCCAACCACTGGATCGCCTTCGATCTGCGCGGCACGGCGACGACCACCAACCCCGACGCGATCGGCGCGCGGATCGAGGTGCGCCTCGCCGGCGATCCGCGGCCGCTGGTGCGGACTCTGCGCGCCGGCGAGGGCTTCCTCTCTCAGGGCAGCAAGCGCGTCCATTTCGGCCTCGGCCGCAATCCGGCCATCGAGCGGGTCACGGTGCGCTGGCCGGGCGGTGCGAGCGAGGCGTTCGCCGGCGCCGCCGCCGGCGCGGCGTGGCGGCTCGTGCAGGGCAGCGGCAAGGCCGACTTCGTCCCGCGCGGCCCGCTCGCGCCCGAGCTCGCGGCGCAGCCGCTCCCCAGCACGAAGCTGTCGGTCAAGTCGCGCAGCGTGCTGTCGACCCGCGTCCCGTTCCCGCGGCTCGCCTACTCCGATGCGCAGGGGAAGGCGCGGGTGCTCGAGACGGCGAGCGGCAAGCCACTGCTGGTGATGGCATGGACCAGTTGGTGCTGCCAGTGCGAGGAGGAACTCGCGGCGCTCGCGGCAGCGCGCAAGGAGCTCGATGCTGCCGGCGTGCGGCTGGTGGCGCTCAGCCTCGACGAGGCGGACGACAACCCCGCCGATCGGCAGTCGGCGCTCGACCTGGTCAAGGCGAAGGGCTTCACCTGGCCGGTCGGCTTCCTCGATCACGGCGGCATCGAACGCGTGCGCGGCTTCTACAGCGCGCTGTACAGCCGGCATCCGCCGCTGCCGACGCCGACCAGCTTCCTGCTCGATGGCGGCGGCCGGTTGGTCGCCTTCTACAAGGGGCCGCTCGTCCCGGCCGACCTGCGCCGTGACGTGTCGCTGTGCATCGCCCCGGCCGACAAGCTGCTCGATCTCGCCATGCCGTTCGGCGGCCGCCGCTACAGCGCGCCAGCGCCCTACGGCGTCCTCGATCTTGCCCGCCAGCTGCTGCTGGTGGCGGGCGGCGAGATCGCCGGCGAGTACATCGACGCGCTTGGCCACGAGCTCGCGTTGCAGGGCGGCGCGGAAGCGATCGCCGGGGCGCACGAACTGCGGTTGCGCGTCGCGCGGGCGCTGCGCGAGTCCGGCCGCGCCGACGCGGCACGGCGCCACCTCGACGCGGCGCTCGAACTGCTGCCCGATTCGGCCTTGGCGCACCTGCGCCTCGGCGAGCTGCTGGCCGAGACCGGCGATGCCGACGGTGCGGCCCGCCACCTCGAGCGGGCGCTGGCGCTCGACCCGGGCCTCGCGGGGCAGGTCGAGGCCGCACGCAGCGCGGCGCGGGGGACCGGCGCTTCGCGCTGAGCTCCGGTCCCGCGGGCGTCACCCTCCGGCGGCGATCAGCCGCCGCCGAGCGGTTTCTGCGGCGGCGCCGTCTTCGCCTCGCCCTTGGTGAGCGTGCGCACCCACGACGCCCACTCGGCGTCGATGTGCGCGATCGACTCGGGCGCGAACGCGTCGGTGAACGCCTGCGTGTTGCCCACCAGCTCGTCGTGGAACTTCGACTTGGCGGCGCGGACGAAATCGAAGAACTGCTTGCGTCGCGTCTCCATCAGGAAGAGGACCAGGCTCCACGCCTTGGCCTCCTCGTCGATGGTGAGCTCCTCGACCGGTTTCTCCATCAGCACCGACAGCGGCGTGACGCGCGCGATCTCGCCGGCGTCGGAGAGCTTGTCCTTCCAGCGCGGGAAGTTCTCCCAGCCCTCGACCGACCACTTGTCGACGAACGGTTCGTAGTGGGGGTACTCGACGATCGACAGCGTCGAGTAGCCGTTGAACTCGCCCTCGGCCCAGTGGCCCATCCCCGCCTCGGCCCAGCCCGGCAGCCCGCCACCGCGCTTCAGCCGGCGCACGAGGATCTGGCCGAGATGGACCAGCGCCATCCCGGCCTGGTTGACGTCGCGCGACTCGCTCGACTTCAGGTGGCGGCCTTCCGACAGCACGATGAACGGCACCGGGAAGTAGACCGAGAAGTTGTCCGACTCGATGTGGTCCTCCTTCACCGACGGCGGCACGTAATGGCGGTCGATGAAGCCCGACTCGATGAACTTGGTCACGTCGCCCGGCGCCGCGTGCACGTAGAGGTAGATCCGCGAATAGGCGCTCTTCGCCGGATCCATGAACTTGATCTCCTTCTCGTCCGGCTCCGCCAGCTTGATGAACTCGGCGTGCGCCATCTCGCAGAGATCGACGATCTCCTGCAGGTCCTCGAGCGGCAGCGGCGTGCGCAGCTCGAAGTGGTCGGTCACCAGCACGTTCATCTCGGTGCCGAAAGTCGCCTGCCAGTCGCGGGCGGCGGTCAGCCGGTCGAGCTCCTCCTTGCTGATCCACTTGCCGTCGACCTTGACCAGGCCGCGCGCCGTCATCGCGTCGTCCTCGGTCATCCAGCGGCCGTCCTGCCAGACCATGCCGGCCGCTTCCATCTTCTTGCGCTCTTCCGCCTGGTATGTCTCGAGTTGCTCCTTGGTGAACCACTTGCCGTCGTACTGGATCTTCCCGTTCTCGCGGTTGGCGTCGGCATGCTCGGGGTCGAGCGTGAGGATTTCGGCGACCAGCGCCTTCGCCTCGCGGTTGAGCTTCTGCTGCTTGCAATACAGCACGAGGTCCCAGCGGCCGACCACGTCGGTCTTGCCGAGCGCCGCCTTGCGCTCGGCGAACACCTCCTTCGGCGTCTTGCCGCGCTCGATCTTGTCGATGCGCGAGCGCTCGACCTCGGTGGTCCCGAACGGGGTCTCGATCTTCACCTTGGTGGCGGTCTCGCTCAGGATCTTGCCCTCGAGCTTCTCGCCGGTCTTGAGGTGGACGACGTCGGCGGCGGCGATCGATGCCAGCGCGAGCAGCGCGCCGAACGCGAGGGTCGGGCGCGACGGGCGGAACGGGCGGAACGGGCGGCGGCGGCTGGAAATGGCGGACTCCTCGGCGGTTGGACGCGGACAACGGGAGGCATGTCACCGCGGTTCGGTGCGAGCTTACGCGGGGCGGCGCCCCCGGCGCACCGAGCTATGATCCCGCACCGCGCCCGGTCACGGACCCGCGCGCGGCGGCGGCGAGAGAGGCAGGCGATCCCGCGATGAGCGAGCGGTCGGAGCAGGCGATCGGCGGACGCTGGCAGCCGCTGCGTCGACTCGGTGCCGGCGCCTCGGGCGAGGTGCTGCTGGTGCAGGATCTCGCGCGCGGCGGGCCGCCGCTGGCGCTGAAGCGGGTCCCGCAGGCGCGACTTCCGGCGCTGCACGACGAGTTCCGGCGACTGCAGGCGCTGCGCAGCCCGGGCTTGCCGCGCGTCGACGAGCTGACGCTCGACCCGGTGGGCGGGGACGGGCTGTTCACCGGCGAACCAGCCCGGGGCACGCCGTTCCTGGCGGCGCTCCGCGGCGCGCCGTTGCCGGTGCAGCTGCAGGCGATCGCCGACGTGCTGCGCACCCTGGCGCTGCTCGGCGAGCGCGGCCTCGTCCATCGCGACCTCAAGCCGGAGCACCTGCTGGTCGACCTCGGCGTCGACCCGCCGCGGGTGGTGCTGGTCGACCTCGGACTCGCGGTCGCCGCAAGCGCGCACGCCATCCCTGCCGGGTCGCTGCCGTACCTGGCGCCGGAGCTGTTCCGCGGCGAGCCGCCGGCGCCGGCGAGCGACCTCTACGCGCTCGGTGTCGTGCTGCACGAACTGTGGGGCAGCGGACTGCCGTTCTCCGCCGCGACGCCGATCGAGTGGGCGCGCGCCCATCTCGACGCGCCGGTGCGTTTCGCCGCCGGCTTCAGCGCGCCGGCCGCGCTGCGCGAGCTGGTCGCGCGGCTGCTGGCGAAGGACCCGCTCGCGCGCTACCGCAGCGCCGGCGAGTGCCTCGCCGATCTCTCGCGCGCCGCCGCCGTCCCCCTGCCGGTCGCCACCGCCGCCACGCTGCAGGGGCGGATCCGGTCGGTGCCGCCGCTCGGGCCGTCGTGGCGCGAGCAGGTGACGGCGGGGGAGCCGCGTCCGGGCGGTCCGGCGACCTGGGTGACGGCGCCGACCCGGGCCGGTCGCGACGCGCTCCTGCGCGAGCTGCGGATCACGGCTTCGCAGGGCGAGGCGTGG
>VGYY01000042.1 GCA_016872815.1 Planctomycetota bacterium
ACGCGCCGGGGCGGCGGAAGTTCTCGTTCCTCGGCCGCCTGTTCTCCTGGCAGCGCGACGGCGAGAAGGTCGGCGGCACCGTCCTCTTCCTGCCGTGGGGCGACACGAGCTGAGCGTCGCGAGCGTCGCGGCTGGCGTGCGCGTCGTCCTGCGCGCGGGGGCTACCAGCTTCCGCCGCCCAGCGTCGCGTCGAGCCGCGCGCTGTAGCCGATGCCGCCTTGGACGTCGGCCAACGCGAACAGCGCCTGCGCGTGGTAGACGGCGCCCAGAGTGAACCACTCGGGGTCGGCCGGGATCTGGATCGGGAGCGACGTGATGCCGCCCTGCAGCGCGAACGCCAACGCGACGTAGTCGCTCACCAGCAGGTGCGGCAGGCCGGGGGTCGGATCGGTCCCGATGCCGACCAGCAGCAGCCCCCACGTGAAGGGATCGAGCGGACAGTCGAGTTGCACCTGCGCCAGCGTGCCGAGCACGGGCTCCGCCGCGAGCCCGATCGTCGGCAGCAGCGCGGGATCGGTGCCGTCGCCGGCCCACGCTTCGCCCGAGAGGCCATGGCTGGCCTGCACGCCCGGAGCCGCGGTCAGCGCGGTGATGCGCCCGTAGCGGACGGAATCACCGATGTTGACGTGCCCGCTGCTGATCAGCGGATCGGCGAAGGCATCGGGCGAGTCGAGATCGTCCGCCGGCGCCGTGATGCGACCATTGGCGGCAAGGCGGCCGATCGCGTCGCTCGGCTCGCGGCCGTCCAGCGTGAAGCGCGGGAGCCAGGCGGGGCCCGTGCGGTCGAAGGTGAGGCAGGCGATCCGCCCGCGATCCTCGTCGTGGTGACGCGCCGAGACCAGAAGCTCACAGCGCGGCTCCTGGCCGTCCTCGTCATCGGCGACGTACTCGCACGCCTCGAGGTGGGCGCCGAACCACGAGCCGGGAGCGCAACCGACGTCCTCGCCGCGCAGCTCCAGCACGCGGGTGGCCAGCGCCTCGCCGTAGTGGAGATCGACGTAGTTGCCGTTCTCGGCGGAGCCGTAGCTGTTCTCGAAGGTGCCGGGTGCGCCGATCAGCAGCTCGGGCAGCGCATTGGCGTCGCCGCTCTGGTCGGGAACGACACCGAGGGCATAGCCGAACCAATCGTGATGCTCGCGTCCGCGCAGTTCGATGATGGGGGCGGCGGTCATGCCGGAGAAGATCTGCACCAGCCCCGCCTCGCGGCGGCCGGGCTGCGATGCGAACCAGTTGCCGAAGGCGAGCTCGATCGCGCCATCGCCATCGAGGTCGCGCCGGAAGCTGGCGAGTGCCGTCGGATGCTGACCGGTACGGGCCGCGCCGGTGGGTTGCAGGTCCCAGGTGAAGAGCGGCGCCAGCGTGCCTCCCGACCAGAGCATGACCCAGCGGTAGGAACCCGCGCCCGCCACCAGCAGGTCGTCGTTGCCGTCGCCGTCGACGTCTCCCGCGGCCTCGAGCGCGTGACCGAAGTGGCCCTCGTCGCCGTCGGGTTTGCCGGAACCGTCGCGATCGGCGTCGTCGGTCAGGGTGGCCAGCAGCTCGGGAGCCCCTGAGTCGACGAACGCGCGGCCGGAGTAGACGCGGACGTAGGCGTGCTGCGCGGTCTTGTCGGGGCTCGGGGCACCGACCGCGACATCGGGATGGCCGTCACCATCGAGGTCACCGGCGGCGGCGATCTCGGCGCCGAAACCGTCGAATCCGGCGGCGCCGTGCCAGGTGCGCAGCGGCTCGCCGACGCGCCGTCCCGACCAGATCCGCACGGTGCCGACGCGCGTCTCGCCCGCCGAGATCGCGCCGTCGCCGTCGAGGTCGACGTCCTCATTGGGTGCGCCGACGGCGAATTCATCGAAGCCGTCGCCATCGAGGTCGCCGAGGTACGCGACCCGCCCGAACGCCGACTGCGGCTTCTCGGCGGTCAACTCGAAGACGGTCGCCACCTGGGCGCGGCCGGTCGCGGCGAGGAGCAGCAGCGCTGCCGCGAGCGGCGGCAGAGGACGAGCCGGCGCCATGACCGGCCCGGGCCGGAAGGTACCGGAGCTTCGCATCACTGCCATGTCCGCCCGCCGAGCGTCGCCTCGAGCCGCTGCGTGTAGCCGAGCCCGCCGGTAATGGACGGCAGCGCCAGCAGCGCCTGCGCATGCCACACCGGGCCAAGCGCGTACCACTCGGGGAGCGGCGGGATCTCGATCGCGACGGTCGTCGCGCCTGCCTGCAGCGTGAATGGCACGACTGCCAGCGCGTCGACGAAGAGGTGGGGCAGCCGCGGATCGTCGAGCGTGTCCATGCCGAGCAGCAGCACTCCGAACGTCGCCGGATCGATCGGGCAGCCGATCTCCACCTGTGCGACGCGACCGAGCGATGGAAGCTCGGCGAGGTCGATCGTCGGCAGCAGCGACGGGTCGGTGCCGTCGCCGGCCCACGCGGCGTCATGGAGCGAATGGGCGGCGAGGACGCCGGCCTGCTCGCTCAGGCACCAGACGCGGCCGCGCTCGCGCTGGCCGGGCAGGCCGATGTGGCCGGAGCCGAGCAGCAGGTCGGGCAAGGGGTCGGCCACCAGCGGATTCGCCGGATCGGCGGTGAGGCGACCGCCGACGGCGACGTCCGCCACGTTGTCGCCCGGATCGCTGCCGGCCACGCTCCATGCCGGCACGAACTGCCGCGCGGTGGCGTCGAACGACCAGCACGAGACGAGGCCGCGCTCCTCGTCGGCGTGGCGCGCCGCGAGGAACAGCTCGGCGCGCGGCGTGCCGCCGCCCTGGGTGAACTCGCCGGCGGCCGCCTGCGCCGCGAAGAAGCTGCCTGGCCCGGCGCCGACGGTGCCGCCGTCGAATCGCTGCGCGACGCTGGAGAGGTCCTCGCCGAACTGGAGCGTCGCGTAGTTGCCGTGCTCCTGGTCGCCGAACTCGTTGGTGAAGGTGCCCGGTGCACCGATCAGCAGCTCCGGGCGTGCCTGCGGATCGCCGCTCACGTCGTCGAGCACCAGGAGCGCGTAGCCGAACCACTCATGGTCGGCGCCGCCGCGCAGGGTGAGCGACGGCGTCAGCGCGGTGCCCGACCAGATCGAGACCTCGCCCGCCTCCTGGAGCGCGCCGTTGGTGGCCGCGAAGTTGCCGATGGCGTAGTCGTTCACGCCGTCGCCCGTCACGTCGGCGCGGAAGGCGGCGACGGCGGTTGCGTGCTTGGCCGGCCGGATGCCGGTGGAATGGACGGTCCAGGCGTGGAGCGTGGTGAGGTTGCGGCCGGAGACCAGCAGCGCCCAGCGATAGTCGCCGGCGCCGGAGACGATGACGTCGTCGCGGCCGTCGCCGTTCACGTCCCCGGCATGGTCAGCCGAGGCGCCGAAGTCGCCTTCGCTGCCGTCGGCGACGCCGTTCTGGTTGCGATCCGCGGCGTCGACGATGTCGCCCAGCGTCTCGGGCGCGGTCGGATCGGCGAGGAGCGCGCCCGAGAAGATGCGCAGGTAGGCGTGGCGGTTGCGCCCCTGGCTCGGCGCCGCAATGGCGAAGTCGCGCCGGCCGTCGGCATCGAGGTCGCCGAGCAGGAAGCAGTCGGCGCCGAAGTTCTCGTACTCGCCGTCTCCGTGCCACATCCGCAGCGGCGTGGACGGGTCGCGGCCCGAGTAGAGGCGGGCCACGCCACGCTCGTTCTCGTTCTTCTGGATCCGGCCGTCGCCGTTGACATCGACGTCCTCGTTGTGGGCGCCGATGACGAATTCGTCGAAACCGTCGCCGTCGAGGTCACCGACGAAGCAGCAGCGGCCGAACCTGGCGCTGTCGATCTGGCCGTCGATCTCGAAAACCACCGTCCCCTGCGCGGCCGCGGTCGCAGTCGCGGTCGCGGCGATCGCCGCGTTCAGGAGGATGGAGCCGCCGCGCGGAGCACGGCACGAGCCACTACCCATGAGCAGGAGCCCCCGGTTGGTCGGCGGAAGATAGCCCGCGCCCAAGCCCGCCGCCCGCGCCCCGGGCTCGGGCGGGCCTCCAGGAAACGACTTCCGACGGGCCCGGGGCGGCTCGCGTCGGGTCCCACCAGCATCGGGGACCACGGCCGGTTCCACTCCGCCGGTGCACACCCCACACCGCGCTTTCAAGTCCGGAGCGGAACGAGGGGTGGACGTGGACGGCGACTTTCGGGTTCGATTCGAGGCGGTTTTCCGGGAGCTCGAGCAGCGCCCGCCCGACGCCGAGCCCGCGCGCCTCGGGCCGGAAGTACATCTTGCGCAGCTCGCAGGTCGCGCGCGCCGGATCGCTGCCGGCCAGCGGCATGAAGCCGCCGCCGCCGATCCCGCGCCGGTCGCGCTCCACCACGCAGTAGCGCGAGCGCGGCGCGGCGGAGGCGCGGCTCATCGCATCGACGTCGGCGTCGTGGATCGCGAAGCCCTGGCCGGTGCAGCGGTTCCGCATCGCCGTCGCGATACGGCCGCACCTCGCTTTGCGCGACCTCCGTCGGCACTTTCCCCCGCCGTCGGGGCTTCGTGCTCCACGCGGGAGCGGTCGATCAAGCAGCGCGTTTCGTCCGACCGTGCCAGCGGCTCCGTTGCGCCGCCATGCAAAGCAAAGCCGCCACCGTCCCCGACTACCTGAAGTCGCTCGCCGCCGACCGCCGCGCCGAGATCGAGAAGGTGCGCGCGGTCGTCAACCAGAACCTCGACCGTGCCGGCTACGAGGAAGGCATGAGCTACGGGATGATCGGCTGGTGCGTGCCGCACCGGATCTTCCCCGCCGGCTACCACTGCGATCCGAAGCGGGCGCTGCCGTTCGCCGGCCTCGCGTCGCAGAAGACTACTGCTCGATGTACGTGATGGGCCTCTACCCGTCGGAGGCGCCTGACAGCAAGAGCCACGGCCTGTTCCGCTGGTTCGTCGACGCCTGGAAGAAGAGCGGCAAGAAGCTCGACATGGGCAAGTGCTGCATCCGCTTCAAGCGCGCCGACGACCTCGCGCTCGACGTGCTGGGCGAGCTGATCCGCCGCATGCCGGCCAAGGACTACGTCGCGAACTACGTCGCCGCGCGTGACGCGCAAGCGGCGAAGGGCCCGAAACCGCGCGCCGAGATCCGCGCCGCAGTGGCTGCGCGCAACGCGGCGAAGGCCGCCCCGAAGGCGGCAGTGAAGGTCGCGAAGAAGGCGCTCCCCGACCGCGGTGGTCGGCGCGGGAAGTGACCGCGCAGGTCGGTTGCCCGAACTCCCGGTGAGGGATCGTAGTCCCCTCGGCTCAGCCTTCGACGACGAACAGTCCGTCGAGCTCGCGCAGCCGGCCGTCGAGATCCATGCCGAAGCCGACCAGCCAGCCATCGGCGAGCTCGAAGCCGATCCAGTCGAGCGACAGCGTCACCGCGCGCCGCGCCAGCTTGCTGACCAGCACCGCCGTGCGGACGCGGGCCGGCGCGGCGGCGGCGACGCGCGCGAGCACCGCCGCCAGCGTGCGCCCCTCGTCGGCGATGTCGTCGACGATCACCACGCTGCGGCCGGCGCAGCGGTCGGCGTCGAACGCCTCGAGCTCGACGGCGACCAGCTGCTGTCCCACGGTGCGACGCGCGCGGACCACCATCGAATCGGCCGGGACACCGCGTCTCGCCGTCTCGCCGAGCAGCGCCTCGGCGAAGCGCCGCGCCCCTTCGGCGATGACGATGAACAGCGGCGGCGCACGGCTCGCCGGCGCGTCGGTGCCCAGCACCGTCGCTATCTCCGCTGCCAGTTCGACGATGCGCGCGCGCACCCGCTCCGCCGGCACCACCTCGCGCAGGCGCGGGGCGTCGCTCACGTCGGTTCGCTCTGGCGTTTCTGGAAATCGCGCGCGCCGCCGAGACCGAGCTTCTCCATCCGGCTGCGCAGCGTGCTCGGCGGCACGTCGAGCAGCTGCTGGCGGAGGCGGGTGAGCGCGGCGGTCTGCTCGCCGAAGCTCATTGCCAGCGCGAACAGGCGGCCGAAGATCTCGGCCAGCTCGACCAGGCCGGGCGGATAGGTGCCGCACTGCGCACGGTCGAAGGTCATCGCGCCGAGGGTCGCCGTGCCGGCCTGCAGCGGCACCACCATGCAGTGATGGCCGTGCGGCAGGTCGAGCACGCCGTCGTAGGGATCGCCGTCGCCGTGCGCGTGGTCGCCGGCGCCGAAGGCGACGGCGCGACCGCTCTTCAGGGCATCGCGGATGTCCGGGAAGTCGGCGAGACGCAGGCGGTGGGCGCGGACTTTGGCGCCGTCCAGCGCGCCTTTCGCGACGCGCACGCGGAGTTCGTCGCCGTCGAGCTCGAGGACCGCGGCGAGGTCGAACGGCACCAGCCGCCCGAATGCCTGCAGGGCGCCGCCGAGCAGTTCGTTCACCTGCTCGCGGGTGGTGCCGACCGCCAGCGCCTGCTGCAGTTCGTGCGCGAGGTCGTCGATCACCGCCCCGCGGGCGGCGGCGGCGCCGCGGCCGGTGGCGCAAGGCGGATCGCGGTCGTTCGGGGGTTGCGGGCGCGGCATGTCGCGAGCGGTTCCATGGGGGCGAGGCGCATGGCGAGCCGCGCCGGTGGAGCGATGGCGCAAGCTTCGCAATCCGGGTTGCCGGTCGCCAGCACGCCGGGTGCGAACCTGAGGCGCGCGCCGCGGTCGTCCATCACTGCGCGCCGCCCGCGGCGTTGTCGCCACCCACTCCGCTCGGTGGCGAGTCGCCACAGCCACGCGAGCCAGCGCGATGCGAGCAGGGGCTCAGTTCTTCAGGTCGAAGCTGAGCACGCTCTTCTCGCCCTTTTGCGTCTCGAGCTCCACCCACAGCTTGCTGCCGGCGGGCAGAGGGGTTGGTACCTCGGCATGCGTGTGCCACTTGTCGTCCTCGATCTCGGCCTTGGCCTTGATCGAGCCCTTCGCGTCCTCGCTGCCGATCCAGAAGCGGACGGCAGCAAGGCCGGCGGTGCCGCCGTTCACCCAGACGTCGATCGGCGCGTCAGCGCCGAGCGCTCCCTGGCCGTCGCGCGATGCACGCACCTGCATGCCGTTGATTTCCTGTTCCCCGAGCGCCGTGACCGCGGCGGCGCCGTGGTCGCCCGTCTTCGGCGCGGCCGGCTGGTCCGGAGTCCCGCCGCCGGCGGACTTCGAATTGTCGCCGCAGCCGCCGAACGCGCAGGCGCCGACGACCAGTGCAATCGCCGGCGCTGACCGACTCTTGTTTCCCACGGCCATCACGGATCCTCCTGATTCTCGGGGCTCTCGGCCCGCGCCTCCCGCGATCGAGCGGGTTGCGCCAGCATGTCTGGCGCACTGCTCGATGCGAAGCTGACACGAAACGCCAGCGCGTAGCCGGCGGGAACGACGAACAGGTTGAGGAAGGTGGAGGAGATCAATCCTCCGAGTACCACGATCGCCAGCGGCGCCAGCAGCTCGCTGCCGGGCTCGCCGCGCGCCAGCGCCAGCGGGATCAGCCCGAGCGCCGCGGTGAGCGCGGTCATCAGGATCGGCACCAGCCGCTCCATCGAGCCGGCGAAGATCGAATCACCGAGCGTGCGCCCTTCGTGGCGCTGCAGGTGGTCGAAGTGGTTCACCAGCAGGATCCCGTTGCGCACGGCGATGCCGAACAGCGTGACGAAGCCGACCATGCTGGCGATCGAGATCACCGGCGCGATGTAGCGGTCGCCCGAGAGGCCGAGCAGAGCCAGCGTGTTGCCGACCACGCCGGGCGATTCGGTGAGGTAGATCGCCGCGACGCCGCCGATCAGTGACAGCGGCAGGTTCAGCATCACCAGTCCCGCCACCCGCGCGCGCCCCGTGGACAACTGGAGCAGCAGGAACATCAGCAACGCGACGCCGGCGCCCATGACCAGGATCGTCCGGCTGGCCGACTGCTGCGCCTCGAATTGCCCGCCGTAGTGCACGGTGCAGCCGGCGCGCTGCACGATCGGATCGACCTGCGCGCGCACGCTCTCCACCAGCTGGCCGAGGTTGTAGCCCTCGGCGACGTTGGCCGAGATCAGCGCCTTGCGCTGCGCGTTCTCGCGGGTGATCAGGTTGCTGGTGCGCTCGGGGCCGATGTCGGCCACCTCGCGCAGTCGCACCAGCGCGCCGGCCGATCCGCGCAGCTGCAGGTCCATGATCTGCTCGATCCGCGCCCGCTCCTCCGCGGCGAGGCGCACGACGATCTCGAGGCGCTGCACCCCCTGGTTCACCTCGGCGACCTGTTCGCCGTGGAGCGCCTGCTGCACCTGCACGGCCGCGGCTGCCGGGCTGAGCCCCGCCGCCGCAAGGTCCTGCGCGCGGTAGCGGATCGGCAGCGAGGAGATCATCACCTCGCGATTCGCTGCAACGTCGCGCGTTCCGGGAATCGCGCGCAGCGCGCCGTCGATCTCCTTCGCCACGCTGCGCAGACGGTCGAGGTCGTCGCCGAAGACGCTGATGGCGATGGCGGCTGGCGTGCCGGAGAGGACGTGGCTAAGCCGATGCTCGATCGGCTGGCCGATCATCGTGGTGATGCCGGGGATGTTGGAGAAGACCCGCGCGAGCTCGGCGCGGACGGCGTCCTGGTCCGCTCCTTCGCGCACGGTCACCTCGATCTCGGAGTTGCTGACCGGCTCGGCATGCTCGTCGCGCTCGGCGCGCCCGGTGCGGCGCGTGACGCTCGAGACGCCGTCGATCGCGGCGAGCTGCTGTTCCACGCCGATCGCGAGGCGGTCGCTCTCGGCCAGCGAAGTGCCGGGCGGCGCCATCAGGAACACGGTGAAGGTGCCCTCCTTGAACTCCGGCAGGAACGAGCTGCCGAAGGTCGAGGCGAGCAGCAGCGACAGCGCCGTCAGCACGCCGGCACCCGCCAGCACCGCCCCGCGTCGGCGCAGGCTGGCCGCCAGCAAAGGCGCATAGGCGCGCTTCAGCCACCGCACCAGCGCGCCATCGTGGCCCCGTCCCGCGGCACCGTCGGCGGACGCCCGATCGAACACGCGACGGAACAGCATCCCGCACAGCGCCGGCGTCACGGTCAGCGCGACCAGCAGCGAAGCGAAGATCGAGGTGATGTAGGCGATGCCGAGCGGCTGGAAGAAGCGCCCCTCGAGCCCCTCGAGGAAGAGCAGCGGGACGAACACCATGCAGATGATGATGGTGGCGAAGACGACCGAGGAGCGGATCTCGTTGCTGGCGGTGTAGATCACCGCCATGGTCGGCTGGCGCTGGTCGGGCGGCCGCTCGCGGTTGGCGCGCAGGCGGCGCAGCACGTTCTCGACGTCGATGATCGCGTCGTCGACCAGTTCGCCGATCGCGACGGCGAGGCCGCCGAGCGTCATGACGTTGATCGACAGGCCCCACGCCCACAGCAGGAGCAGCGCGACCGCCAGCGACAGCGGCAGCGCGGTCAGCGTGATGATCGTGGCGCGCACGTCGAGCAGGAACAGGATCAGGATCACGGCGACGATCGCGCTGGCCTCGAGCAGCACGCGCACGAGGTTGTCGACCGAGCGGTCGATGAAGCGCGCGGCGCGGAACGGATCGCGGTTCAGCGTCATGCCGGCCGGCATGGAGCGCTCGACCTGGTCCAGCACGACGTCGACTTGCCGGGTCAGCTCGAGCGTGTTGGTGCCGGGTGATTTCTGCACGCTGAGGACGACCGCCGGCAGCCCGTGATCCGACGCCGTCCCGCGCTTCGGCGCCGGCCCGAGCTTCACGTCGGCGACGTGGCCGATGGTGATCGCCGCCCCCTCGCGGAAGCGCACCAGCGTGCGCGCGATGTCGGTGGCGTCGGTGACGCGCGCCATCTGCCGGATCGGCAGTTCCTGGTTGTCTACGTCGGGGACGTAGCCGGCGCTGGCGATGCTGTGGGCGCCGCGCGCCGCCTCGACGACGTCGGCGATGGTGAGCCCGTGCAGCGCGAGCCGCTCCTGGTGCACCTCGACCTGGTACTGCGGCAGCTCGCCGCCGATGGCCACCACCTGCGCGACGCCGGGAACCGCCAGCAGCTTGTTGCGCAGGTCGAACTCGGCGTAGGTGCGCAGTTCCAGCGGGCTGGCGCGGCCCTCCGGCGACGACAGTGCCATCAGCATGATCTCGCCGGTGATGCTGGTGACCGGCGTGATCTCGGCATGGGCGTCGGGCGGCAGGCTCTCGCGCACCGCGGAGAGGCGTTCGGAGACGAGCTGTCGCGCGCGGTAGAGATCGGTGCCCCAGTTGAACTCGACCCAGACGATCGACAGGCTGGTGGCCGAGGCCGAGCGGACGCGCCGGGTGCCGGGCAGGCCGTTCACCGCCGTTTCGATCGGGAAGGTGACGTTCAGCTCGACCTCGTCCGCGGCGAGCCCGCCCGCCTCGGTCATCACCACGACCGTCGGCGCGTTCAGCTCGGGGAACACGTCGACCGGCATCTCGCCGACCTTCACGCCGGCGAACAGCAGCACGAGGCCGGCCACCACCGCGACCAGCGACGCGTTCTTCAGCGAGAAGGCGATCAGCTTCGCCAGCACGGTCAGTGCTCCCCGGCGTGGAAGGTGCCGTCGGGGTGGAAGTGGCCGCCCTTCGCGGCGGTGCCGCTGGTGGCGAGCATCAGCTGGTAGTTGCCGGCGACGATCACCAGGTCGCCCTCCCGCACGCCGCTCAGCACCTCGACGTAGCGCCCGTCGGAGCTGCCGAGGTCGGCCTCGATCCGGATCGCCTGGTCGGGATTGGCGGGATCGCGGCGGAAGAGGATCGGGGTCGCACCGTCGCGCGCCACCGCGGAGAGCGGGATCGCGAGCTCGACGCGGCCGCCGCCGAGCGCGATCTCGAGGTGCGCCACGACGCCGGCGCGCGCCCACGCGGCGAGCGCCGCCGGCCGCACCAGCAGGTCGATCGTCCGTTCGTCGGGATCGGCGGCGAGTCCGAGTTCGAGCGTCCCCGCCATCGTGTCGGTGAGCTCGATCGAACCGCCCTGCGGCGGCGCGATCGTTGCGGCCAGCCCGTCGCGCAGCACGCCGAGGTCGGCCTGCAGGCCGCGGGCGCGGAAGCGCAGCTGCTCCGGCTGGACGAGCGTGACGATCAGGTCGCTCTCGGCCGCCAGCCCGCCCGGGGTGATCCCGAGCGTCTCGACGACCCCGTCGGCGACGGCGTGGACGACGAATTCCGGCACCACCGTCGGCGTCGGATCGCCCGCCGACCGCCCGCCGCCACCCGCCCGCTCGAGCTGTTCGAGCCGCGCGCGCAGCGCGCGCAGCTCCGCCTCGAGCTGCTTCTGCCGCGCCTCGAGTTCGGCGTCCTTCTCGAGCTGGTCGGCGAGCTCCGCCTGCGTCTGGTTCAGCGTCGCGCGCGCTTCGGTGAACTGCTCCGCGCTGCCGCCGCCGGCCGCACGCAGCTCCTCGAGCTGCTTCAACCGCTCCTGCCAGAGCGCGACCTTGTCGGTGAGGCTCTGCTCGTGGACGTCGTGCGCCTTGCGCAGGGGCCCCATCGAGTCGGCGTGGGCCATCGCCGCCGCGATCTCCTCGTGCAGCTCGCGCCAGGCGGAGGAGTCGATCCGGTAGAGCGGCGTCCCGGCGGCGACTCGCTCGAACTCGGCCACCAGGAGCTCGATCCGTCCGGGCAGCGGGGCGCGGTACTCGCGGCGCGCCGACGGCAGCAGCTCGAAGCGGCCGGGCATCCGCAGCGTCCGCGTCACGGCGCGCGGCTCGACCTTCGCGAACGTGATCCCGAGGTTCTTGCGTACGGTCGCGGGGATCGCCACGCGGTTCGACGGCGTCGCCGCGGCGGCCTCGTCGTTCGCCGTGGTCGGCGGCCGATGGGCGGGGCGCTTGCAGCCGGCTCCGGTCAGAAGCGCGGCGGCAGCGACGAGGCGGAGAGGAAGTCGGCGGTTCATCGACAGCTCCATCGCGTTCATTCGGCGGCAGATCCAGGCGGCGTGGCGGCGGTCGCGGCGGCTTCGGCGGGGCAGCCGACCAGCTCGTGCAGGTCGATCGCGGCGCGCGCCTCCGCCAGCAGCAGGTCGATCCGCTGCAGCTCCGCGTCCTGGCGGCGCTTCAGGCTCTCGAGCAGCACCAGCGTGTTCACCTCGCCGAGCTGCGCCAGGTGGCGAGCGTCGGCGTACTGCGCCTCGACCAGCGGCAGGATCGAGCTCGCCAGCGCGAGATGCTGCCGGCGCGCCGCCGCCAGCCGCTGCTCGGCGCCGCGCCACCGCACCAGCAGCTCCTCCTGCGTCATCTCGACCTGCGCGCGGGCGAGATCGCGGCTCGCGAACGCCTCCGCGATGGCGCGCCGGTTCCCGTCGAGGAACGGCAGCGGCAGCTCGAGCCCCAGCAGCACCTGGTCCTCGCCATCCTCGCGGCCGAGACCGGGGCCGATCCGGAGGTCCGGGTATTGCCGGCGCAGTTCGAGTTCGAGCTGCTTCTCGGCGGACGCGTGCTCGGCCAGCGCGACCTGGAACTCCGGATGCCGGCGCAGCGCCGCCGTGGCGGCCGCGCCATCGAACGATGGAGCGGGCGGCGGTTCTGCGTGCCCGGGGACGAACGCGACCGGCGCGTCGGGATGGAGCCCCATCCGCTCGCGCAGTTCGAGCTCGAGCTGGACCGCGTTGCTCTCCAAGGCGGCGCGGCGTGCCGCGACGTTGGCCGCCTCGATCCGGAACAGCCGCGCCTCCGCGCGCGGCATCCCGCCCGCCTGCTCCATCCGCTCGACCACGCCGAGCACTTCGTCGATCTGCGCGGCGTAGGCCGCGCTCTCGGCCCGCTTGGTGGCGATCGCCTCCCATTCCGCGAAGACCCGGCGCACGGTGAGGCGCGTCGACCACTCCTGTGCGGCCACGCGCGTCAGCGTCGCCGCATGGCCGAGCCCGGCCCGTTCGCGCTCGAGTTCGAGCCGACCCGAGAGCGGCAGCGTGATCCCGAGCGATCCGAACGCCTTCCACGGTTCCGGCGTCGACTGCAGGATGCGGGCGAGGTCGACTCCCAGCGTCGGGTCGCTGAAGCGGCCGGCGTTTTCGGCGGTGGCGAGCGTCACCTTTGCCGCGAGCCGAGCGCGACGCAGGTCGCGATTGAAGGTCAGCGCCAGCAGCTCCGCCTCGTCGGCGTCGATGCCGTCCGCGAGGTCGAAGGCGCGCGGCGCCGAGCTCTCGGGTGCAGTCCGTGCCCGCTCGCGGAAGGCCGCGAGGTGCGCCTCGAGGTCGGGCGGGTCAGGCGCGTAGGCGGTGCAGGCGGCTGCCGCCAGCACGAAGGGCAGGTGAGTGATGCGGTATCGCACCCGTTGCGAAGCGAAGGACATGACGCGGCCTCGTCCGTGGATCTGGGCGCGCGCTGGCTGCGCGCGAACGCACCGACCCGCGACGCGGCAGCGGCCGCGCGCGCGGGCTCAGACGAGGAGCGAAGGAGGTGCGCGGGACTGCTCGGGGCGGCGTGGCGGCGGTCGCTCCGGCGCGACACGGTCGCGCGCGCGGGCGAGTTCACCGAGCAGGGAGAGCGGCGGCAACGTGATCGGCCGCATGGTCGGAGCGATGCATGCGTCCGCCGTCGCGGAGCTGCTGGTGCGCGGCGCCACGGTGTCGATCAGGTGGTCGAGGGCGGAGTGGGGCGGCAGCGCCGGGATGTCCTCGCGCTGGCACGGCGCGTCGTGCGGCGGCCTTGCGCCGGGGTCGCCGCCGTCACGCTGCCCACCCGCGTGCGCCGGCGCGCTCACGGCATCGGCGTGGGCGTGCTCGCCATCGTGACGGTGAGGGTGGCCGTGATGGCCGAAGCGGCCGAAGTGGACGTGGTGCGAGTGGCGGCCGTGCGTCGAGTGCTCTTCGACGGCGAGGTGGATCGGCACGCCCACCGCCTGCGCGGTCACCGCCAACCACGCAAACAGCGCGAGGACGCGACCGAGTCGCGTGTGCAAGCGCAGCGGTTGGGAGCGGGTTCTCACGGCGTGGCCCATCGTGGCGTCGGCGGATGCTCCGGGCAAGCGGAACAACTTGCGCTTCGGCCGCTGCTGCGGCTCCGCTTGAGAATCGGCCTCAGCGCCACCGCCGGCAGCAGCTCGCGGCGCGGCGGCCGTCGACGATCGGTAGCCTCGCTCGCCTTCTCGAGGCCACGGAGTGGTCCATGGGCTGGTTCGATCGCAAGAGCAAGGCGGAGTCGACGGCGCCGAAGCCGACCGACGTGGTGCCAAGTGCGAGTGGTCCCGCCGATGCGAGCGCGCCGACGCGACCGCCCGAGCGGGCGGCGCCCTCGCGCGACGATCCGTCGGCGCCTTTGGGGCCGCGCCGGGCCGAAGGTTCGACCGTGCGCGCGTTCGATCAGGCCGGCCGCCCGGTCGAGCTGCCGGCGGAGGTCTACTGGCAGCAGATCCTGCAGCCGTCGCTGGAGCGGGCCAAGGACGACGCCGATGCGCTGGCGCGGGTGCTCCAGGGCGGGTTGAAGGAGCAGCTCTTCGCGCCGCGCCTGCTGGTGGCGGCGCAGCGATTGATCGAGATCGACCGGCAGAGCGCGCGCAGTCGCGTGCTGTTGGGCCTCACGCAGCTCGAGGCGGGGCAGCTCGACCTGGCGGTGGCGACGCTCGCGGGCGTGTCCGGCAGTGGCGAGTGGCCGGCCGGTGCGCGCCACGCAGAAGCGCGGATCGCCGAGATTCGTGGCGACCTGGCGCGCGCGCAGGAGCGGTGCGAAGCGGCGCTCGCCGCCGAACCGAGCTACCTGGCGGCGTTCAGCGATCTGCTGCGCCACGTCGAGCGGGGCGGCGGCGCGGCGGCGGTCGAGCAGCTGGTGGCGGCGCGTCACGCCGGCGGCGCGTGCTGGCCGGCCAGCGTGAAGCAGGTGGCGCTCCACCTCGCCAGGCAGGACGTGGCCGCCGCGCTGGCGGTCGCGCGCGAGCTGCTGGCGCGGGACGGCGGCCCGCCGGCGCTGTTCGCGATGGTGGTGGGAGAGCTCGGTCGCGGCGGTCAGGCCAAGGCGGCACTCGACGTCGTGCTGCCGCGGTTCGACCTTGCCCGCCACGGCGCCGAGGCGGCGCTCAACCTGGTGCAATGCTGCATCGACGCCGGCGAGTTCGCCCGCGGACGGCCGCTGCTGCACCAGGTGGCGCTGCTGCCGCGACCCGACCTGCTTGGCGCAGTGGACGAGCTGACCGTCGCGCTCGACACCCGCGAGCGGGCGTCACGGCCGGCGCCGGCTGCGCCCGCCGGCATCTCGATCGCGGCCATCGCCGATCCGCTGCTGGTGATCGGAACCGAGGGCGCGACGTGGCTGGTGCCGCCGAAGTCGGCGCAGGCGCGGGTGCTGGTGCTGACGCCGTGGGTGGTGAAGACGCCCGCAGTGACGCCGCAGGAGGCGGGCGCCGCGGACGGCCGCTTCGCGCGCGGCGCGGCGGCGCTGCTGATGGAACAGGTGTGGCTGCACACGGCGCAGCGCGCCGCGTTGATCGTTCCGGTGGTGCCGAAGAGCGGCTTCGCCGCGCTGCAGCAGCCGCTGCCGGCGGCGCAGTTGTCGGCGCAGTGGCCGGAGTCGCAGCGGCGCGCGACGGTGATCGTGACCATGCGGCTCGACCTCGGCAGCGGCGAGCAGCAGCTCGAACTCGAGTTCTTCGATGCGGCGAAGGGCGCGGTCGTGGCGCGCGGCCTGGCGCGGGCGCCGGCGGGGGATCGCGACGCGCTGGTGGTGGCCGCCGACAAAGAGCTGCGCGGCCTGCTCGAGCCGGGCGCGAACGTCGCGCGGCTCGCGGCGACCGCGCCGCCCGCGCCGGCACGGCAGGTCGACGCGCTGGCGAGCGCGCTCCACTTCGTGCTGGCCGGGCCGGGCGCACCGCTCGAAGGCACGCTGCTGGCCGAGCGCCATCAGTTGCGCCGCCTCCTGCTGCTGGCCGAGGCCGATCCGGTGATCGAGTCGCTCGATGCGCTGTTCGCCGCGATGCTGTCGCTGCGCGCCGCCCACGGCTCCGAGATCCCGAGCGAGTTCGCGCCGGCGCTGCGCGAGTGGTTCCTGCGCGCGCCGGACGCGACGTTGCGCGCCCGCCTCGCCGTGGCGCCCTTGCGCGCGCTGCGCCAGGTGGCGCTGTGGCGTCAGCGCCGCGAGAAGATCATCGCCGCCGCACCCGAGCCGATCCGCGCCTGGATCGGGAAGGTGGAGGGGGTGAGGTCGTGAGGCTCGCCTGCCTTGGCCGCGGACGCTTGCGCTGAGACGATGCGCGAGATGTAAGCAGCGCAGCCATGCGTGGATGGGCGATGACGTAGCTGAAGCGCTCGCACTCGCCTGAGTTCAGCCCCATGCAACGCCGCCGTCGGACCTCGCAGCGGCCGGGAGCAGGAGCGCGAGCAGCAGCGGACGCAGGAGCGACATGGCTGGCGACTGCCGCGTCCGCTCGTCCCGGCGCGGCCCCGGGGCCACCCCTCGCCCTCCGGGCGGCCTTGCGGCACGCCGCTCGCACCTCTTCCCGGGTCCTTCCCGCGTGCCGATTACCATCCCGCGCCGTCCGCCCCGGAGCCCCGCCCGTGACCGAAGCCGCCGCGCCGAAGCCGCAGCCCGTGAAGATCGACCTCGCCGATCCGCGCTGGTACGTCAATCGCCAGCTCTCGCTGCTCGAGTTCCAGCGGCGCGTGCTGGCGCAGGCGCTCGATCCCGCGATGCCGCTGCTCGAACGGCTCCGGTTCCTCGCGATCTGCTCCAACAACCTGGACGAGTTCTTCGAGATCCGCGAGGCCGGCGTCCGCGAGCAGCTGATGCAGGGCGTCGCGAAGCTCGGCGCGGCGCAGGTGGCCCCGAGCGAACTGCTGCGCCGCATCGCCTCGGTGGCGCAGTACCTCGTCGCGGAGCAGTACCGCGTCCTGAACGAGATCCTCCTCCCCGAGCTCGGCAAGGCCGGCGTCCGGCTGCTGAAGCCCGCCGAGTGGAGCAAGCCGCAGCGCGACTGGGCCGCCGCGTTCTTCGAGAAGGAGGTCCTCCCGGTCCTGACGCCGGTGGGGCTCGATCCGGCCCATCCCTTCCCGCGCGTGCTGAACAAGTCGCTGAACCTCATCGTGGCGCTCGAGGGGCGCGACGCCTTCGGCCGCAGCGCGCGCCTCGCCGTGGTGCAGGCGCCGCGCGCGCTGCCGCGGCTGATCCGCGTCCCTGCCGCCGGCGGCGGGCCGACGTGGGAGTTCGTGCTGCTGTCCACGCTGATCTCGGAGCATGCGGCGCAGCTCTTCCCCGGCATGAAGGTGAAGAGCTGCCACGAGTTCCGCGTGACCCGCGACTCCGACCTCTGGGTGGACGAGGAGGAAGTCGACGACCTGATGGCGGCGCTGAAGGGCGAGCTGACCCGCCGCCACTTCGGCATCGCCGTGCGGCTCGAGGTCACCGCCGACTGCCCGCAGTCGACCATCGACTTCCTGCTGGAGCAGTTCCGCTTGCCGATCGAGTCGGTCTACCGCGTCAACGGTCCGGTCAACCTCCATCGCCTCGGCGCGCTGTGCGACGAGGTCGACCTGCCGGCGCTCAAGTTCGCGCCGTTCGTGCCGACCGTGTCGCCGCGCGTGCAGCGCGCCGCCGACCTGTTCGAAGCGATCCGCGCCGGCGACCTGCTGATCCACGCTCCGTTCGAGTCGTTCGCGCCGGTGGTCGACTTCGCGATGCAGGCCGCCGCCGACCCCGACGTGCTGGCGATCAAGCAGACGCTCTACCGCACCGGCAAGGACTCGCCGCTGGTCGAGGCGCTGATCCGCGCGGCGCGCGCCGGCAAGGAAGTCACCGCGGTGGTCGAGCTGCGCGCCCGTTTCGACGAGGCGGCCAACATCGACCTCGCCACCCGCCTGCAGGAGGCCGGAGCCCGCGTCGTCTACGGCGTCGTCGGCTTCAAGACCCACGCCAAGGTGCTGCTGGTGGTGCGGCGCGAGGGCGGCCAGCTGCGCCGCTACGCCCACCTCGGCACCGGCAACTACCACACGCGCACCGCTCGCATCTACACCGACTGGAGCCTGCTGACGGCTCACCCCGAACTGACCGAGGACGTCCACCACCTGTTCCAGCAGCTCACCGGACTCGGCCGGGTCGCGCGGATGAAGCAGCTGGTGCAGTCACCGTTCGGGCTGCAGGAGAAGCTGCTCGGGCTGATCGCGCGCGAGGCGGAGGAGGCGAAGGCGGGGCGGCCCGCCGCGATCATCGCCAAGATGAACGCGCTCACCGACCCGCAGATCATGCAGGCGCTCTACAAGGCGGCGCAGGCGGGCGTGTCGATCGAACTGATCGTGCGCGGCATGTGCTCGCTCCGACCCGGCATCGCCGGCGTGTCGCAGGGCATCCGCGTCCGCTCCATCGTCGGCCGCTTCCTCGAGCACAGCCGCGTCTTCTTCTTCCATGCGGCGGGCGAGGAGCAGCTCTGGCTGTCGAGCGCCGACTGGATGGAGCGAAACCTGCAGAAGCGCGTCGAGACCTGCTTCCCGATCCTCGACAAGGCGCTGAAACAGCGGGTGATTCGCGACGGCCTGCGCGCCTACCTCGAGGACACGGCGCAGGCGTTCGAGCTGCGGCCGGACGGCGCCTATGAGCGGGTGCCCCATGGCCGCGCGAAGCAGAAGGCGGCGCAGCAGCTGCTGCTCGAGAAGGGGAGCGGCTGACGGCGGCTCTCACCGCCTCCCGGCCCGTTCCGCTGCGTCCGGATACTCGCTTGCGTGGCGCCAGAGGAACAGCACGCGGCGCGATGGGCAGGGGTGCGTCTCCGCGGAATCGTCGACTTCGTCGTCGAGGCGGAACAGCAGGTGGTCGGGGAGCGCTTCGACCGAGTCGGCCAGCGCGCCGAGCGCGGGGCGGGTGAGTCGATCGGGGTTCGCCAAGAGCTCGGCGAACGGGATCGGCACGCGGCGGATCTGCTGCAGCGTGCGGCCGCGCGCCAGCTGCTGGTCGAGCGCGGCGTCATCGGTGTCGTCGGCGCCCCAGATGTGGCTCCACAGCCCGGAGAGCGTTCCCTTCGCCTCGTCGGCGAGGCGCCGGCGCAGGTTCCGCTCGAGCTCCGCCCGCGCCTGCACGGCGTCGACCCGCCCGAACGGCAGCGCCGCCTCCCAATCGGCGAGCAATTGCTCGATCGGCAGGTGCGAGTGCGTGCGTTTCGCCTCCAGCACGCGCAGCAGCAGCGCCGAGCGCGTCTCGCGCTCGAGCGCGATCTTGAGTTCCGCGCGCGCCGCCGGCAGCAGTCCCGCCGCGCGCGCGCCGACGTCGTCGCAGAGGAACTCGACGGCACGGACCTGCGTCGTGTGCATCGAGTAGGCGACCGTTCGCACCAGCCAGAGCGCCAGCAACGGCAGGCCGAGGCTCAGGTGGCCGAACGGCAGCAGTTCGGCGCCGAGGAGGCTCAGCGCTCCGGCCGCCAGCGCGTGGACGAGGAGGCAGCGGGTCACGAGCGGCGCATGCGCATGCACGTGGCCGAGCTCGTGGCCGATGACGCTCGCCAGCTCCGCCTCGTCCAGCAGGTGGACCATCGCGCGGTCGAGCTGGACGCCGTTGCGCGACCCGACGCCGGGGAGCAGCTCGAAGCGCTGCGCGAACGCGTTCACGTCCTTGCCGCGGCCCATGAAGACGCGCAGCGGCCGGTCGGCGCAGCCGAGCCGCTCCTGCACGCGGCGCAACAGCGCGAGCAGCGAGTCGCGGGTGTGGAGGCCGAAGCGGCGATCGGCCGGCAGCCGTTCGAGCGGCACGCGATCGGCGAACCAGCCCTCGATCACGAGGAGGAACATCCCGAGGCAGCCGGCGGCGAAGTACGCGGCGGCCTGCCAACCGGCGATCCGCCGGTCGCCGGCGAGCCACCAGCCGGTTACCAGGACCACCAGCAGGAGTTCCACCGCGAGCACGGCGCGCGCCGTCGCCTGAGAGCGCGCGAAATGGTCGAGCAGGGCCGCCCGCGTCGGGGTCTGGAG
>VGYY01000043.1 GCA_016872815.1 Planctomycetota bacterium
CGTTGCGACCGGGTGCGAACGACCCGCGCTACGCCTACCTCGGCGAGGAGGAGCGCGCCCGCATCGTGGCGATCCTGCGCGCGACCCATCGCGGCCTGCCGGAGAGGTGGCTCGCCGGCGAGTGAGCGGCGGTGGGGCGGCGGCGGCCGCTCGATCGCGCGACGAAGCTCAGTGCGCGGGTGGAGTGGCGCGCGCCTGCTCCCCGGCGAGCCAATCGACGGCGAGGTGCGCCAACGCGCGCGCGCCCATCGGCAGGGCCGACTCGTCGATCTCGAAGCGCGGCGAGTGGTTCGAGTCGGCGGTGGTGAGCTTCGCCTCGGGCGTGATGCCGAGGAAGATGAACATCGCCGGGATCCGGCGCGCGTAGAACGAGAAGTCCTCGGCGCCGGTCACCTTGCGCGTCTCGAAGGTGTCGGCGCCGGCGAGGCGCTCGAGCGTCGGCACCATCTGGTCGACGAGCGGCGCGTCGTTGGCCGTCACCGGATAGCCGCGCTCGATCGTCACGTGCGCCTTCGCCCCCGAGGCGGCTGCGGTCTCCTCGGCGATCCGGCGGATGCGCTCGTGGATGTCGGACTGCATGTCGTCGGCGAAGGTGCGGATCGTCCCGACCAGGCGCGAGCGCTCGGGAATGATGTTGTTGCGCACGCCCGACTCGAACTGGCCGACGGTGACGACGGCCGGCTCGCGGACGATGTCGATCTGGCGCGAGACGATGGTCTGCAGCGCGGTCACGATCTGGCTGCCGACCACGATCGGATCGACGCCGTGCCACGGCTTCGAGCCGTGGGTCTGTCGCCCCTCGACGATGATCTCGAACCGATCGGCCGCCGCCATCATCGGCCCGCGCCGCCAGCCGATGCGGCCGGTGCGCGTGCCGGCCATCACATGCAAGCCGAAGATCGCGCTCACCTTCGGCTGGTCGAGCACGCCGGCGAGGACCATCGCCTCGGCGCCGGCGGGGCGCTCGCTCTCCGGCACGCTCTCCTCGGCCGGCTGGAAGATCAGCAGCACGTCGCCCGGCAGTTCCGCGCGCACCGCCATCAGCGCCTGCGCCGCAGCGAGCAGCATCGCGGTGTGCGCGTCATGGCCGCAGGCGTGCATCACGCCGACCGTCTTGCCCTCGAACGTCGCGGTCGCCGTGCTCCTGAACGGCAGGTCGACCTCCTCGGTGACCGGCAGCGCGTCCATGTCGGCGCGCAGCGCCACGGTCTTGCCCGGCTTGCCGCCCCGGATCAGCGCCGTCACGCCATGCCGCGCGATCCCGGTCTTCGGCTCGAGCCCCATCTCGCGCAGCCGCGCCGCCACGA
Source organism: Planctomycetota bacterium (assembly GCA_016872815.1). Taxonomy (GTDB): domain Bacteria; phylum Planctomycetota; class B15-G4; order B15-G4; family SIAN01; genus SIAN01. The sequence goes on from VGYY01000043.1 coordinate 1,308, forward strand.
ACTTCGCCGTCTCGACCTCATGGTTCGACAGCTCCGGATGCTGGTGCAGGTGGCGGCGCCACTCGATCAGCCGCTCGGCCGGCAGCGCGGCATCGAGGCGCGCGAGGAGCGGAGCGGTGGCGGCGGGATCGAGGCGGGGGACGGCGACGGCGGCCGCCGTCGTCGCTTGCTGCGTGTGCTGCGACGATCCGGAACCGGCACATGCCGCGACCAGAAGAAGTGCGGCTCCGCAGGCAGCGGCTCTCGATCGATGAGTCCTGCGAGTGTCCATGCCGGCGCATCTTGCCGACCCGAAGCGCCCCGGGCGAACGGCTCGTGCCGCCCGAGTTACTCCGCCTTGCGTAGCCGCGATTCGAGGAAGACGCGGTCGCGGTGGTACTCGAGGAAGCGCTTCTGGCCGGTCGTGAAGCTGCCGACGTCGACCGCACGATCGACCGCCACGCCCATGCGGACCAGCGAGGGGCGATCAGCGACCGGCGACACCAGCAGGCGGCCGTCGTCGCGGAACGAGATGAACCCGCGGTCGAACAGGTGGTCGATGCTCGGCGTCAGCAGCAGGCCGTTCTCGCCGGAAAGGCGCTCCTCGTTGCTGGCATCCCGCCAAGGCTTGCAGTGGCTGGCGCGCAGGTGCTCGGGCCGATCGACCTGCGTGATCCGGCAGCGCTTCTCGACCTGCTGGACGCGCGCGCGGAACTTGCCTTGACCGCGGCGCGCCAGCACCAGTTCCTCGCGCTCGGTCGTGGTGAGCGCGGCGTCCTGCTCGATCTCTCGGCGCAGATGCTCTTCCCAGAGCACGATTTCGGGGGCCGGGGCGGCCGAGTCGGCGACGATGGACTCCGCCGGTGTCGTCGCTCGCGCCAATTCGGCGAGCCCTTGACCGATCAAGTCCGTGAGCTCCAAGGCGAGCGGCGCAGCGAGCTCGACCAGGTAGATGCTCTGCACGCCGCGGCCGTCCGGGAGCAACGGAGCGAGGCGTGCGACCGAGCGACTCCGAAGGCGCGGATCCAGGTGTCGGCGAACGAGAGCACCAGATCGCCCGGCGCAACTTCGCGCATCGACTCGTAGAAGGGGTTGATCGCGCCATTCTTCTTGCGCTTCGGCGACCAGAGGTATCCGCCCGGCACCTCGTGCCGATAGGTCTGGTTCTGGTTGACCCACCAGTAGCGCATGTACGGTCCAGGGTACGCGCGATGGGAAGAGATCCATCGGCGCCGTATCGTCCCCCGCCCTGCCTCCGGCCGTCCTGCCGGGGCGGGGCGGAGGCGCGGTGATGCGGCGAATCGGCGGGCAGCAGTCGGGTCGGCGTGGCGGTTGGCGGAGCGGTCGTCGCGGTACGTGGTGGGGCGCGCGGATCGCCGCAGGGATCTTCAGCGCGAGCACGGTGGCACTGCCCTTCTTCGCCGCCGCTCAGGACGCGGCGGCGCCGGGGGGCGCTCCCGCTGCGCCGCAGCCTGCCAGTGCGGACGCGCCGGCTCCCGAGCCCCGCGGCCTGATCACCCGCACCGAGCGCGCCTGCCCGGGCTACACGCTGTTCGCGCCGTTCAGCGAGACGACGACCTATCTGATCGACCTCGACGGCCGCGTCGTGCACACCTGGCAGAGTCGCTACACGCCGGGGCTGCTCGCCTACCTGCTGCCCGACGGGCGGCTGCTGCGCGGGATCTCGGTCGACGCGAAGGTGCCGTTCAAGGACAACGGCGGCGACTCGGGCGGCGTCCAGCTGTTCTCATGGGACGGCGAGCTGCTCTGGGAGTACCACATCGCCACCGAGTTCGGCCTGCAGCACCACGACCTCGAGCCGCTGCCGAACGGCAACCTGCTGGTGATCGTGCGCGAGGTGAAGTCGCGCGAGCAGGTGCGCGACGCCGGGCGGCTGCCCGACGCGATCGGCGACGACGGCATGTGGCCGTGCGCGGTGCTCGAGATCGAGCCGCTGCCGCCGACCGGCGCCCGCGTCGTCTGGGAATGGCACGCCTGGGACCACCTGATCCAGGACATCGATCCCGACCGGCCGAATCATGGCGTCGTCGCCGAGAACCCGCAGCGGATCAACATCAACGGCGACCTGCCGCGCGGCGAGGAACCAGCGGACGCCGAGCTCTCGCCCGAGGAGCGGGCGCAGATGCAGGCGGTCGGCTACCTCGCCGCCGCCGACACCGTCGACGACGCCGAGAAGAAGCGGCGCACGAATGCCGACTGGCTCCATCTGAACGCGGTCGACTACCACCCGAAACTCGACCAGATCGCGCTCAGTTCGCCGCGGCTGAACGAAGTCTGGATCATCGACCACGGCACGACGACCGCCGAGGCGCGCGGCAGCACGGGCGGCAAGCGCGGGAAGGGCGGCGACCTGCTCTGGCGCTGGGGCAACCCGCAGGTCGCGCAACTCGGCCGGAAGAAGGAGCGCCAGCTCTTCTTCCAGCACGACGTCCAGTGGATCCCGGCCGGATTCCCGGGCGCCGGCCACCTGACGATCTTCAACAACGGCCGTCAGCGCGAAGGGGGCGATCGCTCGGCGGTGCTCGAGGTCGCGCCGCCGCTGCTGCCCGACGGCACCTACGCGCGCGAGCCGGGGCAGCCGTTCGGGCCGGCCGCGCCATGCTGGAGCTACGACCCGCCGCAGTCGGCCGGCTTCTACGCCAGCTTCATCTCCGGCGCGCATCGGCTGCAGAACGGCAACACGCTGGTCTGCGACGGTCCGACCGGCCGGCTGTTCGAGGTGACCCCTGACGGCGCGGTCGCGTGGGACTACAAGGTGCCGTACGGCCGCACCGACAGCGAAGACGGCCCGCGCATGAGCCACTCGCTCTTCCGCGCCACGCGCATCGCACCCGACCACCCGGCGATCGTCGCCCGGCTGCCGAAGGGGCAGGCGACGCTCGCCGCGCTCGATCCGCAGCCGCAGACGCTGGCGCAGATCGAGGCCGAGAAGGCGGCCAAGGCGCCGCCGACGCCGGTCGGCTGGCAGCCGCTGTTCAAGCTCGACGACGGGCTCTCGGGCTGGGTGCCGGTCAACGTCGCGCGCGGCACCTTCTCGGTCGTCCCCGATCCCGAGGACGCGCAGCAGCCGCTGGTGAAATGCACCGGCAAGCCGACCGGCATCCTGCGCAGCGCGCGGATGTGGGAGAACTTCGTCTGCGAGTTCGAGTGGCGCCACCTCGAGGAGCCGGGCAACGCCGGCTTCTTCGTCTGGGCCGATCCGCTGCCGGCGCAGGGCGGGCCGTTCACCCGCGGCATCGAGGTGCAGGTGTGCAACCTCGGCAACGGCGACTGGTTCACCTCGCACGGCGACCTCTTCCCGATCTGGGGCGCGACGATGACCCCCGATCCGCGCTTCCGCATCTCGGGCGACCGTTCGATGCCGAAGGAGGACGCCTTCCATGCGCGCAAGACCGGCGAGTGGAACCACTACCGGATCAGCTGCGTCGACGGCGCGATCGCGCTCGAGGTGAACGGGCAGCTCGTCACCGCGGGCAGCGGCTGCTCGCCGTCGAAGGGCTACCTCTGCATCGAATCGGAAGGCGGTCCGGTCGAGTTCCGCCGCATGCGGATCTGGGAGCTGCCTGCCGGCACGCACGCCGCCGACGCGGCGCGCACCGCGCGCACGGCCGGCGGCCACCGGCCGCTCTACGACGGCGTCTCGCTCGACGGCTGGGAGAAGGCGGCGGGGGAGTGGAGCGTCGAGGACTGGCGTCTGGTGGCGAAGGCGGGCGCACCGGCGCGACTGGCGGAGCGCGGCGTCAAGGGCGCGCGCGAGTACCGCCTCGACTGGAAGCGCGCGGCGGTCCCGACGGGCGGGCTGCTGCCGTTCACGCTCGGCGACGCGGCCTACGCGCTGGTGGGCGGCAGTGCCACTGGCGCCGCTGGCGCCGCGACCGCCGCCGAGCGACCTGGCGCATGGAATCGCCTGATCGTCCGCCGCGATGGCGCGCAACTGCTCTTCGAGCTGAATGGCGTCGCCTGCAGCGCCACGCTCGTCGGTGGCACCGCACCGGCGCACGCTGCCGGCCTGCCGCCGCTCACGCTCTGCAGCGACGGTACCGCCACCGAGTTCTGCAGCGTGATCGCCGAGGGGGAGTGACGTCGCGCGGAACCGGGGTGGCGGAGCGATGACCCAGCCGGCGCAAGCGGCGCTGCTGTCGCGCAAGGAGCACCGGCCGACCGGGAGCGTGGTCGAGACGGCGGCGACGATGGGCATCGAGCTCCTGACCGAGCAGGACGATCGCGCCCTGCAGGAGCTCGGCGAGTTCGACCTGAAGACCTCGATCTGGATCGCGACGCCCGCGGCCATCCGCGCGGAGGGTGGCGCGCTCTTCTGCGATCGCCGCTACGGCAAGGTCTGCGTGTACCACAACGGCGCGCAGTCGTACTACGCCGCCCGCGGCTTCCGCGGCCTGCTGCGGGTGTAGCGGCGCGCGCTCCGGTCGCCGGCACCGCGCCGGCGGCCCTCCCCGTTCGGGCTCAACCCACCGCCTCGAAGCTCCCCGTCGCGCGGTTCTTGCGGACCTTCCTGCCGTCGAAGCAGCGGCCGTTCATGGCGACGAAGCAACCGGGCGGCAGCGCCTGGGCGAAGGCGAGCGCGCTGCCGAGGTTGAACAGCCCGTCCGAGCTGCCGAAGGTCCACGGCACCATCGCGCCGGTCAGCACGATCGTCTTCTCGATCCTGGCGGCCGCCAGCGCGCGCGCGGTCTGCTCCATCGTGTCGGTGCCGTGGGTGATGACGATGCGCGACTCGGGCGCGGCGCGGCAGGCGGCGACGATCCGCTCCCGGTGCGCGTCGGTCATCTCGAGGCTGTCGATCAGCATCAACGTCTCGACCGCGAGGTCGATCCGGCTGCGCCCGAGCTTCAGCATCTCGGCGAGGTGCGTCTCCTTGAAGAAGAGGCGCCCCTCGAGCTCGTGGTACTCCTTGTCGAACGTGCCGCCGGTCACCAGCACACGCAGGGTGGGGAGGTCCATCGGTCGCCTTGCGGTCGCGGAAGGTGGAGCGGGACGCCGGCGCATGCCGACGTTTGAACGCTCCGACGCAAGTTCTCCGGCATCGCGCCATCCGTCAAGCGCGGGAGGAACGACGTCGCCGCGCGCTCGTGCAGCCTGTCCGCGCCCTGGCCGGCGCCGTCGGGCCTGACCGGCGCTTGCTACGCCAGCAGTTCCTGCACCACCCGTCCATGGACGTCGGTCAGGCGCCAGTCGCGGCCGGCGTGGCGGAAGGTGAGGCGCTCGTGGTCGAGGCCCATCAGGTGCAGCAGCGTGGCGTGGAGGTCGTGCACGTGGACCGGGGAGTCGACGGCGTGCCAGCCGTACTCGTCGGTGGCGCCGTGGATGTGGCCGCGCTTCACGCCGCCGGCCGACCAGCGATCGGAGCGGAAGACGACGAGGTTGCGGCTGAACTCGCCGTCGCGGCAGGGGACGAAGCCGTCGGCCGTGGTCTCCTGGAGGATGCGCAGCGCAAAGCGTCGCGGGACGTGGAGCGTGTTCTGGCGCACCTTCGCGCCGACGACGCCGACGAAGGCGATGGGAGAGTCGGAGCCGACGAAGGTGCAGTGCTCGACGGTGAGGTCGCGCGCTTCGGCGTGCGGCGGCGGGCCGAGCGGCGGCCGGAAGTACTCGAGCCCGGTGCTGCCGCCGAGGTTGACCGCGCGCGCCGGCCTCCTCGAAGCGGCAGCCGCGGATCACGATCTCGGCGCTGCCGCCCTTCGCCTGCACGCCGCTGCCCGGAGTCCCTTCACGCTGGCGGAGCGTGCAGCCCTCGATCCGGCCGCGATGGCAGCCGACCAGATCGATGCCCGAACCGCTGGCGCCCCAGCGTTCGAGCGTGCACTCCGTGACCGTGAAGTCGTCGACTCCGGAGAGCTTGATGCCGTCCCGGTTGCCGCGCTCGCCGATGTCGGTCACCCGCAGGCGGCGGAGCGTGAGGTGGTGCGACGGGGTCGTCCGATCGCCGCCGTCGTCGACGTTCAGGCCGTTGCCGGTCGCGGCGGCGCCGCCCGATCGGCGCCGCGAATGACGATCGGCCGCTCCGCCGTCCCGGCGAGCCCCTCGAGCGTTCGACCGCCGCGGTAATCGCCGGCCGCCAGCAGGAGGGTGGTGCCGGGTCGCGCGGCGCGGACGGCCGCCGCGAACTCGGCGTCGTCGGCGACGCGGACCTCGCGCGGGCGCGGCGAGGTGAGGAGCGCGGCCACGGTCGGCGGAGCCGTGGCGACGGCGACGAGCACCGCGAGTGGCGCGAAGGCAAGCCTCACTCGAGGCCCTCGATGGTCGCGCCGCCGACCAGCTCGGCGACGCGGCCGCCGCCGCTGCCGTCGAGCAGCCACGGCCCGGCGCGCTCCTCCATGTCGAGCGCGAGCAGCGTCGCGGTGTCGATCGGCAGCGCCCGCGTGGGGGCGAAGCTCGCGTCCGAATAGCGGGCCGCGGTGGAGATGCGGAGGGCGTCGAGGCGGCCGCTGAATGGATCGGTGGCGGCGCCGTGGCCATTCACGTCGGCCCCGATCAGCAGCGGGTGGCGGTTGCGCGTGCGCGAACCGGCGCCCGCCGCGCGCGCTGCCAGCCGGCCGTCGACGTAGAGCCGCACCTCGGCCCCGTCGAACACGCCGGCCAGGTGGTGCCAGCGACCGAGCGCGAGGCGCGGCGCCTCCGCCGTCACGGTCACGTAGGCGCCGGCGAGGTGGACCAGGAACTCGGCGCGGTCGCCCCGCGCGAACAGGCCGTACTCGCTGCTCTCGGTCTTGCAGACCAGCCCGGCGCGATCGGGGAGCGCCTCGGGCAGGAACCAGCCCTCGACGGTGAAGGGCCCGTCGGGCAGTTCGAGGCGCGCCGAGTCGATGCGGGCGCAGGCGCCGCTGCCGTCGAGGGCGAGCACGCGGTCCGTTGCGCCGGCCGCCGGCGCCGCCGCGCGCGGCAGCGCCGCGAGATCGATCGCGATCGGCACGACGCGCTCGGGCAACGGGAAGCGCCGGCCGTCGGTCAGCCACTCGGCCGCGAGCCGCAGTTCGGGCACGCGGGTGTCGTCGTCGGGGAGCGCCAGCGCGTGGCGCGCGTGGAGCTTCACCGATTGCGCGGCGCCCGGCGCGAGCGCGACGTGCTGGTGGTCGGGGTGGAAGCGCCAGCGCGAGTCGTCGCTGTGCGGCGTCAGCGTGAACTCGGCCAGGCGCGTGGTGGGGTTCCGGAGTTCGACCGACAGCTCCGACCAGGCGCGCTCGGCGGAGAAGCGCGCCGCACCCGCGATCGATCCCGGCAGCGCGCCGGCGAGCAGGCGGACCTGTTCGTTCACCTCGCCGGTGATGGCGCGCGGGTCGATCACTTCTCCGACCGGCAGCGTCGCCACGTCGATGCCGGAAGCACGGACCATCACGAGGTGGAACTCGTGCAGGAAGCCGGCGGCGGGGGCGATCCCCTCCTGGCTGCCGCCCACGGTCGCGAGCGCGAAGTACTCGATGCCGTCGCGCTCACCGTCGTAGCGCATCTGGTGGATGTGGCCGGCGAAGACGGCCGAGACGTTGCCGGCGGCGACGAGGCGGGCATGGACCCGCTGCCAGTCGTCGCCGTAGTTGCGGCCGAGCCAGCGCGGGTGGTGGAGGAAGACGAAGACATGGCGGGCGCCCGCGGTCTGCGCCAGCGTCGCGTCGAGCCAGGCGAACTGCTCGGCGCTCATCCGCTGGCCGCGCGGTTCATTGAAGGTCTTGTCGCCCTGCTCGGGGTCGTCCTCGTCGGAGTGGAGGCAGACGAACCAGCAGCCCTTGTGCGCGAACGCGTACCAGAGCGGCCCGAAGTGCGCTTCGTAGTCGTCCTCGTGCTCCCGTTCGGGCGGCGTCCCCTTGCCGCGCCAGTAGAGGTCGTGGTTGCCGACCACCGGGAACCACGGCCGCTCGAGGCGGCCCATGATCGACCTGAACTCGCGCATCTGGTCGAGCCACTGCGGCGTCTCGTTGTAGCCCTCGATCAGGTCGCCGACCGTCATCACCAGGTCGGGGCCGATCAGTTCGACGTCGGCGACCGCCTGCGCCAGGATCTTGACGCCGGCCGCCGGCCCGCCGGTCCGGTCGCCGAAGATCGCGAACAGGAACGCGTCCTCCTCCGCCGGCAGCGACAGGGTCACGCCGCTCGTGCGCGACGTGAGGAAGCGCGGGGTCGGTCCCGGCGGCGGTGCCTCCTGGGCAGCGAGCGTCGCCGCGAAGAACCAGGCCAGCCACGGGAGCGACTTCAGGGCGCGCATCGCGGCAGTGTAGGCCGCCGCCGGCGCGGGGCATGGGACGGCATGTCCCGCGTCGTCGGGCGTTCCGTCTCGCGAGGACATCGTCTCCCGCGCCGCGCCGCCCAGTCTTTCCCGGTGCCGCGCGGACGCTTCACCAAGCGCCGCCGAGGACTGCTCAGTTTCGTGGAACCTTGCGCAGCGCGCGACGATCGCCGGCAAATTCGTCGAACTCGAAGGTGCGGGCATGAGTGTTGCCAACGAAGGCCCAGGAGCAACACCATGGATGGCCCCCTCGACGCGCGCACCCGCTGGCTCAAGGTCCGGACCGACGGCTTCACTCGCCGCGGCGCGCGTTGGTCAGCGGCGTGGCTCGTGTTCCTGACCTTGTCGGGCCTCGCGATCTGGGCGCTGCCGTTCAACGCCTACAGCGAGCATTCGGTGCTGGTCCACACGGCCGTCGGGATCGTGCTGTTCATCCCCTTCGTCATCGAGATGGTGCGCCACGTCGCGGCGTACTGGACGTTCCCGTTCACCGCCACCAAGTTCACCGGCTACGCGGCCGCGCTGATGGCGCTGGTCGCTTGCGTCTCCGGCTTCGTGCTGACCGGTCAGGCCGCGTTCGGGCGCCGGATCGACTATTCGTGGCGCATGCTCCACGTGGTGTCGACGTTCGCGCTGGCGGCGTTCCTTGCACCTCATCTGGTCACGGTCTGGCTGCACGCCCGTCGCGGCGTCGACGACGCCGGCGGCCGCGTTCGTCTCGCCGCCGTCGGCTTCCTGCGCCTCTGCGCCGCTGCCACCGCCGCGCTGATGGCGGGTGCGGCGCTGCTGGCGCTGCTGGTACCGCGCATCGAGTTCCGCAACGAGTTTCCTGCCGATTACGAGCAGGACCCGTACGGCAGCGGCCCGTTCGCGCCGAGCCTGGCGAAGACCGCGAGCGGCGGCGCCTTCGACGACCGGACGCTCTCCGGCTCCGAGGGTTGCGGCACCTCGGGTTGCCATGAAGAAATCCTCGCTGAGTGGCAGCCGAGCGCGCACCGCTACGCCGCGATGGACGTCGGCTTCCAGGCGATCCAGGGCGCGATGGCGGCGCAGAACGGGCCGGTCTCGACGCGCTATTGCGCCGGTTGCCACGACCCGATCTCGCTGTTCTCGGGCACCAAGAACATCGGCATCCCGCCAGAGGAACTGTCCGGACTGGTCGGCACGCACGAGGGCATCTCCTGCCTCTCCTGCCACGCGATCGAGCAGACTGACGTGAAGGGCAACGCCAACTACGTGATGCATCAGCCCGGTCGATACGCCTGGGAGACGCGTGACGGCGCGCTGGCCAGATGGCTGTCCGACTTCACGCTTCGCGCCTACCCGGACCACCATGTCGCGACGTTGTCGCGCCGCATGTTCAAGACGCCGGAGTTCTGCGCCGCCTGCCACAAGCAGTTCATCGATCAGGAGGTGAACAAGGTCGGCTGGGTGCAATTGCAGAACCAATACGACAACTGGCGCAACAGTCGCTGGAACCACGCCGGGCATGCCGACCAGACGCTCGAATGCCGCGAATGCCACATGCCGCTGGTCGACTCCCGCGACCCGGCCGCCGGCGATGCGGCCGACTGGAACCGCACCGCCGACGACGGCAAGCACCGCAGCCACCGCTTCCTCGGCGCCAACCAGTTCATGCCGCTGCTGCACAAGCTTCCCGGAGCCGACGAGCACTGTGCGCTCACCGAGAAGTGGCTGAAGGGCGAGTACGAGATCCCGGAAATCGCCGACCGCTGGCGGCCCGGCGAGGCGGTCCCGTTGCGCATCGAGGTGCCCGAGGAGGTCGCCGCCGGCGCCACCGTCCCCCTGCGCGTGCACATCCTCAACAACAAGGTCGGTCACGACTTCCCGACCGGGCCGCTCGACATCATCCAGGCGTGGGTCGAGGTGGCCGTCACCGATGCCGCCGGTCGCGAGTTGTTCCGCAGCGGCGCGGTCGACGAACGCAACTTCATCGAGCCCGGGACCTTCATGTTCAAGGCCGAGCCGATCGACCGCTACGGCAACCTCATCGACCGCCACAACCTCTGGGAGATGGTCGGCGTCCGCTTCAAGCGCTCGCTCTTTCCGGGGGCGGCCGAGGTGGCGCAGTACGAGATTGCCTGCGCCGGCAGCGCGCCCGCCGCGGATGCGCACGGGACCGCGCCGCAGGACATGGCGGTGGCGCTGCCGGCCGACGCGGCGGGCGAACTCACCGTGACGGCGCTGCTTCACTACCGCAAGTTCGACCAGTACCTGCTCAACTTCGCGTTCGGCGCCGACAAGGGGATCACCGCCCCGATCACGACGATGGCGCGCGCCGAGACGCGGGTGCGCGTGGTCGCGCCGCGCAGCGGTCCGGCCGACGGGGAGTGAGTCGGTGCGCCTGCTGCGACAGCGCCGGATGTTCGTATTCCTCGGGGTCGGAGTCGTCGCCGCCACCGGCGGCGCCGGATGGATGGCGTGGCGGGCACGGACCGACGTCTACCGGCCGGGCGAGCGCACCGAGGGGTTGGTCGACACGCTCGCGCGCAACGCACCGTCCGACCTGACGACGGTGCGTTTCGTCGACGTCGCCGCGGCGGCCGGGATCACTCATGTCCATCTCGACGCACCGCGGAGCACGGCGCTGCCGGAGGACATGGGCTCGGGAGTCGCCGCGGGGGACGTCGACGGCGACGGCCACGTCGATCTCTTCTTCGCCAACCTTGCCGGGCCGTTCGCGGAGCGGGAAGCCGGCTGGCCCGGCTCGCGCGCGTCCTGCCGCCTCCACCGCAACCTTGGCGACGGCCGTTTCGAGGACGTGACCGAACGCGCCGGCGTCGCCTGGAAGGCGTTGGTCATGGCGGCCCAGTGGCTCGACATCGACGGCGACGGCGACCTCGACCTCTTCGCCTCGGCGTATGGCCGCTGCCGCCTCTGGCGCAACGACGGCGCGTTCGCGCTGGTCGACGTGAGCGAGGCGGCAGGCATCGCGGCGCACGAGGGGTTCTTCACCGGCATTGCGGCCGGCGACTATGACCGGGACGACGACGTCGACCTCTACGTCTGCGGCTACGTGCAGTACGATCGGGCGAAGGGCGGTGCCGGTGCGCCGGCGACCCAGTACGGCGCCGACATCCCGGCCGCGCTGAACCCGTCGACGTTCCGACCCGAGCGCAACCTGCTGCTGCGCAATCGCGGCGACGGCACGTTCGAGGAGGTCGCCGCCGCCGTCGGTGTGGCCAACACCGCTGGACGCAGCCTCGCCGCGACCTTCTCCGACCTCACCGGCGACGGCTGGCCAGACCTCTACGTCGCCAACGACGTCTCCGACAACGCCTTCTACGTCAACCGCCGGGACGGCACCTTCGAGGACAAGGCCGCGGAGGCGCTCATCGCCGACTATCGCGGCGCGATGGGGCTGGCGGTCGACGACTTCGACGGCGACATGGACCGGGACGTCTTCATCACACACTGGATCGCGCAGGAGAACGCGCTCTTCGTCAATCAGGCCGAGGAACTCGATGAAGCAGACGCGGCGCTCTATCCGTCGTTCATGGACGAGGCCGATCGCCACGGACTCGGCCAGATCGCGCTCGACGTCGTCGGCTGGGCCACCGGCTTCGCCGACTTCGACAACGACGGGCGCCGCGACCTGTTCGTCGTCAACGGCAGCACGATCCCGGTGCGCGACCGGCCGGGCGAGCTCGGCCGCGAGCGGAGCCACCTGTTCTGGAACGCCGGTCGACGCCGCGGCTTCTTCGAGTTCGGCGCGATCGCCTGCGAGGCGTTGCGCAGCGAGCATGTCGGACGCGGTGGGGCGCTGCTCGACCTCGAATCCGATGGCGACCAAGACCTGGTGATCGTCCGGCACGGCGAGACGCCGCTCGTGCTGCGCAACGACGGCGGCAACGCGGGCGCGTCGCTCCTCCTGAGGCTGCGCCAGCCACGCGGCAACACGCAGGCGCTCGGCGCCGACGTTCGCGTGCATGCGGGTGGACGGGTCCAACTCGGGGAACAGGGCAGCGACGGCAGCTACCTGTCGCAGCACGCGGCCGGCGAACTCGCGTTCGGGCTCGGAGCGGCCGCCGTGGTCGACCGGATCGAGGTCGACTGGCCTGACGGCGCGCGCGAATCGGCCGGGCCGTTCCCGGCGCGCTCGCTGGTGACATGGATGCGGGGCGAACCGCCGCGGGTCACGCCACTCGTCGCGCCGCCGTCGGGCGCCGCCCCGGCCGCTTCGCGCCGGCCCGATGCCGCGGCACAGAAGCGGTTCTTCGGCCTGGTCGACCGCGCCGGCGCGCTGCGCGTCAACGGCGATCTCATGGGCGCCGCCGAGGTCTATCGCGACGCGCTCGAACTGCAGCCAGGCCACGAAGACTCGCTGTACTACCTCGGCAACTGCCTGCTCGAGCTCGGTCATGAGCGCGAGGCGCTCGCGCAGTTCGAGGCGCTGCTGCGCGCGAACCCCGATTCGAGCCGGGCGTGCATGCAGATCGGCCGGCTGCGGTTGCCGGGCGGTGAGACGGCGCTCGACGACCTCGTCGCGGCCGAGCGGGCGTTCGCACGGGCGCACGCGATCAACGGCGAGGAGAGCGGGCCGGTGGTGGCGATCGGCGTGGTGGCGCTGCTGCGCGAGGACCTCGCGGCGGCCGACCGGGCGTTCGCCGACGCGGCGATGCTGAACCAGAAGTCGGTCGAGGCGCGCTACCTGCGCGGCTTCGTCGCCTGGCGCGGCGGCAGGCGCGAGCAGGCGGCGGTCCTGCTCGCGGAGGCGCACGCGCTCGCTGCGGGCGCGCCGCCGGTCACGGCGGTGGTGGTCGGCGAGGGCGACACCAAGTCGGGCAAGGCGCTCACCACCGCCAAGTCAGCCGAGATCCGCTCGCCGCTCGAGCGCTGGAAGACGCTGGCGCAGCGTGCATTCGATGCGGACGGTGAGTACGGCGAACTGTGCCTGCGGTGAGACGCGCGCTCCGCCGCGCTTCTCGCGCGCAAGTCCGCTCGTCCTGCCGGGCGGCGCCGCGGTGGGCGCAGCCGGCGGCGCCCGAACTCACGCGAAGAACAGGAACGTGGTCAGCAGCAGCAACGGCCCGAGCAGCATGACGCTCCAGCCGAGGTAGCCGAAGAAGCTCGGCATGCGGACGCCCGTTTCCTCGGCGATCGCCTTGACCATGAAGTTCGGGCCGTTGCCGATGTAGGTCATCGCGCCGAAGAAGACCGCGCCGCAGGCGATCGCCTCGAGCGCGGCGTGGCTGGTGCCGACCACCTCGTCCGGGAGATGCTGCGCGGCCGCGACGAAGGCGAGGTAGGTCGGCGCGTTGTCGAGGAACGCCGACAGCGCGCCCGTGCCCCAGAAGAGCTGCCACGGCAGGGCGATCCCGGCCTCGGCGCCCTTGACCCGCAGCAACGCCAGCGCCGGCACCATCGCGACGAAGATCGCCGCGAAGAGGATGGCCACTTCCGCCAGCGGACCCCAGCTGAAGCCGTTCGCGGTGCGCAGGCCGGCCGGCGTGAGTCGGAGCGAGAGACCGGCCAGCCCGAGCAGCACGAACGCCTGCGACAGGAGCGCCGCGGTCTCGCCGAAGCGCGGGTTGACGACGGCGCCGGAGAGCAGCACCACCACCGCGACCGCCGCCAGCAGCACGAGATTGCCCCGGCCTTCGAGCCGCAGCGGCTCGACGGGGTGGCCGGTTCCGCCCGCGCCGGCGGCAACCTTCGCGTCCTTGCTGTCGGCCGCCTGCTCGCGTCGCTGGATCGCGCCATCGACGATGCGGAAGAGCACCAACAGACCGCTGCAGATCGTGAGCCACTGCGGCCACAGGCGCAGGGTCCACTCGAACGGCACCCCGCGCAGGAAGCCGAGGAACAGCGGCGGATCGCCGAGCGGCGTGAGGCAGCCGCCGCAGTTGGCCACCACCAGGATGAAGAAGACCACGAGGTGGGTGCGTTGCCGGCGCGACTCGTTGGCGCGCAGGAACGGCCGGATCAGCAGCATCGCCGCGCCGGTGGTGCCGACCAGGTTGGCCAGCACGGCGCCGAAGGCCAGCAGCGCCGTGTTGGCGCCCGGCGTGCCGGCGAGCCGCCCGGCGAGGCGGATGCCACCGGAGATCGTGAACAGCGAGCCGAGCAACGCGACGAACGCCAGGTACTCGAGCGTCGCGTGGCCGAGCGCCGCCGGATCGAGCCAGATGACGATCGCGATCGCCGGCACGCCGAACCCCGCGCTCACCAGCGCCTGGCTCGAGCGATGGTGCCACCACTTCGGCGCCAGCAACGGCAGCAGGGCGATCGACAGCAGGAGCAGCGCGAACGGAATCACCGTCCACGCCGGCGGTGCGGCGTCGGGCAGGAGGGCGGCGAGGCAGATGGGGGCGGGCACCATTAGCTCTCCGGGGCCGGCTGGAATGGCTGGCGCGGGAAAGTAGCGCCCGGAGGCGACGGCCTACAGCGAATCTGGGCTGGCAGCCCCGCCGACTGGACCCGGCGTCGCAGCGAGATGGCGCGGTCCGCTCACTGCGCCTCGCGCAGCGCCACGATCGCGGCGTTGCCCGTGTCTGCGTCGTTGCTTGCGGTGGCAGTCTTGTTGCCGGTGGCGCCGGCGGCGGCTTGCAGCGCGTGGGTCGCGGTGAAGCAGATGCCGGTGGCGGCGGGTGGCGGCGCGCTCGCGACGTCGATCGACTCGGTCTGCCCCGTCGGCGGCGTCCAGGATGCGCACGACGACATCCCGTGGAACGTCACCACCATGGTCTCGGTGACGGTGGTGTCGACGCTCGGCGTCGCGTGGTTGAGGCCGCTGGCGGTCGACTGCGCCGACTCGACGTCGATCGGCGTCGTCGCGTGGACGCCGCGGAAGGCGGTGATGCCGCCGGCGGAGCCGGTGGAACCCGAGAACGTGAACGTGTGGTTGGTCGGTTCGCTGGCCGTCGCGACGCGCGTGTAGATCGCCAGCGAGTTGGACGCGCCGCCGCTGCTGTCGCTGCGCCGCAGCAGCGTCCACCCCGTCGGCGGCGTGATCGTGACGCTCGACGGGCGCACGGCGACCCCGGCCAGCAAGAAGTCGCCCGCGACCACGCCGGTCGGCGTCGCGATGACGAGACTCGTGTTTCCGGACGGAGCCGACGCTCCGGCGGCAGCGACGAAGGCGATGTCGCCGGTCACGGTCAGTCCCGTCTGGCCGGCGACGCCGCTCCCCGGCTCGGTGGCGGTGAGGGTGGCGGTGCCGAGTGCGACGCCGGTGGCGGTGCCCTCGCTGCCGCCGGCATTGCTGATGGTCGCGACGCCGCCGTCACGACCAGCGACGTCGCGGCGCTCGCGCCGCTCGCGGGATCGATCGCACCGATCGTCGTGGTGCCGGTGCCGTGGCTGCTCGCCTCGCCACGCACTCCGGGGGCGTTGCTCACGGTGGCGACGCCGGCGTCGCTGCTGCTCCACGTCACCTGCTCGGTGAGGTCGGCGGTGGAGCCATCGCTGTAGGTCCCGGTGGCGACGAACGGCTGGCTGGTGCCGGCGGCGATCGACGCTGCCGTCGGCGTCAACTCGACCGCGACCAGCTCGGCCGGCGTGACGGTGATCTCGACGGTGGTCGTGACGCCGGTCGGCAGGTGGCGCGCCGTGAGCGTCGCCGAACCGGCGGCGAGGCCGCGCGCCCGGCGCGAGCCGTCGGGAAGTGCCACCACCGAAGCGATCGCCGGCGCCGAGCTGCTCCAATCGACGAGTGCGCTCACATCACGGCGGTCGCCGTCGCGTTCGATCGCGGTCACGGTCAGCGCAGCGTCCAGCCCGTCGACGATGCTGGTCGCGGTCGCTTCGATCTCGAGTCGGCGCACGCGCGAGCCGACATCGCTCCCGCGGCTGCAGGAGAGTGCGGCGAAGAGTATGAGCAGCAGCGCGCCGGTGCCGCCGATGCAACGGCGGCTGGAGAGCGGCTTCGCGGCACTGTCAGCCCTTGAGCGCATCGTGCGGAGGTCCGCGCTCGTCCCCACTCGTCCGCGCGTGCGGGCAGTGGTTGGGGGCAAGGCGGCACCTCCGCTGCCGTTTCGTCCGCCGGCAGCAGGCCGAATGAAGTCCCGGGTGGGTCGGTGCGGCCACCACGGAAAGCGATTTCGCTCAGGGGCACCCGCGCCCGCAGCGTGCGCCGGGTCAGCGGTGACGCCGGGCGCTCAGAGTCCGTGCGGGACCGACTCCGCGACTCCAGCGAATGCGCGCAGCAGATCGCGCCAGGTGATGACGCCGAGGAGCCGACCGTCCTCGTCGACGATCGGCAGGCAGGAGATGCCGGCGTCGAGCAGCAGGTGCGCCGCCTGATCGAGCGAAGCATCGGGC
This sequence comes from Planctomycetota bacterium, assembly GCA_016872815.1. GTDB lineage: Bacteria > Planctomycetota > B15-G4 > B15-G4 > SIAN01 > SIAN01. The sequence goes on from VGYY01000043.1 coordinate 17,824, forward strand.
GGTGCCACGATCAGCCGGCGCGACATGAGCTGGTGCGCCTTCAGCTCGAGCGTCTCCTCGTCGCGCCGCTGCTCACCCAGCGTTCCCACGAAGCAGCTGAGTCGTTTCAGGACGTCACGATCGGAGATGACCCCCTCCAGCCGGCCGCGGTCGGTCACCAGCACGTGGTGGCAGCGGTGGTCGGAGAACAGCTCCTGGATCTGCTGCAGCGACTTGTCGGGCGTCACGGTCACGAGATGACGCGACATCACATCGGCGACGGTCATCGCGAACTCCCCACAGCGCGTCTCCGTGGGTGCCATCGACGCGATCGCACACCGGCCTTGATCGGGAATGCCATGCCGTTCACGCCGCGACCGGGTACCAGGCCACGTCGAAGCGGATTGCCGCGCGGGTGATGACGAGGATCGGCAGCGGTCGGAGCGGCCCGGGCGGGTCGTCGTCGCGGAGGTTCCAGCGTGCCGCGGAGTGACGGCGCAGCAGCGGCGCGAGGAGCGCGCGCGGTTGCACGATCGCCACCGACAGGCGACTCCCCGGAGGCAACCGCTCCCCGGCGATCGCCCGCGCCTCCTCGTCGTTGGTGTCGAGCACCAGCGCCGCCAGCGGGACCGCGCGATGGCGCCGCAGGAACTCGCGGGCGGCGTCGCACAGGAGCGGACGGTGCTTCAGCAGCAACTGCTCCGCCCGCTCGCTGTCGGTGGCGGTCGGGCCGCCGCGGGTCGGCTCGCGCGATCCGTCGGTGCCCGCGAACGCCGCATTCGCTTCCATCGCTCGCTCCTCGCCGATCGCTTCGGCGCAGGTGAGAATCCCGCCAGCGCGGACGGTTCACGGCGAACGACACCGCCGGACGCGATGGGAAGCCGGCGCGGTTCGCCGCCGAACCGCGCTCACTCCGCGAGCAGCGCCTCGATCCGCCGGCGGAACTCGGCCTTCTGCTCCGCATGTGCGGCGCCGGTGGCCGGGCCATTGAAGCCGGTGAAGACGTGACGGATGCGGCCCGCCGCATCGACGAAGAGCGTGGTCGGGAAGGCGTGGACGCGGTCGAGGACGCCGAGCGATGCGGTGGCGGCCCGCTTGTCGGCGCTGCCGGCCAGCAGCAGCGGGAAGCGAGTGGCATGGCGCGTGGCGTAACGGCGCACCTGCTCGGCATCGCGCGCCGCGTCGCCGGTCAGCTCGAAGGCGAGCCCGACGATCCGGAGTCCGCGCGGTCCGTAGGCGTGCTGCAGCTCCGTCAGCTCGCGAGCGGCGTCGTGGCAGTTCGGGCACCAGCTGCCGAACAGCTGGTAGAGCGTCACCTTGCCGCGCAGCGCCGGGTCGTCGAGCCGACGCGCGGTGAACGCCGGCGGCGCGTCCGTGGCCGTCGGGTCGAACACCTGCGGAAACGCCAAGTCGGTCAGCGCCACCGCGCCTTGCGCATGGGAGAGCGCGAAGCCGTCCGGCAGCGCCGCCGCCGGATCGCGCCGCGCCGTCCAGCGCTCGTACCAGCGGTCGCCCGACCAGAACCCGCCCTCGAACGCGCCATCGGCCAGCAGTTCGGCGCTGAACAGGAACGCGTGCGCGCCATCGAAGCAGGAGAGGCGGAGGAAATGGTGGGGCTGGCCGTCGTCGCAGCAGCCGACCAGGCCGTCCTCGCCGGCGAAGCCGCGGTCGAGCTGGCCGGCGAGGAAGCGGAAGTCGCCGGTGGTGGTGAGGAAGGTGCCCGTCGCCGTGCCGTCGGCGGCGACGGCGAACTCGCCCACCGCCGGATCGTCGCTGCCGGAGAAGCGCACGGCGTGGCGGCCGTTCGCCTGCGCCACCGCAGCCGAGAACTCGCGCGCCAGCTGCGCCCGATCGGCGTCAGGCGGCGGCTGGTGGAGCAGGTCGTCGGTGAAGCGGCGCGCCGGGCC
>VGYY01000044.1 GCA_016872815.1 Planctomycetota bacterium
AGGCGAGCACGACGCGCGGGCCGCGCGCGTCGCGCAGCTCGGACAGCGCCTTCTCGCGCTCGCTGCGATTGCGGCGCGCCTCGGCGGTGCCGGTCTCGAAGCGCTCGAGTTCGGGCAGGCGCGTGAGCGGCAGTCCCGGCGCCAGCACGCGCCAGTCGAGCTCGAGTTCCTTCGCATCGCTCCCGCGCGCGACGACCACCAGCAGGCGGGCGGTGCATGCCTCGTGCAGCGCGGCCAGCGCCAGCGCGGCGGCCGACCCGAACACTTCCGCCACGACGGCGCTCGCGCGTTCGCCGCGCGCGACGGCGAGCAGGGCCTCGGGGATCGCGGGACGCGGCAGCGCCGGGACGCTCATCCGCCGGAGGCTACCATCCGGTTGCGACCGGTCGCGGCGGCGTGCGGTGGCTCGACGTGGCGGCGGTGCGCGGCGCGATGAGGACCACGATCAAGATGCGACGAAACGGCGCGACGGCAGTCGTGGCGGCGATGTTCGCGGCAGTGCTCGCGGCAGTGCTCGCGGCGCCGGCGCCGGCGATGACGCGGCAGGCTGGTGGCGGCGACGAGTCGGCGCTGGCCGCCGAACTGGAGGCGCAGCGCGACGACGCCGATCCGGAGCTGCTGGCGAAGCTGGCGCTCCTGCGCACTCCCGCCGCGGCGAAGGCGCTGGTCGACCTCTACGGCAAGCTCGCCAGCACCTGGATGCGGCGCGAAGTGCTGCGGGCGCTGGCCGGTTTCGATGGCGCCGGCGATGCCGCGCCGATCGCGCTCGACCACGTGGCGACGGTGGCGGCGAACGCGGCCGAGATCGAGCTGCAGGATGCTGCGTTCGCGGCGCTCGAGGCGTGCACGCGGCAGGCGCCCGCGTACCTGAAGCGCATCGTCGAGCTGCCGGTCCAGGCGCAGGCGCGCGAGCGCGCTCTGCGGTTGCACGGGAAGCTGGCCGACCCGGCGGCGCACGGCGACTGGTACCAGAAGCTGTTCCTCGACGAGAAGCTCCAGCCGAAGCTGCGCGAGGTCGCGTTCGAGGCGCGCGTGAAGGGGCTGAAGGATGGCGAGCTGATCAAGGCCTTCAAGGACGTCCACTCGGGGGCCCTGCGGCGGATCGCGCTCGAGGAGCTGGCGCGGCGCGACGCGGTCGGCGTGCCGGAGCTGGCGCTCGACACCCTGAAGCAGGTGAACGCGCTGCCGACCGATCGCGCGGTGGCGGCGCGGATCCTCGCGGAGAAGAAGGGGGCGAAGTCGGCCGAGGCGTTGATCGAGATCGGCCTGACCCAGGCGACGACCGGCGAGCACCTGCGCGCCGCGGTGGGGGAGCTCGTCGGGGCGCTCGAGGACGACGGCCTGCGCAAGCGCCTCGCCGGCATGGTCGGCAAGGGCAAGCCGCACGAGCGGCTGTTCGCGCTGCACGCCACCCGCGGGTTTCTCGCCGGCGACGACAAGCTGCGCAAGAAGGTGCGCGGCGAGGCGGACGACAAGGACGACGAGGTGCGCCGCCTCGCCATCCGCATCCTCGGCGAGACCGGCGACGTCGAGGCGATCGAGCCGCTCGAGAAGCAGCTGGCGAAATCGAAGGTCGGGGCCGACGCGCCGGTGCTGGTGGCGGCGCTGTCGCGGCTGCACGGCGCGGCGAACGAGGCGTGGCGCAAGCGGCTGCTGGGCTATGCGGGCGGCGCCGATCGCGACCTGCGCAACGCCGCGCTGCAGGCGCTGTCCGACCCGCCCGGCGCCGTCGACCTCCCGCTGTTCCGGCAGGCGCTCGCGCATGAGGACTGGTCGACGCGGCTGATCGCGCTGGCGGCGCTGGAAGAGCTGCGCGACAAGGATGGAGTCGGCACGATCGTCGCGCAGATGCAGCGCGAGGAGGGGCGGACGCTGGCGGAATTCGGTGCGACGCTGTTCCGGCTGACCGGTGAGGTACACGACACCGACGCGGCGACGTGGCAGAAGTGGTGGGAGGCGCTCGGCCGCTCGCTCCCGTTCATCACTGCCGCTGAGCTGGAGAAGAAGGTCGCCGAGCGCGAGCGCAAGCGGCTGCGGCAGACGACGGTGGCGCGGTTCTTCGGCGTCAGGATCGAGTCGCGCCACGTGTTGTTCGTGATCGACATCTCGGGCTCGATGGCCGAGCAACTGCAGACGGTGAAGGTGGACGATCGCTTCGCCTCGCGCATGGAGGTGGTGAAGCAGGAGCTGGTCAAGGCGATGAACGCGCTCGAGCCCGGCGCGTCGTTCAATCTCTGCACCTTCAATTCGGCGGTGCAGAAGTGGAAGGACGGCGCGGTCGCCATGAGCGACAAGGCGCGCGCCGAGGCGATCGACTGGGTCGAGCACCTCGGCTCGCGCGGCGGCACCAACATCTACGACGCGCTCGCCTTCGGCTTCTCCGATCCGACCATCGACACCATCTTCCTGCTGACCGACGGCGAGCCGAGCGCCGGCACGGTCACCGACCTCGGGCTGATCCGCCAGCACATCGCCAGCTGGAACGCCACCCGCCACCTGAAGATCCACTGCGTCGCCGTCGGCAGCGACTTCCCGCTGCTCGAGTGGATCGCGCAGGACGCCGGCGGGACGTACACGAAGTTCAACTGAGCACGCGGAGGCGACGGCACGCGCCGCTCGAACCGGAACAACCGATCCAGGATCAGACGTTCCGGGATCAGACGTTCCGACGAGCTCGAGCGCGCGCCGCGCTGACCTCGTCGTCGCGGTCGTCGCCGTCTTCCGGCGCGACCTCCGCCTTCATCTCGCGCAGCGCGTTCTTCGCCGCGCGCTGTTCCGCCTTCTTCTTGCTGGCGCCCGACGCGCTCGGGAACGCGCGTTTGCCCAGCAACGCCCGCACCTCGAAGGTGCGCTCGTGGTCGGGACCGTGGGTGGTCAGCACTTCATAGGTCGGCGTGCCGAGCCCGAGCTCCTGCGTATGGAGCTGCAGCAGCGACTTGTGGTTGGTCGCCGGCCGCTTGGACGAACTGCTGCGTCGGATCAGGCTGCCGAGCTGCTCCAGCACGAACGTGCGCGCCGGCTCGATCCCGGCGTCGCAGTAGAGCGCGCCGATCAGCGCCTCGGCGGCGTTCGCCTGCACGCTCCGCGGGATCGGACCCTGCTGGTGCATCCCTTTCGCCATCCGCAGGTGCTCGATGAGCCGCAGCCGCTTGCCGAGGTGGGACAGGGCGGTGCGGCTGACCACCGACGACTTGATCCGCGTCAGCTCCCCTTCGCTGGCATCGGGAAACAGCCGGTAGAGGTGCTCGGCCACCACAAGGCCCAGCACCGCGTCGCCGAGGAACTCGAGCCGCTCGTAGCTGACCTTGGTGACGTCGATCAGCGACGGATGGGTCAGCGCCGTGACCAGGATCGCGCGGTCGCGGAAGCGGTGGCCGAGCGCCTGCTCGATCGCGGCCAGCGTCGCCTCCGGAACGGCGTCGCCAGACGCAGGCGGGTGCCCTTTGCCGTCGTCGCGCCGCTTGGTCATGAGGGCCGAGCGTTCTAGGACCACCTGCGACCGATGGCAAGGTGCGCTGCCCGGTGCCGCGGATCCTCCCCCCGGGGCCGGCCTCGGTCGGCTTCCGACCGTCCCGCACCGAATCGTCGTCGGAGATGTCGGGTGAAGCCGCCGGATGTCGCTTCGGTGGTGGGGGAGCGAGTTTCGTGGAGTTCGCCATGCCTGATTTCGGCCCGATCGATTCCCGTTCGTTCCGCGCGCGGCGCGCGGCCACGACGCTGGCGGCGGCGATCGTCGCGGCAGTGGCGAGCGCTCCCGCCCTTCCGGCCCAGGTCGAGTTGCAGAAGCTCCATGACTCGCACGACTCCACCCGCAACAAGTTCGGCAACTCCGTGGCGCTGTCGGGAGACGCGCTGCTGGTCGGCGGGACCGGCGAATCGTCGGCGCGGAACGAGTCAGGGCGCGCCTACGTCTATCGCAACACCACCGGCAGCTGGGTCGAGGAGGCGGTGCTGGTCCGCAGCCGCGTCGCGCGACTACCGGCCGGTGGGTGAGGAACCGGCGCAGGTCCTCCGCCAGCTCCGCCGCCGAGCCGTAGCGTGCGTCGCGATCGCGCGCGAGCGCCTTGCCGACGATGGCGGTGGTGGTCGCGTCGGGGCTCGCGCGCAAGGAGCCGACGGCGCCGATGACGCCCGCCGCACGGATGTTCAGCGGCAGCGTCGGCAAGGTGCTGGTGGCGACGGTGGCGTTGCAGCTCGCGGAGGAGCACAAGCTCGACCTCGATGCGCCGATCAGCGACGCGATCGGCGAACTCGCGTGGTTCGACCGCCTGCCGAGCGGCGAGGCGCTCACGGCGCGCCAGTTGTTGAACCACACGAGCGGCCTGCCGGAGTACTTCGATCAGCCCGGCGCGATCGCGAAGCTGCGCGCCGCGCCGCAGGTCGAGTGGACGGTCGAGGACCGCCTCGCCTTCGTCTTCGACCGGCCGGTCCACTTCGCGCCAGGCCAGGGGTGGAGCTACGCCGACACCAACTACATCGTGCTTGGCGCGGTGCTCGAGGCGGCGGCAGGCAAGAGCTTCTACGACCTCGCGCGCGCCAGGCTGATCGAGCCGCTCGGACTCGCGCGGACCGAAGCGGCCGTCACCCCGAAATTAGTCGGCCTCGTCAGCGGCTACACGGCGCCAGGCCGTCCCTTTCCGTTCCCCGCCGAAGTCGCGGTCGACGGCGTCTTCTGCGCCGATCCGCAGTTCGAGTGGACCGGCGGCGGGTTCGTCTCGAATGCTGGCGACCTGGCGACGTTCGCGGCCGCGTTGTGGGGGAGCGACACGCTGCTGCCTGCCGCGCGTCGTGCCGAGATGACGGCTGGCGTCACCGCGAAGCTGACGCCCGGCGAGCGCTACGGCCTCGGCTGCACCGTGCGTGAGCTCCGCTCGCGCGAGACAGAGCCGGCGAGCGGCACGCCTGCCGCGGAGGTCGCCGGTGCAGCGTCCGCGGCCGAACGCGCCATCGGCCACAGCGGCTGGTTCCCGGGCTACCTCACCGACGTCGCGTGGTACGAGCAGGCTGGCCTGGCCGTCGCGCTGCAGGTCAACACCGACCAGGGCATCGGGTTGCCGCAGTTGCACTCGTTCCTCGATCGCGCGGCAGCGGCGATGGCGGCCGCCGCGGGAGCGGCACCCGCCGATCGCCAATAGCCCGGACAGCGAGGAGTGCGCCGCCTCACTCGGTTTCCGACGGTGTCCTCGCGTTGGTGGCCCAGGCGTCGGTGAGGTTCTTCGTCGGCTCCTCGGTGTTGCCGACCAGCACGTTGAGGTCGCTCACCAGGCCGCTGCAGAGGCCGCCGACGAAGCCGTTGAAGATCCGCTCGACGATCCGCACCAGGAACTGCACCGGCGCAGTCGCGACATCGAACAGGAAGGCCGGCGGCAGCGTCAGCGCGCACCGCCATGCGCCCGGTCGGCGCCAATCGGTGCGGCAGAGCGAAGACACGGATCGAACCGTCCGTCGCGACGCTCGATCCGCACCACCGGACGCGCCTTGTGGATCGCCCGCGACAGACAGCCGGGCAGCGCCGCCGCACCCGGCGTCATCGTCCCGACTCCGGCGGCCGCTCCACCGCCCCGCCATCCCGCGCGACCAGCCGCTCCCACTCCTGTTGCGCGAAGCGGTCGGTCATGCCGGCGACGTAGTCGCAGGTGATGCGCCAGGCGCTGTCACCGGGAAGCGGCTGCACGAGGCGCGCCCGCGCCCACTCAGCCATCGCCTCGGGGTGGGAGTGGAGGTGGAGGAAGAGCTCCCGCAGCTGGCGGCGCGCCTCGCGGCGGACGGCCATCACGTGGTCGGCGTAGTAGAAGCGCTTGAAGAGGTAGCGCTTCGCCTCGGCCTGCATCTCGACCATCTCGGCGGAGAAGGCGATCAGGCGCGACGATGCGCGCCGCGCGGCGAGCGGATGGTCGATCTCCGCATCGCGGAGCCGCGCGTCAGTGGCGGCGATCAGGTCGGCGACCGGCAACGCCAGCGTCGCGTGGATCGTCGGGCGGAGCAGCTGTTCGCGCGAGGCGCCCGGATAGCGCCGCTGCGCTTCGTCGCGCGCGCGCCGCCAGAGGCCGAGCTCGCCGAGCTCCTCCTCCCTGAAGACGCCGAAGCGCAACCCGTCGTCGAGGTCGTGCGAGATGTAGGCGAGCGAGTCGGCGGCGTCGGCTGCCTGCGCCTCGAGCCAGGGCTGCGGTTCGGGCGCGAGGTCGTCGGCGGTGGGGCCGCTGCTCTTCGTGCCGTGCTTCAGCAGCGAGCTCCGGGTCTCGTACGTGAGGTTGAGTCCGCTGCGGCCGGGATAGGGCGTCTCGAGCAGGTCGACGATCCGCAGCGCCTGCGCGTTGTGCTCGAAGCCGCCGTGGCCGACCATCAGCTCGCGCAGCTCCTCTTCGCCGGAGTGACCGAAGGGCGGGTGGCCGAGGTCGTGGGCCAGCGCCACCGTCTCCACCAGCGACTCGTTCAGCCCCAGCGCCCGCCCGACCGAGCGCGCGATCTGCGCGACCTCCAGCGTGTGGGTCATGCGCGTGCGGTAGTTGTCGCCGGTGCCGTTGACCAGCACCTGGGTCTTGTACTCGAGCCGCCGGAACGCGCCGGAGTGGATCACCCGGTCGCGGTCGCGCATGAACGCGGTGCGGTGCGGGTCCTCTTGCTCGGCGTGGCGCCGCCCGCGACTGTCGGCCGACCTGAGCGCATACGGCGCCAGGTCGCGCCGCTCCGACTCCTCGAACTGCGTGCGGGTGCGTTGCATGCCAGCCTATTGTCGCCGACACCGCCGCGAAGCGGCGAATGCGTGGTGCCGGAGAGCGCATGGGGATCGATCCAGCCGACTGGAACCGCGTTGCCTGGGACCGCCAGGTCGCCCGCGGGAATCGCTGGACGCGGCCGGTCGATGCGGCGGCGATCGCGGCGGCGCGGCGCGGTGACTGGAGCGTCGTCCTCACTCCCTCGAAGCCGGTGCCGCGCGACTGGTTCCCGCCGCTGGCCGGGCTCGAGCTGCTCGCGCTGGCGTCGGCGGGCGGACAGCAGGCACCGCTCTTCGCGGCGGCGGGGGCGCGCGTCACCGTGCACGACCTCTCGGCGGCGCAGCTCGGCCAGGATCGTGCGGTGGCGGAGCGCGACGGCCTCGCGCTTCGGCTCGAATCGGGCGACATGCGCGACCTCTCGCGCTACCGCGACGGCTCCTTCGATCTCGTGTTCCATCCGTGCTCGAACGCCTTCGTCCCCGATCCGCAACCGGTCTGGAACGAGGCGTTTCGCGTGCTGCGACCGGGCGGCGTGCTGCTGGCCGGTGTCACTCAGCCGGTCCGCTTCCTGTTCGACGAGAAGCGGCTCGAGCAGGGCGAACTGGTCGTACGCCACTCCTTGCCCTATTCCGACCTGGTCCACCTCACCGAGGCGGAACGCGCGGCCTTCGTCGCTGCCGACGAGCCGCTCTGCTTCGGCCACACGCTCGAGCAGCAGCTCGGCGGCCAGCTCGCTGCCGGCTTCGTCCTGACCGGCCTCTACGAGGACCGCGAGCCGGACTGCGCGCTCGATCGCCGGATCGCCTGCTACCTTGCGACGCGGGCGGTGCGGCCGCGCTGAGGCGCGGCCGGCCGCGAAGGAGCGCCGTCCATGCCCGCCAGCGAACGCGCCGTCCCGCTCGAGACCCTCCCGACCCGCGAGCGGCGCCTCCTCTGGGTCGGGCTCTGCTTCCGCAGCGTGCTGACCGCCATCGTCGGCGGCGCACTGCTGCTGACCCTGCTGTCGAGCGTGCGCCACCTCGAGCACCAGTGGATCCACTCGGCCCCGCCGGGCGGCGCCGCGCCCGCCGCCGCCTCGAGCCGCCTCGGCGACATCGCCGCCGTCCTCGGCGGCGGCGCCATCCTCGCTCTGATGACCTGGCTCTTCTTTCAGTGGCTGTTCAAGGTGCCGATCGGCAAGTTCCGCCTCGCGGTGGTGCGGGTGGAGGAGGAGAAGCGATGAGAGCGCGATGGAGCGGCGGCGCGTTCGTGGTCGTGGCGCTGCATGGGTGCGCCGCGGCGCCACCGGTGCCGCTGCACGAAGGCGTGACCACCCTGGCATCGCCGGCGCTTGGCGCGCCCGATGGCGACGGCTTCGTCGCACCGATGGTCCGCTCGCCCGACGGTGCGATGTGCGGCTGGCTCGACCTGCGCTACGCCGACGTCGAGGGCGTCAACCCGGCGGCGCAGTCGCTCGACCTCATCGCACCCGCCTCCGTGCTCGGCGAGTCGGCGCCGCCGGTGCGCGGCCTGCCGCTGGTGCTGTTCGTCCACGGCGGCGGCTGGCAGACCGGCGAGAAGCGCGGCGCCATCGAGCGGCGCGCGCCGGCGTTCTGCGGCGCCGGGTTGCTGCTGGCGTCGATCAACTACCGCCTCGCACCGGAGTGGAAGCACCCGGCGCAGGTGCGCGACACGGCGGCGGCGATCTGCTGGCTGCACGATCATGCGCGCGCCTTCGGCGGCGATCCCGACATGCTGTTCGTGATGGGCCACTCGGCCGGCGCTCACCTCGCGGCGCTGGCCAGCGCCGATCCGCGCTGGCTCGGCGAGCACGGCCGCGCGCTGTCGCTGATCCGCGGCCAGATCCTGATCGACGGTTCAGCCTACGACGTGATCGACCGCAGCGACGACCGGCCGGGCGCGGTCGAGATGATGAAACCGGTGTTCGGCGACGATGTGAGCCAGTGGGCCGATGCATCGCCGGTGAACCATGTGGCCGCCGGCAACGGCATCCCGCCGGCGCTGCTGCTGGTGGCGGGGCGCAACCCCGACTCGGGAGCGGCGACGAAGAAGCTGGCCGACGCATTGAAAGCCGCCGCTGTGCACGCCGAGACGGTCGTCTTCCCGAACAAGACGCACGGTTCGATCGCGCGCGAGCTCGGCTCATCCGGCGATCCGCCGACGCTCTGGATCCTCGATTTCGTCGCGGAGCTGAGCGGCCGGCCGCGAGCGAACCCGCCGCCCGGTCGCGTCGCGCCGAAGCCGCTCGATGCGAGTTCACCGCAGGCGATGGCCGAGTCGCGCTGACGCCGCGCCCTCCAGACGGGTCGATCGATTCCTCGAACCGGAGCGTTCCGATGCCCACCCTCTTCACCAGGATCCTCGATGGCGCGATCCCCGGGCGTTTCGTCTGGAAGGACGAGCGGTGCTTCTCGATCCTCACCATCAACCCGATCCAGCCGGGCCACTGCCTGGTGATCCCGCGGCAGGAGATCGATCACTGGCTCGACGTGCCGGTCGATCTGTCGCGCCACCTGTTCGACGTGGCGCAGGTGATCGGCAAGGCGCAGATGGCGGCGTTCCGGCCGGAGAAGGTCGGGCTCACGATCGTCGGTCTCGAGGTGCGCCACGTGCACCTCCATCTCATCCCGATCCGCGAACCGAAGCACATGGAGTTCGCCAACGCCGACAAGAACCCGTCGCCGGCCGCGCTCGACGACGCGGCGGCACGACTGCGCGCGGCGCTGAAGGCGCTGGGGCGGCGCGAGGTCGCCGGCTGATCACGAGCCGCGATCGCCGCGGCGCCGTTCCTGCCGGAGGGATCAGCTCCCGCCCCCGAGCAGCGACCGCATCGAGACGATCCGCACCGCGCCGCGCGGGCCGCCGGCGTGCAGCGTGACTTGCCCGGCCTCGGCGCGATCGCCCGGCGCCGCGCCATACGCGCCCAGCAGGTAGTCGCGATGGCCGTCGCCGTCCTGGTCGCCGATGCCGGCGCCGGTGGTGCCGAACAGGCTCTCGCCCGGCAGATCGTGCCGCGCGAGCAGCTGGCCGTCGCGACCGGAAGCGACGAACGCCCCGAACCAGCGCGTGCCGCAGCCGACGATCAGGTCGCAGGCGCCGTCGCCGTCGAGGTTGCCGGCGGCCGCAGACGGTCGAACGCCGCGGACCTTCTGTCAGGCACTCTGAGCCGGGCGGTCCGGCGAATCGTCGCTGCGACGGAATTACCGGCGGAATGACGCTGAGCGGGAGCGGCGAGCGGTCGCTCGCGGCTGGTGGGCGCCGCGGGCCTACTTGGTCTTCTTGGTCGCCAACGACGCCGCGATCCATTCCGGGGCGTAGGTCGGGATGCAGCCCTTCGGGGTGGGGCGGGTGTCGAAACGACCGAGCTTCTCGCCGATCGCGATGCACTGCTTGGTCCGCTTCGGCAGGTGCACGCCGATCTCGACCAGCGCGCGGTTCATCATCTCCTGCTTGCGCAGGGGCGCCTTCAGGATCGTGTTCTCGATCAGCTTCAGCAGCGCGTCGATGTCGAGGTCCTTGGCCTTGTGCTCGGCCACCTGATTGCAGATCAGGCTCCAGCCGGCGCGTGCCACCATCACGTGCTTGCCCTTGATCCACTTGGCGCGCAGCACGTCGAGGCCGGTCATCTCGAGGATCGCGTTGTTGATCAGCTCGTCGGCGCAGCGGAACCACGTGCACGCCTTCAGCATCCGCTCCGCCTCGGGCGGGATCAGGCGCGTCGGGTCGATGACCATCGTCGCGAGGACCTGCGCGTCGACGTTGCCGGACGCCCACAGTTCGAGCGCAAGGCCGTGGTCGCGCTTCAGCTTCTCCGCCAGCGGACGGAGCTTCCCGAGCGGCACCCCGAAGCAGTTCTCCCCGGCACCCTGCAACTGGTAGATCCGGCGCGCCCCCTCGCTGCCCCAGGCTTCGAGCTGGGCAAGGAGGTTCTTCGCGTTCGTCACCGCCATCGGATCTCGGCTCCTGCCGGCGGGAGCGCCGGTGGCGACATCATGCACGCCAGCCGGCCGATTGGTGCGGCGATGTTCCTCGAAGCGGTTTCACCAGTCCCGACCGAGCACGGCGCCGCGCCGGGCGGGCGGATGCGAGGAGCGACGACGGCCCGTTCCGCCGACCAAGGTGGAGTTCACCGGGGGGAACGCGGCGCTGCGCTCGTGCGGCGGCCGGCCGAGCCCGTGGCCGCTGGCGGCTGGGCGGGGGGTCAGCGCCGCGTTTCGCCGAGCGCGATGAAGTTGCCGAGCTTGCTGTCGAGGTTGCAGCACTCGGCATCGTCCGGTACGTGATCGAGGTGGTCGAGCGCGGTCTGGGCCAGTTCCTTCAGGTCGACGCGGGTCTCGCCGGCAGCCTGTTTGCCGAGTTCCTCGCGGCACGCCTCGTAGCGGCCCTTGCCGGCGGCGTAGACGGCGCAGGCGCGTGCGACGGTGAGGCGGTCGAAGATCGCCTTCTCGAGCAGCGCGGCGACCTCCGGCGTCGGCGCCAGCGCGCCCATGCCGATCAACGCGTGGGCGCGGATGTTCTGGTCGGTGCCTTTGGCCTTCTTCACCAGCAGCTCACGCACCGCGGCATCGGTCGGACCGCACGCGGCCAGTGCGCGCAGTACGCGGCCCTGGTCGTTGCCGGTGTAGCGCGGCAGCAGCTTGCGCAGCTCCTCCAGCGCCTCGGGCAGGCGCAGCTTCGCCAGCGCGTCGATGGCCGCCAGCGCGATCAACTCCTGCCGCTCCTTCGCCAGCTTGAGCAGCGGCTCCAGCACGAGGTAGTCGCCCGTGGCGGCGATCGCCGCGATCACCTCCGCGCGCGTCGCATCGTCATCGCCCTTGCGCGCGTACTCGAGCAGGACGTCGCGCGCTGCGGCGCTGCCGAGCTCGAGCGCCGGCTTGAGCGCCTCCGCCTTGCGGGTCGAGCTCGCCCTCTTCACCTCTTCCAGCGCCCGGCTGACCCGCGCCGCATCGGCCGCCGGATCGGCAGCACCCGCTCCCCCGGGTCCGCCCACCATCCGCAGCGTGTCGTCGAGCAGGTCGCTGAGCTGCGCGACGCTCAGCGCGAACGCGCGCCGCGCCAGCACGCGCCCCTCGCCCGTGCACAGCACCAATTGCGGCAGCACGGAAGTGGCGCCGTCGATCAACTCGCGCGCCGCGGGCACGAACGCCTGCTGGTGGGCGCCGCACGAAGTGCCACCCCAGCGCTGGCAGGTCTTCCCGCCATCCGGCGCCTCGGCCTCGTCGTGCGTCGCGCCGTCGGCCAGCACGCAGACGAACGGCGCCGTCTTCGCCACGATCTTGTCGTCGCGCCACACTTTGGTCGCGGAGGCATCGGCGGCGGCGTCCTTCTCCGGGTGGAACAGCACCAGCAGCGGGCGCTGCTCGCTGCGCGCGAGCTGCAGGCACTCCTCGAAGCCGCCACGCCACGCGACCTGCGGTTTCGGGGCGTCGATCGCGGCGGGGGCCGGTGGTTGCGCAGCGGGGGGCGTCGGCGGCACTTCCTGCAGTACGGCCAGCAGGAGCAGCAGCACGGCGATCGGGGCAGGCAGCGGCGGCGATCTGATGGCGACGTCTCCGATCCGGCAGGGCGCCGCGATTCTGCCGTCCGAACGCCGATTGAGCGCCGGCCGCGGGTCGTCTTTGATCCGCGCCCCCCGTTGGACCGGTCATGCGCCCGCCCTCGTCGTCGCTCGCGTTCCTCCTGCTCGCCGCCTGCACCGCGCCGCCGGCGATCGAACCGGTCCGGCTGCAGCTCCCGGGGGTGTCTTCGTCGGCGTCGTGGCGGCGCAGCACGCAGTCCGATGGCGTGGTCGCGCCGATCACGACGCAGTTGGCGGCGCTGCCGAGCGTGACGATCGCCACGATCGAACTGGTCCTCTTCACCGCCGCGCCGCCGGACGTCGCCGGCGCCGCGGTCGAGTCGGCCGCGACCGCCATCGAGTTCGCGCTGGCGGTCGATGATGACCACCTGCCGCGACCGGCGCTGCCGTCGCGCCCGGCGCGCGAACTGCGTTGCCTGCGTGGCGACGCTGCGCGGACCGCGTTCGTCGCGCTGGCGGCGCCCGGTTGGCCTCATTACCACTCCCTGCTTCGCGACGAGACGCTCTTGTCGAGTGGTGTCGGCGTCGGCCTTTCCGCCGGCTGGAGCGAACCGCTCGACTCCGCCGCCGGCTCCGCGGAGACGGGCGGCACGGCGCGCAGCCTCGAGCCGGAGCTGGGCGTCGAGCTCGAACTGCGCGGCGACGAGGTGCGCGTCGTCGTCGTGCGTGGCGCGCCCGGCGCCGGCAGCAGCTCGCCGTGGACACGGATGCGCGGCACCTGCCCCACGCGGAGATGGAGGTCGGAAGCATCGCGGGCGACGACCTGATCGAACAGCGCGGCGACGTCGAGCATCTCACTTGGCTCCGACCGGTTGGGCGAAACGCTCGGGCTCATGGCAGTGCAGCAACGCCTGGTCCAGCGTGATGGTGCGTGCGGTCACGAGCGCCTGCAGCGAGTCGTCCATCAGCACCTGGCCATCGCGCCGCCCGAGCTGCATCGACTGCCGGATCTGGTGGACGCGGTCCTCTCGGATCAGGTTGGCGACGGCCGGCGTGACTCGCAGGATCTCGGCGGCCAGCGCCTGCCCGCGCTGGTCGGCGGTGGGGACCAACTGCTGGCTGATCACGCAGCGCAGGACGTTGGCCAGCACCGTTCGCGCGTGGTCGCGCTGGTGCGGCGGGAACTGGTCGAGGATGCGGTGGATCGACCGTTCGGCGTCGCCGGTGTGCAGCGTGCCGAGCACCAGGTGGCCGGTCTCGGCGGCCGCCAGCGCGATCGCCGTGGTCTGGGGGTCGCACAGCTCGCCGACAACGATGACGTCGGGGTCCTCGCGCAACGCCGCACGGAGCGCGCTCGCGAAGTCGCGGGTGTGCGCGCCGACCTCGCGCTGCGAGACGAGCGCCTTGTCCGAAGAATGCAGCACCTCGACCGGATCCTCGATGGTGACGATGTGGACGCGGCGGGTACGGTTGATCTCGTTCAGCAATGCGCCGAGCGTCGTCGACTTGCCGGCGCCGACGGTGCCGGTGATCAGCACCAGGCCCTGGTCGGCATTGCACAGCGCGGCGACGGACTGCGGCAGGCCGAGCTTGCTGAACTTCCATGGCGCGTCGGCGATCGCGCGGCCGACGCCGCACAGTGCGCCGGCGGCGCGGAAGAGGTGGAACCGGAACCGGCCCGAGACGGCGTCCTCCAGCGCGAAGTCGAGACTCAGATCCCTGGCGAGGTGTTCGCGTTGCGACGCCGTCAGGGCGCCGAGCAGCAGTTCCTCGCACCGAGCGGCTTCGAGCGGTGGCAGAGGCAGAGCGCGCAGATCGCCGCGCACGCGGATCATCGGCGGCTGGCCGGTGCCGAGATGGAGGTCGGCGGCGTCGAGTTCGCGCGCGACCTTCAGGAACTCGGAGAGCGGCGCGCTCGCCAACCGGTCGCGCAGCGTGGTGTCGTCGCGTTTCACCGCGGGCTTGCCGGCGCCCTTCCGGCTCTGGATGGTCAACGCGCCGCGCAGCGTGGCGTCGCTGATCAGCCCCATCTCGATCAGCACGGCGCCGAGAGGGCAGTGCGGCTTCGCGCGACGCTGCCTCGCGAGCGCGTCTTCGAGCTGGCACTCGGAGATGAGGCCGAGCCTGACCAGCAGCCGTCCGAGCAGCGATTCCGCGATGGGTTGTCCCGCAGCGTCTGCCTTACGGCTTTGGAGGGTGGGTGGAAGGAGGGTGCGGGGTCGCTTTCCGCTCATCGAACTCGACGAGAAAAAAAGAGAAAGATCGTGAACGAATTGGACGGTTGAATCGTAGGATTGAACGAGTTGAACGTTTCTAAGGAGAGGCGCCTGCGGCGGCGATCCCCGCCCTTCGACCTCAAGGAGGATCCGACCATGTTCAGTGCGCTGCTTTTGGGTGCGACCGTCGCGATGACGACGCCCGGTGCCGACGTCGTCGACACCGCGGTGAAGGCCGGCAACTTCAAGACCCTGGTGGCGGCGGTGCAGGCCGCCGGACTGGTCGACACGTTGAAGAGCAAGGGGCCCTTCACCGTGTTCGCGCCGAGCGACGAGGCGTTCGCCAAGCTCCCGGCGGGGACGGTCGAGCGCCTGCTCAAGCCGGAGAACAAGGCCGAGCTGGCAGCGGTCCTGACCTACCACGTCGTGCCGGGCAAGTGGCTCGCCAAGGACGTCGTCACGCTGACCGGCGCCGTGACGGTGCAGGGACAGCAGATCGACTTCCGGATCGACGAGGGCGGTGTCCGGGTCGATGGCGCGAGCGTCGTCGCCGCCGACATCGACTGCAGCAACGGCGTGATCCATGTGCTCGACCGCGTCATCCTGCCGTCGACGAAGGACCTGGTCGCGACGGCGACGGAAGCCGGGACGTTCAAGACGCTCCTCGCGGCCGCGAAGGCCGCCGGGCTGGCCGACGTGCTGGTGAAGGAGGGGCCGTTCACCCTGTTCGCGCCGACCGACGAAGCCTTCGCCAAGCTCCCGGCGGGGACGGTCGAGGGACTGCTCAAGCCGGAGAACAAGGACAAGCTCGCGCAGATCCTGAAGCTCCACCTGGTGAAGGGCCGCGTCTACTCCGCGGGAGCGCTCGCCGCGGGCAAGGCCGAGTCGCTCGCCGCGCTGCCTCTGGCGATCCGCAAGGACGCGAAGGGTGCCGCGGTGAATGACGCCCGTCTCGTCGCCGTCGACCTCGATGCCGCCAACGGCGTCGTGCATGTGATCGACGCCGTCCTGCTGCCGTCGGCGAAGTGATCGGCCGTTAGCAGAGGTTCCCCCCCGAGGGGGCGTCGTCCGGGACCGCGCCATGATGCGCACCTGACGACGCCCCCTTTTTCATTGGTTTCGCCTGATGGAGATGCTGGCCATGCGCTGGAAGCTGCTCGTGACGGCGGCCGCGATTGCAGCCGGGCTTGGCGTGACTGCTTGCCGCTCCGCCAAACCGGCACCGCAGCCGGCGGCGGTCGGGGCGTCGCTGCCCGAGCTGCGGGGCGAGGCGCTCGACGGCAAGGAGTGGCAATTGCCACGCGACCTCGCCGGGAAACCCGCGGTCCTGCTGGTCGGCTACCTGATGGAGTCGCAGTTCGACTGCGATCGCTGGCTGCTCGGCCTGCTGCAGTCGGCGACGCCGGTGCAGGTTCTCGAACTGCCGACGATCAAGGGAATGATCCCTGGGATGTTCGCCGGCGTGATCGACTCGGGGATGCGCAGCGGCATTCCGAGCGAGGATTGGTGCAGCGTGGTCACGCTGTACGGTGACGACGCCGAGCGGATGCAGGCCTTCACCGGCGGCTCGGTCGATCGCAACGCACGCATCCTGCTGCTCGATGCCGAGGGCAGGGTCTGCTGGCAGCACGACCGCGGCTACTCCGCCGGCCGGATGGTGGAGCTCGACCGCGCCGCGCGGGCGCTGGCGGACGGTTCCGGTTCACCCGCGCGCTGATCAGCCGGCGACGACGCGGATCACCGCACGCTCGGCATGGCGCCGGATGCCGTCCAGCATCCCGCGGAAGACGAACGCGTGGAGCGGCACGATCGCCCACCAGTACAGCAGCCCGGCGAGCCCGCGCGGCCGGAATCGCGCGGTCTGGATCAGTCGCGTGCCGCCGTCGGCGCCGCCATCCGCGAGCGTGAACTCGAGCGTGGCCTGCCCCGGCAGCTTCATCTCCGCGCGCAGCTCGAGCCGCTGTCCGGGTTCGAGGCCGGTGACCCGCCAGAAGTCGAGCGCTTCGCCGAAGCGGACGACGTCGGGGTGTCGCCGTCGCCGCCGCAGCCCCGGCCCGCCGACCAGCCGGTCGATCCAGCCGCGCGCCCGCCACAGCAGGTCGGCCGCGTAGTAGCCGTGACCGCCGCCGATCCGGCAGACCGCGGCGAACACCTGCGCCCGATCCGCCCGGATGGTGCACTCCCTTCGATCGACGAAGACGCGGCCGCCGGCCCAGTCGGGGTCGCCCGGGATCGGACCGGCGTCGCTCCAGGAGGTCTCCACCGCGGAGGACGACTGATGCTCGAGCGCGCGGCGGATCGCGGCACGCGCCGTGAGCAGCTCGAATGGCATCAGTCGCACGGCGCGGTCGTCGCGGCAGATGACGCGGTTGCGCAGGCCTTCCGCCAGCGGGCGGGCGATCGCGTGGCTGATCGGCGTGACCAGGTGGATCCAGAGCGAGGAAAGCCGCGGCGTGAGGATCGGCAGCGGGATCACCAGTCGGCGTGCGACGCCGAGCTCCTCCTGCATCACCCGCATCAGCGACCGGTAGTCGAGGATGTCGGGACCGCCGATGTCGAGTGTCGCGCCAATCGTGGCGTCTACGTCGAGGCAGCGCACGAGGTGCTCGATTACGTTGGCCACGGCGATGGGCTGGCATTCGGTCGTGACCCAGCGGGGGGTGACCATCACCGGCAGCCGCTCGACGAGGTAGCGCAGGATCTCGAACGACGCGCTGCCCGAGCCGATGATCATCGCGGCGCGCAGGACGGTGAGCGGCACCCCCGCGGCCGCCAGCGTGTGCTCGACTTCGCGGCGCGAAGCCAGGTGTTCCGACAACCCGTCGCCCATCTCGCCAAGGCCGCCGAGATAGATGATCCGACCGACGCCTGCGCGGCGCGCCGCCGCGGCGAACGTCGCGGCCAGTTCGAGGTCGCGATGGCGGAATGCGTCGCCGGCGCTGGTCATCGAGTGCACCAGGTAGTACGCCGCGCCGCAACCGCTCATCGCAGCCTCGGGTGATCCCGTGGCGAGATCGATCGTCGCGATCGACACGCCCGGCGCGCTCGCCCAGGCACGGCACTGCAGCTTGCGCGGATCACGTGCCGCGCAGACCACCGTGTGCCCGCGGGCCAGCAGCTGCGGCACCAGGCGACCGCCGATGTACCCGCTGGCGCCGGTGACGAAGACGCGCCGCGGGCCTGACGGAGTCCCGGTCATCGCTTCGGCAGGGACTCGATCCGCTGCCGCAGTTCGACCAGGGTCGCCGCCGATTCGACCACCGCGCTTCTGGTCGTCTCGCGATTCGCCGGAAGCGGGTCCATCGCGCGCCCCCCGATGATCAGGCTCGCGCCGCGGGAGGCGATCGCCGCCGCCGCGGCGCGAACGTACGTCGCTTGCGCGTCGTCGGCCGCGATCGAAGACAGCGACAGCCAGACGAGCTGCGGTCGCAGCCGGTCGCACGCCGCCAGCAGTGCCGGCAAGGGGACGTCGGCGCCGAGGTTCACCGTGCGCCAGCCCATCGATTGCAGCGTCAGCGCCACCAGCAGGCTCGGCAGCTGGTAGGGGTCGCCGCCGGGTCCGCCGCCGAGCGCCGGCGGGCCGGACGCCGACGGCATCAGGCGCTGGATCTCGTGCAGCGCGCGCAGCATCGACTCGGTCGCGGCGTGTTCGAGGGCGATGCCGTCCGGGCCGCGGTTCCAGAGTTCGCCGACGGTCGCCAGCGCCGGTTGCAGCAACTCATCACCGATGCGCTCGATCGGGAGTCCGCCGAGCCAGGCGTTGAGCACGGTCGCGCGCGCCTCGTCCTGCTCTCCTGCGGTGAGGAAGCCGGCGAGCCGGGAGGCATGTTCCGCGACGGGGCGCGCCTCCAGCCGGCGTGCGCGGTCGGGCAGGCCGAGGAGTTCGGGCCGCTGCAATTCGTGGCCGTGGCGGCGGATCCACTCGATCGCCTCGGAGACGCGGATGCGGCGATGGCCACCCCGAGTGCGCGCAATTGCGATCTCGCCGGCATCGGCCCACCGCTTGATGGACGACTCCGACGCGCCGATGGCGGCGGCGAGGT
Organism: Planctomycetota bacterium; assembly: GCA_016872815.1. Taxonomy (GTDB): domain Bacteria; phylum Planctomycetota; class B15-G4; order B15-G4; family SIAN01; genus SIAN01. The sequence goes on from VGYY01000044.1 coordinate 18,494, forward strand.
CGCGCGGGCTGAGGAAACTGGCGGCGGGTCTTTGCACGGTCACGGCGACTCCTCACCGGCACCCGGCGTGGTGCCCGGTTTGAACGGTTTAGCCGGGAATGGACCTCGCGTCGAGATCGCAGATCGGGCGGCACGAAGGTGGCCCGGGAGCCGTACGGAGCGCTCGCCAGGGCCGTCGCCGGCGGCCGGGCGGCGCGCGGGTGGCGCTCGGCGGAGCCGCGACGCTGCTGTTCCTCGCGCTGCGCGCAGCGAACGGGTACGGCGATCCGGGGCCATGGTCGACGCAGGCAACGCCGCTGCAGACGTTCTTCTCGTTCCTGCGCGTCGAGAAGTACCCGCCGTCGCTCGCCTACCTGCTGATGACGCTGGGGCCGGCGCTGCTGTTGCTGGGTGCGCTCGGCCGTGCTGCAGCCGGGACCGATGGCGGGCCGTTGCGCGCTCCGTTGCGCGGGCTGGTCGCGCTCGGCCGCGTGCCGCTCTGCTTCTATGTGCTGCAATGGCCGGCGGTGCACCTGTGCGCCTGGCTGTTCCAGGCGATCGCCGGCCAGCCGATCGGATGGGACAGCGTGAACCCGCTGACCCTCGGCAGCGAGTTGCCGCCAGGCTGCGGCTTCGCGCTGCCGGTGGTCTGGCTCGGCTGGCTGCTCTGCCTCGCCGTGCTGGCGCCGGTCAGCCTGGCCTTCGGCCGCTTCCAGCAGCGCCACCCCGAATGGCGCTGGCTGCAGCGACTCTGAGCGCGCCGCGCCCGGTCCGGTTCCGTGGCGCGGCGCCGCGGTCCGTCGCGGGTCAGCGCGGGTCAGCGCGGGGTGGCGGGCAGCGCGCGGATCCGCGCGGCGAACTCGCCGAAGTTGAACCGCGGATCCTGCAGCTCGGCCGGGTTCGCCGGAAACCGCCGCTGGCGCACCGCGACGCGGCGGCACTCAGCGCCTCGCGCAACGCGCCGCGCATCTGCTCGATGCAGTCCTTGCCCGCGAAGGAGCGCCCGACGAGACGCTGGCCGACCGCGAGCATCCATGGCGCGGTTCCGGCCGCGCG